>NZ_JBGLZF010000029.1:0-74770 GCF_047304405.1 Pseudomonas sp. Pseusp11
AAAGATCGCAGCCTGCGGCAGCTCCTACAGGGGGAGTGCGGTGTTGTTGAAGGGGGCGAGTAACTCGCCCCCTATAGATCAAGCGTAGCTTTCGATCGACGGGCAGGCGCAGACCAGGTTGCGATCGCCAAACACGTTGTCGACGCGACCGACCGGCGGCCAGTACTTGGCTTCGATCAGCGACGCTACCGGGTAAACAGCTTGCTCGCGGCTGTACGGGTGAGTCCACTCGCCAACGATTTCCGCAGCGGTGTGCGGGGCGTTTTTCAGTGGGTTGTCATCCTTGTCCAGCGTGCCGTTTTCCACTGCGCGGATTTCTTCGCGGATGCGGATCATGGCGTCGCAGAAGCGGTCCAGTTCTTCCTTGGATTCGCTCTCGGTCGGCTCGATCATCAACGTGCCGGCCACCGGGAACGACATGGTCGGGGCGTGGAAGCCGAAGTCGATCAGGCGCTTGGCCACGTCATCGACGCTGATGCCGCTGCTGTCTTTCAGCGGACGCAGGTCGAGGATGCACTCGTGCGCCACCAGACCGTTGCTGCCGGTGTACAGCACTGGATAGTGCTCTTCGAGGCGACGGGAAATGTAGTTGGCATTCAGGATCGCCAATTGCGAAGCGCGCTTGAGGCCGGCACCGCCCATCATTCGAATGTACATCCAGGTGATCGGCAGAATGCTCGCGCTGCCGAACGGTGCCGCGCAGACCGCGCCTTCCTTGCGTTCCATCTGGGCGTGGCCCGGCAGGAACGGCGTCAGGTGCGACTTGACGCCAATCGGGCCGACGCCCGGGCCGCCACCGCCGTGTGGGATGCAGAAGGTTTTGTGCAGGTTCAGGTGCGATACGTCGCCGCCGAACTTGCCCGGTGCGCAGAGGCCGACCATGGCGTTCATGTTCGCGCCATCGATATACACCTGGCCGCCGTTGTCGTGAATGATGCCGCAGATTTCGCGGATGCCTTCTTCGAACACACCGTGGGTCGACGGGTAAGTGATCATCAGCGCAGCGAGGTGCTCGCGGTGCTCGATGGCCTTGGCGCGCAGGTCTTCGATGTCGACGTTGCCACGGGCATCGCACGCGGTCACAACCACGCGCATGCCGGCCATGTTGGCGGTGGCCGGGTTGGTGCCGTGGGCGGACGACGGGATCAGGCAGATGTCGCGACGGTCTTCGCCACGGCTCTGGTGGTAGGCACGGATCGCCAACAGACCTGCGTATTCACCCTGGGAACCGGCGTTCGGTTGCAGGGAGATCGAGTCGTAACCGGTGGCGGCGCAGAGCATCGCTTCCAGTTCATCGGTCAGTTGCTGATAGCCGGCGCTTTGCTCGGCCGGAGCGAACGGGTGCAGGGCACCGAATTCAGCCCAGGTCACCGGGATCATTTCGCTGGCGGCGTTGAGTTTCATGGTGCAGGAACCCAGCGGGATCATGGTGCGATCCAGGGCCAGGTCCTTGTCCGCCAGTTTGCGCAGGTAGCGCATCAGCTCGGTTTCGGAGTGATAACGGTTGAACACCGGGTGGCTGAGGATTGGCGATTGGCGAACCAGTGCGGCCGGGAGGGTGCTTTGGACCGATGCGGCCAATGCAGCGAAGTCCGGCAGTGCCTTGCCGTCGGCCAGCAGGTTCCACAGGGTTTCGACGTCAGCCTGGCTGCTGGTTTCGTCGAGGGACAGACCCAGACGCTCAGCATCGACCACGCGCAGGTTGATCTTCTGCGCATGAGCCTTGTCGTGCAGGGCTGCCGTTTGCGCGCCGGTTTTGATCGTCAAGGTGTCGAAGAAGCTGGCTTGCTCGACGCTCAGGCCCAGTGCGCTCAAGCCTTTGGCGAGGATCGCGGTCAGGTGATGAATGCGATTGGCGATCTGCGTCAGGCCTTTCGGGCCGTGGTACACGGCGTACATGCTGGCGATGTTGGCCAACAGCACCTGGGCGGTGCAGATGTTGCTGGTGGCTTTCTCGCGACGGATGTGTTGCTCGCGGGTCTGCATGGCCAGGCGCAGGGCCGGCTTGCCGAAACGGTCCACGGAAACGCCGACCAGACGGCCCGGCATGTCGCGCTTGAATGCATCCTTGGTGGAGAAGTACGCCGCGTGCGGACCACCGAAGCCCAGCGGCACGCCGAAGCGTTGTGCGCTGCCGATGGCCACGTCGGCGCCGAACTCGCCCGGTGGGGTCAGCACGGTCAGGGCCAGCAAGTCAGCAGCGACCGCGACCAGTGCATTAGCGGCGTGGAAGCGCTCGGTCAGTTCGCGGTAGTCGAACACGTCACCGTTGCTGGCCGGGTATTGCAACAAGGCGCCGAAGAACGGCGTCACGTCGGTCAGTTCACGCTCGTCGCCAACGACCACGTCGATGCCCAAAGGCTCGGCACGGGTGCGCAAAACGTCGAGGGTTTGCGGGTGGCAATGAACGGAGGCGAAGAAGGCGTGGCTGCCCTTGTTCTTGCTCAGGCGTTTGCAGAAGGTCATCGCTTCGGCAGCGGCAGTGGCTTCGTCCAGTAGGGAGGCGTTGGCGATCGGCAGGCCGGTCAAGTCGCTGATCAGGGTCTGGAAGTTCAACAGCGCTTCGAGACGGCCCTGGGAAATTTCTGGCTGGTACGGGGTGTAAGCGGTGTACCAGGCCGGGTTTTCCAGCAGGTTGCGCAGGATCGGCGACGGTGTGTGCGTGCCGTAGTAGCCCTGACCGATGTAGGTCTTGAACAGCTGGTTTTTGCCGGCGATGGATTTGATCAACGCCAGGGCATCGGCTTCGCTCAGGCCGTCTTCGAGGCCGAGGATGCTGGTGCCTTTGATGCTGTCGGGAATCACGCTGGCGCTCAGGGCTTCCAGGGAGTCGAAACCGAGGCTGTTGAGCATGGCTTGCTCGTCGCCTGCACGCGGGCCGATGTGGCGGGTGATGAATTCGTTGGCGGTCGTCAGATTGACTTGAGTCATGTCGGGGCTCCTCAGGCTTGGGCAATCAGACGGTCGTAAGCGTCTTGATCCAGCAGTTGGCCGACAGCCGAGGCGTCGGTTGGCTTGAAGCGGAAGAACCAGCCTTCGCCCAGCGGATCTTCGTTGACCAGTTCAGGGCTGCTATCGAGGGCCGGGTTGGTCTCGACCACTTCTCCGTCCAGAGGCATGTACACGCCGCTGGCGGCTTTTACCGATTCCACGGTGGCGGCTTCTGCGCCTTTGTCGTAGGACTGCAGCTCAGGCAGTTGTACGAAAACCACGTCGCCCAGTGCGTTCTGCGCGAAAGCGGTGATGCCGACTGTAACGGAGCCGTCAGCTTCGGTGCGCAGCCATTCGTGATCTTCAGTAAAACGCAACTCGCTCATGGAAACTCCTAAGGGGGCCAGACTCGTCTGGTGGACGCGATGGAATGCAGGGGCAATGCCCTGCTTTATGAGTGGTTACTTAGCAAAATCGCGGCCAATGTTATTTTGTTGTTTAAAAACAATGACTTATGAATTTGTATGGACCGTCGTGTTTCTGTAGCTGTAGCGAAATCGCTACAGCTCGAGCCAAAGAAAAAAGCTTAGGTGGATCAAAGCCTTGGACAGCGCTGATCAGGAAGGGGTGTATCGATATCATTCCACTGTAGCGCTTTCAGTACAGATGGAGGTCGCTTTTAAACAGGTTAGAAACCCTTGAATTGGAACCCGACCCGTAGGAGCTGCCGAAGGCTGCGATCTTGTCCCAGGCACTGCAAGGCGAAAGTCAAAAGATCGCAGCCTTCGGCAGCTCCTACGGGGGATGTGTCGGATTGAAGACGGTGTTCCAACATCCGACCGAGTAAGCCTCACGGCTTATTGGGAATCCCGTACTTGCGCAACCGATGGGCAATCGCGGTGTGGGAGGTTTGCAGGCGGCTGGCCAGTTGGCGGGTCGAGGGGTAGCTGACGTAGAGCTTTTCCAGCAGGTCCTTCTCGAACGCTTCCATGGCCTGTTCGAGGCTGTCGACCTCAATGTCGCTCTGGCGCGCCACAGAGGTGCCGGCAATGTCGAGGTCGCCGATGTCCACCAGGCTGCTTTCGCAAATCGCCGCGGCGCGGAAGATCACGTTCTGCAATTGCCGCACGTTGCCGGGCCAGCGGTTGCCCAGTAGCGCCGGGTAGGTGCCGGGGGCCAGGCGACAGACCGGGCGCTGGATCTGCGCGCAGGCCTGCTGCATGAAATAGCGCGCCAGCAGCAGAATGTCCTGGCCGCGCTCGCGCAGGGGCGGGACTGCGACGTTCAGGACATTGAGACGATAGAACAGGTCTTCGCGGAAGGTGCCTTCGCTGACCATTTTTTCCAGGTCGCGATGGGTCGCGCTGAGGATCCGCACGTTGACCTTCACTTCGCGATCGCCACCGACCCGACGGAAGCTGCCGTCGTTGAGAAAACGCAGCAGCTTCGCCTGCAAATACGGCGACATCTCGCCAATTTCGTCGAGAAATACCGTGCCTTGGTTGGCCAGCTCCATCAGCCCTGGCTTGCCGCCCCGTTGTGCCCCGGTGAAGGCGCCGGGGGCGTAGCCGAACAGTTCGCTTTCGGCGAGGTTTTCCGGCAGTGCCGCGCAGTTCAAGGCCAGGAACGGTGAACTGTGGCGGGCGCTGATGGCGTGACAGGCACGGGCCACCAGTTCTTTACCGGTGCCGGTTTCACCCTGGATCAGCAGTGGTGCATCGAGGGCGGCGACCCGCTGGGCGCGGGCCTTGAGCGTACGAATCGCTGGCGATTCGCCGAGCAGGGCATCGAAACCTTCAGCGTGGTCGTGGTGCAGCGCCGAGAGGCGTTCACCGATGCGGTTCGGTTGATACAGGGTCAGCAGGGCGCCGGCGTCGGTGATCGGCGTGGCGTCCAGCAGCAGGGTTTGACCGTTGACGGTGATTTCGCGCAGCGGCAGGCGGAAGCCGTTTTCCAGCAATGTGTCGAGCAGCGCCGGGTCGGCAAACAGCTCGCTGATGCTTTCACCCGCCGGCTCGCGACCGTACAGGGCAATCAGTGCCGGGTTGGCCAGCAGCACCTTGCCGGCGCTGTCCAGGGCCAGCACCGGGTCGGTCATGGCGGCGAGCAGCGCATCGAGCTGCAAGTGACGGCGTTGACCGGGAAGGATGTCGACCACCGTCACCGCTTGCACGCCATGCACGTTGAACAGCGCATCGCGCAGCTCTTCGAGCACGGCCGGGCTCAAGGTCGGGGCGTCGATGTAGACGTTGGGTGGCACCATTTCCACCGCATCCAGATTGAGATTGCGCCCACCGAGCAAGGCCAGGACTTCCTGGGTGATACCGACGCGGTCGATGAAACTGACGTGGATGCGCATGGGGCGGCTTGATTCTGGAGTGCGGAGGGTGGCAAGTATGCCTTGCAGGAGGGTGGTAGGTGAAATCGGTAATGGGAGATGGCTTGAAAAGATCGCAGCCTTCGGCAGCTCCTACGCCAAGCGCATTCCCCTGTAGGAGCTGCCGAAGGCTGCGATCTTTTGATCTTCCAAACGTTATTCCAGGTGTTCGGGTTTGACCGGATCGCCCGACTTCATGTTGAGCTGTGCCCGCACGTCTTCGAACATTGCATCGTAGTACTGGTGAATTGAACCGATGCTGCTCAGCGTCTTGGGGATGCCGTACTTCTCGGCGATTCTGGTGACGTTACTGGCGAAGTTATAGGCCTGATCCTTTGGCAGGAAAAATGACTCCGTCAGTTCCTTGCCCTGGATGCTGCCGTGCATCGTGAACTGCATCCCTTTGCCCTCCTTGGGATCCTGGGTGACTTCATAGTCGATGCACACGTTGTAGCTGACATCGCCCTTGTTCAGTGCGTGGCGCTCGATGTGCAGGTGACCGGGCTCAAACTTGGCCATTGGCGTCTCTCCTTCAAAGGCATTGAATCAGGGCAGACCTCGCGCCTGCCTCCCTGCGTTTCTTTCTATTGATAGCTGATGCCAGGCGTCGCTGTGCTGATACGGGTGCCGGCCTTGCCCTGGACGATCGCTTCGATGTCCGAGAGTGAACCGATTACCGCGACTTTCCCAGTATGGCGGGCGAACTCGCAGGCCGCCTGGACCTTTGGTCCCATTGAGCCGGCGGCGAAGCCGAGTTTGTCCATTTCATCGGGGTGGGCCTGGGCAATGGCTTTCTGCGTGGGTTTGCCGAAATCGATGAACGCCGCGCTGACGTCGGTGGCGATCACTAACAGATCGCTTTCAAGCTGTTCGGCCAGCAGCGCCGAGCACAGGTCTTTGTCGATCACCGCTTCCACGCCTTGCAGTTTGCCGCTGGCGCCGTACATCGTCGGGATGCCCCCACCGCCGGCGCAGATCACGATGCTGCCTTTTTCCAGCAGCCACTTGATCGGGCGGATTTCGAAGATACGTTTGGGTTTCGGGCTGGCGACCACGCGCCGGAACTTGTCGCCGTCCGGGGCGATGGCCCAGCCTTTCTCGGCGGCGAGTTTCTCGGCGTCGGCCTTGGAATAGACCGGGCCGATGGGTTTGCTGGGGGCCCGGAACGCCGGGTCGTTGGGGTCGACTTCGACCTGGGTCAGCAGGGTGGCGAACGGGACTTCGAAGTCCAGCAGGTTGCCCAGTTCCTGTTCGATGATGTAGCCGATCATGCCTTCGGTTTCGGCACCGAGCACGTCCAGCGGGTAAGGAGAAACCTGGGTGTAGGCCGCCGCTTGCAGCGACAACAGGCCGACCTGCGGACCATTGCCGTGGGCGATCACCAGTTGGTTGCCGGGGTAGACCTTGGCGATCTGTTCGGTGGCGATCCGGATGTTGGCGCGCTGGTTGTCCGCAGTCAGGGGTTCACCCCGGCGGAGCAGGGCATTACCGCCCAGAGCAACGACGATACGCATAATGCAGATCCTTTCAGAGAGGGAGCGAACAACACGATGATCGTTCCCACGGTCCCCGTGGGAATGCCGCCTGGGACGCGGAGCGTCCCATGTGACGCGGAGCGTCAGTGGATGCATTCCCACGCAGAGCGTGGGAACGATCACCGCAACCAGTGTTCAGCCGTCAGACATCCGCCAGCGCCGACACCAGAATAGCCTTGATGGTGTGCATACGGTTTTCCGCTTGCTCGAAGGCGATGTTGGCAGGCGATTCGAAGACTTCTTCAGTCACTTCGACGCCGTTGGCCAGGTGCGGATAGCGTGCGGCGATGTCCTTGCCGACCTTGGTTTCGCTGTTGTGGAACGCCGGCAGGCAGTGCATGAACTTCACGCGCGGGTTGCCCGAGGCCTTCATCATGTCGGCGTTGACCTGGTACGGCAGCAGTTGCTCGATGCGCTCGTCCCACGCTTCCACCGGCTCACCCATCGACACCCAGATGTCAGTGTGGATGAAGTCCACGTCCTTGACCGCGGCTTTCGGGTCTTCGGTGATGGTGATGCGCGCGCCGCTCTCTTCGGCGAAGGCTTTGCACTGATCGATGAAGTCCTGATGTGGCCACAGCGCTTTCGGCGCGGCGATGCGCACGTCCATGCCGAGTTTGGCGCCGATCATCAGCAACGAATTACCCATGTTGTAGCGCGCATCGCCGAGGTAGGCGTAGCTGATGTCGTGCAGCGGTTTGTCGCTGTGTTCGCGCATGGTCAGGGTGTCGGCGATCATTTGCGTCGGGTGGAATTCAGCGGTCAGACCGTTGAACACCGGTACGCCGGCGAACTTGGCCAGCTCTTCGACGATTTCCTGTTCGAAGCCGCGGTACTCGATGGCGTCGAACATCCGCCCCAGCACGCGGGCGGTGTCTTTCATGCTTTCCTTGTGGCCGATCTGCGACGACACCGGGTCGATGTAAGTGACGTGGGCGCCTTGGTCATGGGCCGCGACTTCGAAGGCGCACCGGGTGCGGGTCGAGGTTTTTTCGAAGATCAGCGCGATGTTCTTGCCTTGCAGGTGCGCACGCTCGGTGCCGGTGTATTTGGCGCGTTTGAGGTCGCGGGACAGGTCCAGCAGGTAGTGCAGCTCGCGAGTGGTGTGGTGCATCAGCGAGAGCAGGCTGCGGTTGCGCATGTTGAAAGCCATGATTGGATCTCCTTGGGTTTCGGTTATCCCCTCGGCCGTGCTGGATAAGCATCGGCCAAGGCTCGAAAGTTAATAATCGATAGGGTCGCGAATGATCGGGCAGGTCATGCAGTGGCCACCGCCACGCCCGCGCCCGAGCTCACTGGCGCTGATGGTGATGACCTCGACGCCGGCCTTGCGCAGCAGGGTGTTGGTGTAGGTGTTGCGGTCGTAGCCGATGACCACGCCTGGCTCCACCGCCACCACGTTGTTGCCGTCGTCCCATTGCTCGCGTTCGGCGGCAAAGGCGTTACCTCCGGTTTCGACGACGCGCAGCGCCTTGAGGTTGAGGGCCTTGGCCACGGTGTCGAGGAAGCTGGCTTCTTCACGGCGCACGTCGATGCCGCCCGGTTTGCTTTCATCGGGGCGCAGGCTGAAGGCGACGATCTGCTTCACCACTTCCGGGAAAATCGTCACCAGGTCGCGGTCGCAGAAGCTGAACACGGTGTCCAGATGCATCGCTGCGCGGGATTTCGGCAGGCCGGCGACGATGACTCGTTCCACCGCTTTGTTCTTGAACAGGTTGACCGCCAATTGGCCGATGGCCTGGCGGGACGAGCGCTCGCCCATGCCGATTAACACCACACCGTTGCCGATCGGCATCACGTCACCGCCCTCAAGGGTGGCGCTGCCGTGATCCTGGTCCGGGTCGCCGTACCAGATCTGAAAGTCGGCATTGGTGAACTGCGGGTGGAATTTGTAAATGGCGGTGGCCAGCAGGGTTTCCTGACGGCGCGCCGGCCAGTGCATCGGGTTCAGGGTCACACCGCCATAGATCCAGCAGGTGGTGTCGCGGGTGAACTGGGTGTTGGGTAGCGGCGGCAGAATGAAGCTGGAATGACCGAGGAAGTCGCGGAACATCTGGATGGTCTTGCCACCGAAACTGTCTGGCAGGTCATCGGCGGAAACCCCGCCGATGAGGAACTCGGCGATCTTGCGTGGTTCCAGGCTACGTAGCCAGGCTCCCACTTCATGGACCAGGCCGAGGCCGACCGAATTGGCGGTGATCTTGCGTTCCAGAATCCAGTCCAGCGCTTCAGGCATCGCGACGATGTCCGTCAGCAGGTTGTGCATTTCCAGCACGTCGACACCACGCTCGCGCATTTTGGTGACGAAGTCGAAGTGATCGCGTTTGGCTTGGGCGACCCACAGCACATCATCGAACAGCAGTTCGTCGCAGTTGTTCGGGGTCAGCCGCTGGTGGGCCAGGCCGGGGGAGCAAACCATGACTTTGCGCAGTTTGCCGGCTTCGGAATGGACGCCGTACTTAACTTTTTCCGTGGTCATTACCGTGTTCCTCCAGATCAAAACATTCAGGTGCTGCTTTTCATTACAGTGCTAAAGGGTCAGAAAGCCGGCATACAGCCCATAGGCCGCCACCAGGGCGCCTATGACGACGGCGACGAAAATCAGCTTCTCGACGTTAGTGAAAACCGGTTTGTCGACTTCAAGTTTGGCCTTGGCGAACAGGATCGCGCCGGGGGCATACAGCAGGGCGGAGAGCAGCAAGTATTTGACGCCGCCGGCGTACAACAGCCAGATCGCGTAGATCAGTGCGATGCCACCGATGACCAGGTCTTTGCTGCGCTCGGCCGCAGCGTTTTCATAGCTCTCGCCGCGCACTGCCAGCAGCACGGCATAGGCCGCCGACCACAGGTACGGCACCAGAATCATTGAGGTGGCGAGGTAGATCAGCGACAGGTAAGTGCTGGCCGAAAACAGCGTGATGATCAGGAACAGCTGCACCATCGCGTTGGTCAGCCACAGTGCGTTGGCCGGTACAAGGTTGGCGTTTTCACGGCGCAAAAACGCCGGCATGGTGTGGTCCTTGGCGGCAGCGAACATGATTTCCGCGCACAGCAGCACCCACGACAGCAACGCCCCGAGCAAGGAAATGATCAGGCCGACGCTGATCAGCACCGCGCCCCAATGACCGACCACGTGTTCCAGCACCGCGGCCATCGACGGGTTCTGCAGTTTCGCCAGTGCAGGTTGGGTCATGATGCCCAGCGACAGAATGTTCACCAGCACCAGGAACAGCAGCACGGTGATGAAACCGATAACCGTGGCCTTACCGACGTCGCTGCGTTTTTCCGCGCGGGCCGAGAAAATGCTCGCGCCTTCGATGCCGATAAACACCCACACGGTGACCAGCATCATCTTGCGCACCTGGTTCATCACGCTGCCCAGGTCCGGGTTTTTCACGCCCCAGATGTCAGCGGTGAAGATCTCCAGTTTGAAGGCGAACACGGCGATCAATACGAACAGCAGCAGCGGCACGACCTTGGCCACGGTGGTCACCAGGTTGATGAACGCCGCTTCCTTGATTCCCCGTAAAACCAGAAAGTGCACCGCCCAGAGCAGGAGCGAGGCGCCGATGACGGCAGCAACGGTGTTGCCTTCGCCGAAGATCGGAAAGAAATAACCGAGGGTGCTGAACAACAGCACGAAGTAACCCACATTGCCCAGCCAGGCGCTGATCCAGTATCCCCAGGCGGACGAGAAACCCATGTAGTCGCCGAACCCGGCCTTGGCGTAGGCATAAACACCGCCATCCAGATCAGGCTTGCGATTGGCCAGGGTCTGGAAGACGAAAGCGAGGGTCAACATGCCCACCGCGGTAATCGCCCAACCAATAAGAACAGCACCAACGTCAGCACTGGCAGCCATGTTCTGGGGCAAAGAGAATATTCCGCCACCAATCATTGAACCGACCACTAAAGCAACGAGCGCACCGAGTTTCAGTTTTCCGGGGGATTCAGACATGGCATGACTCCAGTGCAGGAGAAGAGAGACAACAGAGTAGTTCTGCAGGCTGTTCAATCAGCTGACATAGATCAGTGCATGGGCACATTCCATTGTTAATGAAAGACTTATGTATCGTTCTCGGGCATAGCGGTATTGCCGGGGAAGCCCTGTTCAGAGGGGGGCAAGTCAGGTGGGCGTAAGCGGTATTGCTTGGGCTTTGAAATTAGTGTGTTTCTGCGGTTTCGCCAATTTTCTGATAACTGTTTTATATGACAGATTTGATTTATCAGGTGCGCGGTACTGGAATTAATGAATAAACGTTATTTCGTTTTATCTGTTTAGTTAAAAAACAACTACGCGACGATGTTTGCGGTGACTGTTCGGGCCTCATCGCGGGCAAGCCCACTCCCACATTGGATCGATATACATCTGTAGGAGCGAGGCTTGCCCGCGAAAGCTATCTGATGATCACCACCACTGCGCGCGATGGGCGCCCAGTTCCCCGGCCGGCAGCGCCCATTGCAGTGGCGTCCCGGTGATCTTCAACGGCACCTGCAACCGATGGGCCGGCCCCCACGGTGTTTGCTCAATCAACATCCCTTGATCGTGGTCATCCTCTGCGCGCAACGGCTCGTTGGTTCCGGCGCCATGTTCGATCAACAACTTCGCCGTCCGTGCCAGCGACAACCGCGCAGAGCCACCGTGCTCCAATAGCTTGATCGCACTGGCCGCCATCAAATACCCGGTGGCGTGATCAAGGGCCTGGACCGGCAGCGGTGTCGGTTTATCCGATTTCTTCCAGTGCATGCCCGCGTCGGCAATCCCGCTGCTCATCTGCACCAGGCTGTCGAAGCCGCGACGGTTCTGCCAAGGGCCGCTCCAGCCGTAAGCGTTGAGGCAAACATCGATCAGGCCTGGGGCCAGTGCCTGGCGTTGGGCGATGCCGTAACCCAGGCGTTCCAAGGCGTCGGCGCGGTAGCCGTGGAGCAGGATGTCGGCGTCCTTGAGCAGGCTTTCGAACACCGCGCGATCGGCTTTGTCGTGCAGATTCAGGCGCGCACAGCGTTTGCCCAAGGTGACTTCCGGCACCACGCCCGGTTCGTTCCAGGTCGGTGGGTCGATGCGCAGCACATCGGCGCCGAGCCCCGCGAGGAAGCGGCTGGCGATTGGGCCGGCGAGTACTCGCGTGAGGTCCAGCACCTTGATCCCGGCCAACGGTTGCGCCACCGAGCCTTGCCACGGTTTCATGTTTCGGCTGCCATCGGTGCTGAACTGAATCAACGGCTCGGCGTTCACGGCCCGACCTTGGGGGTGAGCTTGCCATTGCTTCCAGCTACGCATCTCGGCGGCGCAACCACCGGCCTCGACCACCGCTTGTTCCAGATCGCTTTTCGCCCACTGAGCCACTTTGCTCGCCATGGCTGTGCGGTCGGCACAGGTGCCGAGCACTGATTCAGCAGCGGCGCGGTGATGGGGCGCGTTGGTGTGCAGGCGGATCCAGCCGTCCTTGGTCGCGTAGTCGCCGGCGACCGGGTCCCACAGCGGCGGGACGCTCCAGCCCACGGGGCGGATCGAGGTGGCGAACCAGAACGACGCCAGGCGGCGGTCGACCTCAAGGCTGGGTAAGCGACCGGTTTGTTGATGCAGCAGTTCGCTGGCTGCCTGGCCGGCGGCGGCAATGCTGGCGCAGGCCAGGTCGGTCACGGCAAACGCCGAGGGCAGGGCGCCGCTCGAGGTGAACGGGATTGGGGTGTGAGGCAAGCCGAGTGCGGCTTGAATGGACGAGAGTAAATCAGTCATCGAAGGCCCTCCGGAACGAGAGCCCGAGCATAGTTCAAAAAAACGGCGCGGCCAGATGAAATCCTGTGGGGGTATTCATCGATTTTCGAGAGCCAATACACACGATCCAGAATGAGTGTTTAACGACACCCTGTGTTACGTCCTAAAGGCCACGAAACCTTGCGCCGTTGCCTACGCCTGCGCCAGAATCCGCCGGCTTGTGCGCCTTGGGCCGGGTCGGTAACTTGATTCGCATCACTGATTCCCAGTGATCGGGTTTAGCAGCCCGTGGTTAACCTAAGGTCGTACGCGCACTATCAGTCAGGCTCCATGCCTGCATTTGATGGCGGCTGTACGCAGGGCGCTTCGGCGCGCCGGCTTCCTTAGGTTCCCCGGTCTGCTAACCTGCGTTCAGCTGTCACCCCTTCTTTTAGCAGAGAAGAGGTTCCAGCATTATTTTGGAACCTGAAAATGATAAAGCCTACGCCAAACCCACCGCTCACCGATCCGGTCTCCCCCTACGAATCCCCCGATTCCAGAAAACTCAACGAAGCCGCCGAGCGCGCCCTCGACCATTACCTCAAGCCGGCGGCCACGGTCATGGCCACACCCTACCAACCCAACAAGCTGTACATGGCCAACCCGGCGGCCGCCACCGAGCCGATGCTGGTCAACGCCAGTGAAACCCTGGGCTCGGCCACCGTCATGCTCAACGACTTCGCGGCCTTGCTCGAAGGCACCCACCGCAAAACCCTGTTGGGCATCGCCCAGGTCGTGATGCTGGCCGAACTGGCTGTGAATCAGGTGCTGGATAAGGTGGTGCCGACTGAGTGATCCCCCGAGGATTGGGTATGCTGCTCACTTAAACGCACTCTTGGTCATGCCTACCTTTGTGGCGAGCGAGCTTGCTCGCGCTGGGCTGCGTAGCGGCCCCAAAAATCTGACAACCATTACCGATTTTTGTGAGTGCTGCGCACTCAAGCGGGAGCAAGCTCCCTCGCCACAGGTTTCTCTGACCTGTAGGAGCGAGCCTGCTGCCACAGCTTTACCCACGCCCCAACAGATAGGTCGCGTAATCCGGGATGCGGTGTTCGTGAGCCTGGTCCATCAACGGGCTGCTGAGCAGGTAGTCGGCGCTGCATTCGTTGCAGGCCACGGGGATGTTCCACACCGCCGCGACCCGCAGTAATGCCTTGATGTCCGGGTCGTGGGGTTGTGGCTCGAACGGGTCCCAGAAGAACACCAGCATGTCGACCCGCTGCTCGGCGATTTGCGCGCCGAGTTGCTGGTCGCCGCCCAGTGGACCGCTGATCATGCTTTCCACCGGCAGGCCGAGGCGTTGTTGCAACAACAACCCCGTGGTGCCGGTGGCGACCAGTTCATGCTGCGCGAGTTTGTCTTTCTGCCGCTCGGCCCAGTCCAGCAAAAACACTTTGCAGTGGTCATGGGCGACCAGGGCGATACGCTTGCGCGCCGCCATGGTCTTTTGCGTAAAGCTGATACCGATCATCGGTTGCTGCTCCAGACGAGAATGCGCCTGCGACGACGCATTTCTTGACGTTGCAAATACTCCTACAGGGCCGCGTCCAACAACGAATGAGGCGTCGTACGCCCCATCGCTTATTCAGCGTTGCAGAGCGCCAGGCAGTTATCGAGCATGCGGTTGGAGAAGCCCCACTCGTTATCGTACCAGGCCAGCACTTTGAGCAGCTTGCCGCTGGACTTGGTGTGGTTGGCGTCGAAGATCGACGACAGCGGGTTGTGGTTGAAGTCGCTGGAAACCAGCGGCAGGGCGTTGTAGCCGAGAATCTTCGAGTGCTGGCTGGCTTGTTTGAGCAGCGCATTCACTTCATCGGCCGACGCTTCGCGCTTGAGCTGCACGGTCAGGTCCACCAGCGACACGTTGATCACTGGAACACGCACCGCCATGCCGGTCAGTTTGCCCGCCAGTTCCGGCAGCACCAGGCCCACCGCTTCAGCGGCGCCGGTCTTGCTCGGGATCATGTTCTGGGTGGCGGAACGGGCGCGGTACGGGTCGGTGTGGTAGACGTCGGTCAGGTTCTGGTCGTTGGTGTAGGCGTGAATAGTGGTCATCAGACCGCTTTCGATGCCCAGTTCGCGGTGCAGCACCTGGGCCACCGGGGCCAGGCAGTTGGTGGTGCACGAGGCGTTGGAGATGATCTGGTGCGACTGGCGCAGAATGTCGTGGTTAACCCCATAAACCACAGTGGCGTCGGCGCCTTTGGCCGGGGCCGAGATAATCACTTTGCGTGCGCCGGCCGTAATATGGGCGGCGGCTTTGGCACGGTCGGTGAACAGACCGGTGCATTCGAACACGACGTCGACCTTCTCCGCGGCCCAGGGCAGTTCGGCCGGATTGCGAATGGCGCTGACCGAAATACGGTCGCCGTTGACGGTCAGGCTTTCCTGATCGTGCTGGACATCGGCATCGAATGTGCCGTGAACGGTGTCGTACTTGAGCAGGTGAGCATTCATCGAGCTGTCGCCCAGGTCGTTGATCGCAACGATCTGCAGATCCTGACGATAGCCTTGGGTATACAGTGCGCGCAGGACATTACGGCCGATACGGCCAAAACCATTGATTGCGATTCGAAGAGTCATTTACAGCGCCGCCGTCGTTTTGTTGTTGGAATTACAAGATTATTCGCAAAAAAATAGAAAACAAGCCTTTTTAGTGGCAATATTTTGTTTTATCTACAACGATTGACCTGAATCAACTGGTCCGAATGATCAAGAAAGCCGTCTGTCATCCCGATCACAACGGCGTTTGATCAGCATAGACAATCAGGTCGCCACATCCGTTAGCCTGGAGTTCTACACATGCATCCCCGCGTCCTTGAGGTCACCGAACGGCTTATCGCCCGCAGCCGCGCCACGCGTGAGGCTTACCTTGCATTGATCCGCGGCGCGGCCAGCGACGGCCCGATGCGCGGCAAGCTGCAATGCGCCAACTTTGCCCACGGCGTGGCCGGATGTGGCAGCGACGACAAGCACAGCTTGCGGATGATGAACTCCGCCAACATCGCAATTGTTTCGTCATATAACGACATGCTCTCGGCGCACCAGCCGTACGAAGTCTTTCCTGAACAGATCAAAAAAGCCCTGCGCGAAATCGGCTCCGTCGGCCAGTTCGCCGGCGGCACCCCGGCCATGTGCGATGGCGTGACCCAGGGCGAGCCAGGCATGGAACTGAGCCTGCCGAGCCGTGAAGTGATCGCGTTGTCCACCGCCGTGGCGCTGTCTCATAACATGTTCGACGGCGCGCTGATGCTCGGCATCTGCGACAAGATCGTGCCGGGCCTGATGATGGGCGCGTTGCGCTTCGGTCATCTGCCGATGATTTTCGTGCCGGGCGGGCCGATGGTGTCGGGCATCTCCAACAAGCAGAAAGCCGATGTGCGTCAGCGCTACGCCGAAGGCAAGGCGACCCGCGAAGAGCTGCTGGAATCGGAGATGAAGTCCTACCACAGCCCTGGCACCTGCACGTTCTACGGCACCGCCAACACCAACCAGTTGCTGATGGAAGTCATGGGCCTGCACTTGCCGGGCGCCTCGTTCGTCAACCCGAACACGCCGTTGCGCGATGCGCTGACCCGCGAAGCGGCGCATCAGGTGACGCGCCTGACCAAGCAGAATGGCAACTTCCTGCCGATCGGCGAAATCGTCGACGAGCGTTCGCTGGTCAACTCCATCGTGGCCCTGCACGCCACCGGCGGCTCGACCAACCACACCTTGCACATGCCGGCCATCGCCATGGCCGCGGGCATTCAGTTGACCTGGCAGGACATGGCCGACCTCTCCGAGGTGGTGCCGACCCTGAGCCACGTGTACCCGAACGGCAAAGCTGACATCAACCACTTCCAGGCAGCGGGCGGCATGTCGTTCCTGATCCGCGAACTGTTGGAAGCCGGCCTGCTCCACGAAAACGTCAACACCGTGCTCGGCCACGGCCTGAGCCGCTACACCCAGGAACCGTTCCTCGATAACGGCGAGCTGGTCTGGCGCGAAGGCCCGATCGAAAGCCTCGACGAAAACATCCTGCGCCCAGTGGCTCGTGCATTCTCGCCAGAAGGCGGTTTGCGCGTGATGGAAGGCAACCTCGGCCGTGGTGTGATGAAGGTCTCGGCGGTCGCCCTGGAAAACCAGGTCGTCGAAGCCCCGGCCATGGTGTTCCAGGACCAACAGGACCTGGCCGATGCGTTCAAGGCCGGTTTGCTGGAGAAGGATTTTGTCGCGGTAATGCGCTTCCAGGGCCCGCGCTCCAACGGCATGCCGGAACTGCACAAAATGACGCCGTTCCTCGGCGTGTTGCAGGACCGCGGTTTCAAAGTCGCGTTGGTGACTGACGGGCGCATGTCCGGCGCCTCGGGGAAAATCCCGGCGGCAATCCATGTCAGCCCCGAAGCTTATGTGGGCGGCGCTTTGGCGCGGGTGCGAGAGGGCGATATCATCCGTGTCGATGGCGTCAAAGGCACCCTGGAGCTTAAGGTGGACGCCGAAGAATTTGCAGCGCGCGAGCCGGCCAAAGGCCTGTTGGGCAACAACATCGGCACCGGTCGCGAACTGTTTGGTTTCATGCGCATGGCCTTCAGCTCCGCAGAGCAAGGCGCCAGCGCCTTTACTTCTGCCCTGGAGACGCTTAATTGAAACTGGCTTTGGTCGGTGACATCGGTGGGACCAACGCACGTTTCGCGTTGTGGAAAAACCAGCAACTGGAATCAGTCCAGGTGCTGGCAACGGCAGACCACGCCACCCCGGAAGAAGCGATTGCGCTGTACCTGAACGGGCTCGGCCTGGCGCCGGGTTCGATCGGTTCGGTGTGCCTGTCGGTGGCGGGCCCTGTGAGCGGTGATGAATTCAAATTCACCAACAATCACTGGCGGCTCAGTCGCAAGGGTTTCTGCAAGACCTTGCAGGTGGATCAACTGCTGCTGGTCAACGATTTCTCGGCCATGGCGCTGGGCATGACTCGCTTGCAGCCGGGCGAGTTCCGGGTGGTCTGCGAAGGCACGCCGGAACCGTTGCGGCCAGCAGTGGTAATCGGTCCGGGTACAGGCTTGGGCGTAGGCACGTTGCTCGATCTGGGCGAGGGCCGTTTTGCCGCGTTGCCGGGGGAGGGTGGTCACGTCGATCTGCCGCTGAGCAGCCCGCGAGAAACCCAGCTGTGGCAACACATCTATAACGAGATCGGCCATGTCAGCGCTGAAACGGCATTGAGCGGCGGTGGTTTGCCGCGAGTCTACCGGGCGATTTGCGCCGTGGACGGCCACACGCCTGTGCTCGACACGCCTGAGGCGATCACAAAGGCCGGGCTGGCGGGCGATCCGATTGCCCTGGAAGTGCTCGAGCAGTTCTGCTGCTGGCTCGGTCGCGTGGCCGGCAACAACGTATTGACCACCGGCGCACGGGGTGGCGTTTACATCGTTGGCGGGGTGATTCCACGGTTTGCCGATTTCTTCATCGAAAGCGGTTTCGCCCGGTGCTTCGCCGACAAGGGCTGCATGAGCGATTACTTCAAAGGCATTCCGGTGTGGCTGGTGACAGCGCCGTATTCCGGCCTGGTGGGCGCGGGTGTGGCGCTGGAACAGGCCTGAGACCTGTGGCGAGGGGGCTCGCCCCCGTTCGGCTGCGAAGCAGTCGTAAAAAAGGACCGCTACGCGATCCAACGGGGGCAAGCCCCCTCGCCACAAATCCGCGCACGTCATCAGATTTCCGTAAGGCATAATCCTCCCCAACACAAACAACAAGGATGCCGCCGTGAGCTCAGTCAACAAGTCGATTTTGTTGGTCGATGACGATCAAGAGATACGCGAGTTGCTGGACACCTACCTGACCCGTGCCGGTTTCCAGGTTCGTACCACGCCCGATGGCGCAGGCTTTCGTCAGGCGCTGAACGAGGCGCCGAGCGATCTGGTGATCCTCGACGTGATGCTGCCGGACGAAGACGGTTTCAGCCTCTGCCGCTGGATCCGCCAGCACCCGCGCCAGGCTCACGTGCCGATCATCATGCTCACCGCCAGCTCCGACGAGGCCGATCGTGTCATCGGCCTGGAACTGGGCGCCGACGACTACCTCGGCAAACCCTTCAGCCCCCGTGAATTGCAGGCGCGCATCAAAGCCCTGTTGCGTCGTGCGCAGTTCGGTCAGGAGCGGTCCGGCGGTGAAGTGCTGGCCTTCGACGACTGGCGGCTGGACATGGTCAGCCATCGGCTGTTCCACACCGACGGCGAGGAAGTGATTCTCTCCGGCGCCGATTTCGCCCTGCTGAAACTGTTCCTCGATCACCCGCAGGAAATCCTCGACCGCGACACCATCGGCAACGCCACCCGTGGCCGTGACTTGATGCCGCTCGATCGCATCGTCGACATGGCGGTCAGCCGTTTGCGCCAGCGCCTGCGCGACACCGAAAAGCCGCCGCGGCTGATCCGGACCGTGCGTGGCAGCGGCTACCAATTGGCAGCCAACGTGGTTGCCGGCAATGGCCACTGAGTTCCTGCGCAAGCTCGCCGGGCGCGTGCCGGTGCCGCGCTCGCTGCTCGGGCGCATGTTGCTGCTGACCCTGTTGGCGGTGCTGTTTGCCCAGACACTGTCGAGCGTGATCTGGGTTTCGCAACTGCGCGCCACGCAACTTGAAGGGCTGGTCACCAGCGCCCGCAGCCTGGCCCATTCGATGACGGCCAGTGTCAGTTATTTCCGCTCGTTGCCGGTGGCGTTCAGGCCGCTGGTACTCGACCAGTTGCGCAGCATGGGCGGCACCCGGTTCGTGGTGACCCTCAACGACAAACCCTTGGGCATGGAAGTGCTGCCGATCACGCCGCGCAAAGAAGCGGTGCTCAAAGCGGTGGACGAGGTGCTGCGCCAGTCGCTGGGCCAGGACGCGGATATTTCGGTGACGTTCGTCAGCCCCGAAGACCTGCGGATCTTCAATAGCGGGCTGAAACTCGATGAATTGCCACGCTCCTGGGCGCACTACGCGTTGACCCTGGAGCCAGTGAACCCACCGGTGCTGGTCACGCAAATCCAGATGGCGCCGGGGGAATGGCTGTACATCGCCTCGTTGTTGCCCGAACCCTACACCAGTCTTGAAGAGCAAGGCCTGCCGGCACAGCAAGTCTGGTTCATCGTACTCACCAGCGGCTTCTTGCTGCTGTTCATCGGCCTGCTGGTGCACTGGCAGAGCCGACCGCTCAAGCGATTGGCGCGGGCGGCGCGGGACATGTCCTTGGGCGCCGACGTCGAACCGGTCGCTCAGGGCGGTGGCAGTGAAGTGGTGGAAGTCGGTCGCGCGTTCAATGCGATGCGTGAACGCATCAGCCGTTACCTGACCGAGCGCAGCCAGTTGTTCAGCGCGATTTCCCATGACTTGCGCACACCGATCACTCGGCTGCGACTGCGGGTCGAATTGCTTGAAGACGAGAAACTGCAAGCCAAGTTCGGGCGTGATCTGGATGAGCTGGAGTTGCTGGTCAAAGGCGCGCTGCAATGCGTGAAAGACACCGACATCCACGAAAACATCGAGCAGGTGGACCTCAATCATGTGCTCGACTGCCTGGTGGAACCGTATCTGGCGCCTAACGGCAATGGCCGCGTGACACAGCAGGGGCGGGCGCTGCTGCCGTATCCCGGCAAGCCACTGGCGCTCAAGCGCTGCATTGGCAACCTGATCGACAACGCCTTGAAGTACGGGCAGAACGCGCATCTGCACATCGATGACGACGAGAGCGCGTTTGTGCTGCATGTCGACGACGAAGGTCCGGGCGTGCCCGAGCAGCGGCTGGAGCAAGTGTTCGAGCCGCACTTTCGCTTGGCCGGGCAGCAGCAGGGTTATGGCCTGGGGCTGGGGATTGCGCGCAACATCGCCCATAGTCATGGCGGTGAAGTCAGCCTGCAAAACCTGCGTGAAGGCGGGTTGCGCGTGACGTTGCAGTTGCCGCGACCAATGGATTGACACTGCCCCTGTGGCGAGGGAGCTTGCTCCCGTTGGACTGCGGAGCAGTCCCTCTTTCAGGGCCGCTCCGCGCCCCAACGGGAGCAAGCTCCCTCGCCACAAGTAACCACTCACTTCAAAATCAGGGTGAATGTCACAGCTCGGTGACAAAAGCCGCCCCCTTCGTTACCTGCCCGCCACCGACCGTTGTTTAGACTGGTCCCAGTCATAACAACAAAAAAGGTACCGCATGGACACCTTCCAACCCGCCTTCAGCAGTTGGCTGAACGCGCCTGCCCATCAGCAATGGCTTACCGCCGAAGGCCTGCGCCTGCTGGCGTTTGCCAGGGCTTCAAAGCTTCCCGAAGGCTTTGGCAATCTTGATGAAAAGGGCCGCCTCCCAGCCAGCGCCCAAGCCGAAACCATGAACACCGCGCGCATGACCCACAGCTTCGCCATGGCCCACATCCAGGGTTTGCCAGGGTTCGCCGAGCTGGTGGACCACGGCATCAAAGCCCTCAGCGGGCCGCTGCGTGACGCCGAACACGGAGGCTGGTTCGCCACGCCCGAACACCGCGACGGCAATACCGGCAAAGCCGCTTATCTGCATGCCTTCGTGGCGTTGGCCGCGAGTTCTGCGGTGGTTGCCCAGCGTCCCGGTGCGCAAGCCTTGCTCGACGATGCGATCCACATCATCGACAGCCATTTCTGGAGCGAGGGGGAGGGCGCCATGCGCGAGTCCTTCAACCGCGACTTCAGTTGCGAGGAGGCCTATCGCGGCGCCAACAGCAACATGCACGCCACCGAAGCCTTTCTCGCCCTGGCCGATGTCACCGAGGACCATCGCTGGCTGATTCGCGCGCAGCGCATCGTCGAGCGTGTCATTCACGAACACGCCGCCGCCAACGATTACCTGGTGGTCGAGCATTTCGACCGCGACTGGCAGCCGCTGCGTGACTACAACCACGACAACCCGGCCGACGGTTTCCGCCCTTACGGCACCACGCCGGGTCATGGTTTCGAATGGGCGCGGCTGTTGCTGCACCTCGAAGCCGCGCGGGTACAGGCCGGGATGCTCACGCCGGGCTGGCTCGTCACCGATGCGCAAAAACTCTTCGAGCACAATTGCCGCCACGGCTGGGACGTCGACGGTGCGCCGGGCATTGTCTACACCCTCGACTGGGACAATCGCGCGGTGGTTCGTCATCGCTTGCACTGGACTCATTGCGAAGCCAGCGCCGCTGCCAGTGCGCTGCTCAAACGCACCGGTGACGAACAATACGAGCGCTGGTACCGACTGTTCTGGGAATTCTGTGACAGTCATTTCATCGACCGCTGCGATGGCAGCTGGCATCACGAGCTCGATCCGCTGAACCGCCCGAGCGCCGATATCTGGGCCGGTAAACCCGACCTGTATCACGCCTGGCAAGCCGTATTGATCCCGCGCCTGCCGTTGGCGCCGAGCATGGCCAGTGCGCTGGGGCAGTTGTCCCAGAGCATTCCTGTGTAACCATGTGGTGACATTCGCGCGTCCCTTCGTTACCTGCGAAGGGCTATCCCCTGTTTAAAATCCTATGCAGCGCAAGCACCAGACTTGCATGCATAACAACAAGAAAGGTACTACTAGATGAATGCGATTTCTCGCCTCGCTACTGTCATTTCTCTCGCTTCACTGCTTCCCGTTACTGCATTCCCGCTCAGTGCCCTTGCCGCCGATTCCAAAGGTTCGGTGGAAGTCGTTCACTGGTGGACGTCTGGTGGTGAAAAAGCGGCTGTCGATGTGCTCAAGGCTCAAGTCGAAAAAGACGGTTTCACCTGGAAAGACGGCGCAGTCGCCGGCGGTGGCGGTGCCACTGCCATGACCGTACTCAAAAGCCGCGCCGTTGCCGGTAACCCGCCGGGCGTAGCGCAGATCAAAGGTCCGGACATTCAGGAATGGGCGTCTACCGGTCTGCTCGATACCGACGTCTTGAAAGACGCTGCCAAAGCTGAGAAGTGGGACAGCCTGCTCGACAAGAAAGTCTCCGATACCGTGAAGTACGACGGTAACTATGTGGCCGTGCCGGTGAACATTCACCGCGTCAACTGGTTGTGGATCAATCCGGAAGTCTTCAAGAAAGCCGGCATCGAAAAAGCGCCAACCACCCTTCAGGAATTCTACGCGGCCGGTGACAAGCTCAAGGCTGCGGGCTTCATCGCGCTTGCCCACGGTGGCCAGCCTTGGCAAGACAGCACCGTGTTCGAAGCGGTGGTCCTGTCGGTCATGGGCGTCGATGGCTATAAGAAAGCCCTGGTCGATCTGGATAACGCGGCGCTGACCGGTCCTGACATGGTCAAGGCGCTGACCGAGCTGAAGAAAGTCGCGACCTACATGGACGCCGACGGCAAAGGCCAGGACTGGAACCTGGAGGCGGCCAAGGTCATCAACGGCAAGGCCGGCATGCAGATCATGGGTGACTGGGCCAAGAGCGAGTGGACAGCGGCCAAGAAAGTCGCCGGCAAGGATTACGAGTGCGTAGCCTTCCCGGGCACCGACAAGGCCTTCACCTACAACATCGACTCGCTGGCCGTGTTCAAGCAGAAAGACAAGGGCACTGCTGCAGCTCAGCAGGACATTGCCAAGGTCGTGCTGGGTGAGAACTTCCAGAAAGTCTTCAGCATTAACAAGGGCTCGATCCCGGTTCGAAACGACATGCTGAGCGACATGGGCAAGTACGGTTTCGACTCCTGCGCCCAGACGGCTGCCAAAGACTTCCTGGCGGACGCCAAGACCGGTGGCTTGCAGCCGAGCATGGCGCACAACATGGCGACCACGCTGGCGGTACAGGGTGCTTTCTTTGATGTCGTGACCAACTTCATCAACGATCCGAAAGCCGATCCTGCCACTGCCGCCAAGCAACTCGGCACTGCCATTAAAGCAGCCAAGTAACCGTTAGCCGTGCACCCCTGTGGGAGGGATTTTGTGGGAGCCGGGCTTGCCCGCGATGCAGACACCTCGGTTTATCAGTTGCACCGAGGTGATGCCATCGCAGGCAAGCCAGCTCCCACAGAAGGCCGCTCCCACAAGGGAAAGCGCTTGTAATCTTTTCTCTTCGTACTGGATCTTCCCATGAGTTCTGTTGCTGTGTTCAGCAAGGCCTCGCCGTTCGATGCACTGCAGCGCTGGCTTCCCAAGCTGGTGCTGGCGCCGAGCATGTTCATTGTTTTGGTGGGGTTCTATGGCTATATCCTGTGGACCTTCGTCCTGTCGTTCACCACTTCGACCTTCCTGCCGACTTACAAATGGGCAGGTCTGGCGCAGTACCAGCGGCTGTTCGACAACGATCGTTGGTGGGTAGCGAGCAAGAACCTGGCGCTTTTCGGCGGCATGTTCATCGGCATCACCCTGGTGATCGGTGTGTTGCTGGCGGTGTTTCTTGACCAGCGCATTCGTCGCGAAGGTTTCATTCGCACCATTTACCTGTACCCGATGGCGCTTTCGATGATCGTCACCGGTACCGCCTGGAAGTGGCTGCTCAACCCGGGCATGGGCCTGGACAAATTGCTGCGTGACTGGGGCTGGGAAGGCTTTCGCCTGGACTGGCTGATCGATCCGGATCGCGTTGTGTACTGCCTGGTGATCGCGGCGGTATGGCAAGCCTCGGGCTTTATCATGGCGATGTTCCTCGCCGGTCTGCGTGGCGTTGATCAATCGATCATCCGTGCCGCCCAGATCGATGGCGCGAGCATGCCGCGCATTTACCTGAAAGTGGTGTTGCCGAGCCTGCGCCCGGTGTTCTTCAGCGCAGTGATGATCCTGGCCCACATCGCTATCAAGAGTTTCGACCTGGTGGCGGCAATGACCGCCGGTGGCCCGGGTTATTCCTCCGATCTGCCTGCGATGTTCATGTATTCCTTCACCTTCAGTCGCGGCCAGATGGGCATGGGCTCGGCCAGTGCGATTCTGATGCTCGGTGCGATTCTCGCGATCATCGTGCCTTACCTGTACTCCGAGCTGAGGGCCAAACGTCATGACTAGTTTCGCTGCCAAACCTGCCATCAGCCTGAGTCGCATCGCGATCTATGGCGTGCTGCTCCTTGCGGTATTGCTGTACCTGATACCGCTGGTGGTCATGCTGTTGACCAGTTTCAAGACGCCGGAAGACATCAACTCCGGCAACCTGCTGAGCTGGCCGACCGTGGTCAGCGGTATTGGCTGGATCAAGGCCTGGGGCACGGTTGACGGGTACTTCTGGAACTCGATCAAGATCACCGTTCCGGCGGTAATGATCTCCACGGCCATCGGTGCGTTGAACGGCTATGTGCTGTCGATGTGGCGCTTTCGCGGGTCGCAGTTGTTCTTCGGCCTGCTGCTGTTCGGTTGCTTCCTGCCATTCCAGACGGTCCTGCTGCCGGCCTCGTTCACCCTCGGCAAGATGGGCCTGGCCAGCACGACGACAGGCCTGGTGTTCGTGCACGTGGTCTACGGCCTGGCGTTCACCACGCTGTTTTTCCGTAACTACTACGTCAGCGTTCCCGATGCACTGGTGAAGGCGGCGCGGCTCGATGGCGCGGGGTTCTTCACCATCTTCCGCTTGATCATCCTGCCGATGTCCACCCCGATCATCATGGTCTGCCTGATCTGGCAGTTCACCCAGATCTGGAACGACTTCCTGTTCGGCGTGGTGTTCTCAAGCGGTGACTCGCAACCCATTACGGTGGCGTTGAACAACTTGGTCAACACCAGTACCGGGGCCAAGGAATACAACGTTGATATGGCGGCGGCAATGATCGCCGGGCTGCCGACCCTGCTGGTCTATGTGGTCGCAGGTAAGTATTTCGTGCGCGGGCTGACGGCCGGCGCAGTCAAGGGGTAATCATGGCTACGCTCGAACTTCGCAATGTAAACAAAACCTATGGCCCCGGCCTGCCGGACACCCTCAAGAATATTGAGCTGTCGATCAAGGACGGTGAATTCCTGATTCTTGTAGGTCCTTCGGGTTGCGGTAAATCGACCCTGATGAATTGCATCGCCGGCCTTGAGACCATCACCGGCGGCGCGATCATGATCGGTGACCAGGACGTCAGCGGCATGAGCCCCAAAGACCGCGACATCGCCATGGTGTTCCAGTCCTACGCGCTGTACCCGACCATGAGCGTGCGCGAAAACATCGCGTTCGGTTTGAAGATCCGCAAGATGCCCGCCGCCGACATCGACGCGGAAGTCGCTCGCGTGGCCAAGCTGCTGCAAATCGAACACCTGCTCAACCGCAAGCCGGGTCAACTCTCCGGTGGCCAGCAACAGCGCGTGGCCATGGGCCGGGCGTTGGCGCGTCGGCCGAAGATCTACCTGTTCGACGAACCGCTGTCCAACCTCGACGCCAAGCTGCGGGTCGAGATGCGCACCGAAATGAAACTGATGCACCAGCGCCTGAAAACCACCACGGTCTACGTGACCCACGACCAGATCGAAGCGATGACCCTGGGCGACAAAGTGGCGGTGATGAAGGACGGGATCATCCAGCAGTTCGGTACGCCGAAAGACATCTACAACAACCCGGCCAACTTGTTCGTGGCGAGCTTCATCGGTTCGCCGCCGATGAACTTCATTCCCCTGCGTTTGCAGCGCAAGGACGGCCGTCTGTTGGCGTTGCTCGACAGTGGTCAGGCGCGCTGCGAATTGCCGCTGGGCATGCAGGACGCCGGGCTCGAAGACCGCGAAGTGATCCTCGGCATGCGCCCGGAGCAAATCGTGCTGGCGAACGGCGAAGCCAACGGCCTGCCGACCATCCGCGCCGAAGTGCAGGTCACCGAACCGACCGGTCCCGACACCCTGGTATTCGTCAATCTCAACGACACCAAGGTCTGCTGCCGTCTGGCACCGGACGTCGCACCGGCCCCGGGCGAGACCCTGACGCTGCAATTCGATCCATCGAAAGTGCTGCTGTTCGATGCCAAGACCGGTGAGCGTCTGGGCGTTGCCGGCCTGCCAAAAACCGAAGCTCACAGCGCCAACGTGGCCCAGTTCAAAGGCCGCTGAAGATCAAATGTGGGAGCGAGCAAGCCCGCTCTCACAGGGGGGATTAGTGGCGGATGGAGACATCCGTCGCAATCGATGTAAACCGCGTTAGATAAAAACAGTTAATAACAATAAAACGAGGATGTAGGGATGAAGAAGAAGAACAACGCTCAGCTGATCTGCCAATTGACAGCGGTTGCGGCGATGATGCTGGCCGGTAGCGCACACGCGGCTGACGCGTTCAGTGCCGATTCCCAGTGGATGACGGGGGACTGGGGTGGTGAGCGGACCAAGCTGATCGAGCAAGGTATCGACATCAAGGCCGACTACGTCGGTGAAGTGGGCGCCAACCTGCACGGCGGCTACAACGACGACAAGACAGCGCGTTACGCGGACCAGTTTGGTCTGGGCGTGGCGCTGGACCTGCAAAAACTGTGGGGCTGGGATAACACCCAGGCCAAGATCCAGCTCACCAACCGTAACGGTCAGAACATCTCCAATGACCGTGTCGGCGACCCGCGTGCCGGCACCTTGAGCTCCTCCCAGGAAGTCTACGGCCGTGGCCACATGGTCCGTCTGACCCAGCTGTGGATCAAGCACCAGTTCCTCGACGGGAAACTGGACGTCAAGGCTGGTTACTTCGGCGAAGGCGAAGACTTCAACACCTTCCCTTGCGAGTTCCAGAACCTGGCATTCTGCGGTTCCCAGGCGGGTAACTGGGCGACCGGTATCTGGTACAACTGGCCGGTCATGCAGGCAGCGGTTCGCGTGAAGTACAACATCACGCCTGAGTTCTATGCGCAGATCGGCGCGTACAACCAGAACCCATCGCAACTTGAGCACGGTAACGGCTTCAAGCTCAGCGGCAGTGGTACCAAAGGCACCGTCTTGCCGGTTGAATTGGTCTGGTCGCCGAAGGTCAACAACCTGCCGGGCGAATACCGTGTCGGTTACTACAAGAGCACGGCCGACGCCAATGACGTCCGTAAAGACGACAACGGCAATGATGCAGCGACCACCGGCAATGCCTATCGCAGCCATGACAGCAAGCACGGCTACTGGTTCGTGGCGCAGCAACAACTGACCACCCATAACGGTGATGCTTCGCGCGGTCTGAACATCGCGGCCAACGCCACCTTCCACGACAAGGACACCAACTTCGTCGACAACTACCAGTCGCTGATGTTTGTTTACAAGGGCCCGTTCGATTCGCGTCCAAAAGACGACGTCGGGATCGGTTTCTCCCGTATCCATGTCAACGATGACGTAAAGAAAAACTCCGAGTTGGTTAACGCCGCCAATGGTGTCACCGACTACAACGATCCACTGTTCGCGCCACTGCGCAGCACCGAGTACAACTACGAGATCAACTACGGTTTCCACGTTACCAACTGGCTGACGGTGCGTCCTAACTTGCAATACATCACTCACCCGGGTGGTGTGGATGAAGTTGATAACGCGCTGGTCGCCGGCCTGAAAATTCAGTCGGTGTTCTAACGCTGTTGCGATAAGCTCCTCTCTATGTGCGCATATTTGCGGACGGCCATGGCTGTCCGCTTTTTTTTGGGGCTGGCTAACCAGGCTGCTGGCGAATGCTGTTGTGGCGAGGGAGCAAGCTCCCTCGCCACAGAAAGTTCACTGGCTACAAGAGCGCTGTTATTTTCAGGGGTTGTGAGTACACCAATGATTTTCAGGACCGTGGCACATGCTTGAGCATCCGCTACAACGCTTCTTCAAATCCTTGCGCGAACGTCCGGTGTTTGCGTGGGAGCGCTATCAGATGCGCGACGTGCTGGTGATCGACCATCCGCTGTGTCAGGCGGTGTTCAGTCGTCAGGGCGCGCAGTTGCTGCACTTCCAGCCAAAGGGTCAGAAACCCTGGTTGTGGTGCGCGGCGAAATGGCCGCACGTGGGTGCGATTCGCGGCGGCGTGCCGGTGTGCTGGCCGTGGTATGGCCGCCACCCAAGCGAAAACGCCTGGCCGTCCCATGGTTGGGCGCGTCTGCTCGACTGGAAACTGCTCGACAGCAGCAGTGACGACGATGGCGTGCGCCTGCACTGGCAGTTACAGCTGTGCGACTGGCAAGTGGACTTGCATGCGCACCTGGGCGAACGCATGGATTTGCACTTGAGCACCGAGCATCAGGACGACATGCCGTGCCAGTTGAGTCAGGCGTTGCACGCCTATTGGCGTATTGGCGACGTCGGTGAGATAGCGCTGTCTGGGCTCGAAGGAGTGCAAGGTTACGATCAGTTGAACCGCCAGGCTTGCCAACAGGAAGGCGAGTTGCGGGTCGACGGTGGGTGTCAGCGCGTGTTCCAGCATGACGGTGAATTACAGCTCAAGGACCACGCCTGGCAGCGCGAACTGTGCATCGACACCGGTGATCATGCAGACACGGTGGTCTGGCATCCCGGCTCGCGACCATTGCTGGGCGTGAGCTGGAACGAGATTTCCGAGTTCGTCTGTGTGGAAGCGGCCAGCGGCGGCACCGACAGCCTGTGCCTGGCGCCGGGGGAGAGGGCGCATTTGAGTTTGCAGGCGCGGGTTGGGGCGTGAGAAAGATCAACAGATCGCAGCCTCGCTTCGCTCGACAGCTCCTACAACGGATTGGCGTACACCCGTAGGAGTTGTCGAGCGAAGCGAGGCTGCGATCTTTTAAGTCCTAATTAAACTCATCCCCAATCGGATACCGACTGGCATTGAGGCTTTCCTTGATCTTGCGCAAATGCGGCTGGAAATCCACGCCTCGGCGCAAGGTCATGCCGGTGGCGAGCACATCGAGCACGGTCAGCTGAATGATCCGCGAGGTCATCGGCATGTAAATGTCGGTGTCTTCGGGCAACGGAATGTTCAGGCTCAAGGTACTGGCCTTGGCCAGCGGCGAACCTTCGGCCGTCAGCCCCAGCACCGAAGCGCCGTTTTCCCGGGCGATGCGTGCCACTTCCACCAATTCGCGGGTACGGCCGGTGTAGGAGATGATCACGAACAACTCACCGGTGTGGGCCACCGAGGCAATCATGCGTTGCATCAGCACATCGGCATGGGCGGTCACTGCCAGGTTGAAGCGGAAGAACTTGTGCTGCGCATCCAGTGCCACCGGGGCCGAGGCGCCGAGGCCGAAGAAGTGGATCTGCCGGGCCTGGATCAACAGGTCGACGGCGCGGCTGATCAGGTTCGGGTCCAGTGCCTGGCAGGCGCTGTCCAGGGACGCGATGGCGCTGCCGAAGATCTTCTGCGTGTAAGCCTCGGGGTTGTCGTCGGCTTCCACCGCACGGCTGACATACGCCGCGCCGCTGGCCAGGCTCTGGGCCAGCTGCAGTTTCAGTTCCGGGTAGCCGCTGACACCGAACGAGCGGCAGAAACGGTTGACCGTCGGCTCGCTGACCGACGCGGCCTGGGCGAGGGCGGCGATGCTGAACCGGGTCGCCTGCTGTGGGTTGAGCAGGATCACTTCGGCGACTTTGCGTTCTGCCTTGTTCAGGTCTTCGAGGCGACTCTGGATCTGTTCCAGTAAATTTCGCACGCGGTCCATATGGGTTCCTAAATTCACCTGCGCAAACAAGCGCTCGGCTATGCAAATTGGGCCTTTGATACGGCCCATAACGGTGGCCTATCCTACTGATGGCTCCGACCGACCACCACTCGGAATCTATATTTTGCGAAAATGTTGTGGTTATTACTACATTTTTCCTTGAGTGATGCCTTGAAAAAAGGTATTTGTAGCTTAACTTGATAAAAGAACAAACATCATGCCTTCGATTACGGTTGAACCGTGCACCTTTGCCTTGTTCGGCGCTCTCGGCGATCTAGCCTTGCGCAAGCTGTTTCCTGCCCTTTATCAACTCGATGGTGCCGGCCTGCTTCATGAGGATACGCGCATTATCGCACTGGCCCGTGAACCCGGCAGCGAGCAGCAGCATCTGGCGTTCATCGCCACCGAGTTGCGTCGCTACGTGGGCGCCAAAGAGCTGGATGAAGCCGTGCTCGAGCGCTTCCTGGCCCGGTTGAGTTACCTGCATGTCGACTTCCTCAAGGCCGACGATTACGTCGCCCTGGCCGAGCAGGCCGGCAGTGCCCAGCGGGTGATTGCCTACTTCGCCACGCCGGCGGCGGTTTACGGTGCTATTTGCGAGAACCTGTCGAAGGTCGGCCTGACCGAAAACACCCGCGTGGTGCTGGAAAAACCCATCGGTTCTGACCTGGAATCCTCGCGCAAGGTCAACGATGCCGTGGCGCAGTTCTTCCCGGAGAACCGCACCTACCGCATCGACCACTACCTGGGCAAAGAGACCGTACAAAACCTGATCGCCCTGCGTTTCGCCAACAGCCTGTTCGAAACCCAGTGGAACCAGAATTACATCTCCCACGTGGAAATCACCGTGGCCGAGCAGGTCGGGATCGAAGGCCGTTGGGGTTACTTCGACAAGGCCGGCCAGCTGCGGGACATGATCCAGAATCACCTGCTGCAGTTGCTGTGCCTGATCGCCATGGACCCGCCGGCCGACCTGTCCGCCGACAGCATCCGCGACGAGAAAGTCAAAGTCCTCAAGGCACTGGCGCCGATCAGCCCGGAAGGCCTGACTACTCAAGTGGTGCGCGGCCAGTACATCGCCGGTCACAGCGAAGGCAAGTCGGTGCCGGGGTATCTGGAGGAGCCTAACTCCAACACCCAGAGCGACACCGAAACCTTCGTTGCCCTGCGTGCCGACATTCGCAACTGGCGTTGGGCCGGCGTGCCGTTTTACCTGCGCACCGGCAAGCGCATGCCGCAGAAGCTGTCGCAGATCGTCATCCACTTCAAGGAACCGTCGCACTACATCTTCGCCCCTGAGCAGCGCTTGCAGATCAGCAACAAACTGATCATCCGCCTGCAACCGGACGAAGGCATTTCCTTGCGCGTGATGACCAAAGAACAAGGCCTGGACAAGGGCATGCAGTTGCGCAGCGGTCCGTTGCAGCTGAATTTTTCCGACACCTGGCGCAGCGCACGGATTCCCGATGCCTACGAGCGGTTGTTGCTGGAAGTGATGCGTGGCAATCAGAACCTGTTTGTCCGTAAAGATGAAATCGAAGCCGCGTGGAAGTGGTGTGACCAGTTGATCGCCGGGTGGAAAAAGTCCGGTGATGCGCCCAAGCCGTACGCGGCCGGGTCCTGGGGGCCGATGAGCTCCATTGCACTGATCACGCGGGACGGGAGGTCGTGGTATGGCGATATCTAAATTGAAACTGCCTCAGGGCGTCAGCGCCCATGAGTTCAAAAGCCCGGTGCTGCTGGCCGAAGGCCTGGCATTGACGGTAGCCAGACAACTGAGCGAGGCGATTGCCGCACAAGGCGCCGCGACGCTGGTGGTGTCCGGTGGGCGCAGCCCGGTGGCGTTTTTCCAGCACTTGGCCAAGCAGGCGCTGGACTGGTCGAAGGTGGTGGTCAGCCTGGCTGACGAGCGCTGGGTGCCGGTGGAGCATGCCGACAGCAATGCCGGTCTGCTCAAGCGTTACCTGCTGCAAGGCCCGGCGGCCAAGGCCCAGTTCCTGAGCCTCTACAGTGCCACCGCCAACCTGGAACAGGCCGCCGAGCAGGCTGATCGCTTGCTCGCCGAATTACCGGCGATCGATGTGCTGGTGCTGGGCATGGGCGACGACGGTCACACCGCGTCGCTGTTCCCCAACAGCCCGAACCTGGCCGACGCCTTGAAAGTCGACGGCAGCCGTCGCTGCTGGCCGATGCTGGCGCCGACCGTACCGCATCAGCGCCTGACCATGAGTCGTGCGCTGCTGGCTTCGGCCAGGCACACCGTTCTATCGATTTCCGGTCAGTCCAAGCTGACCACCCTGAGCGCCGCAGTGGCCGGTGACGATGTCGCCGCCATGCCGATTCGGGCGTTTCTGCAACCTACGTTAGAGATTTACTGGTGCCCATGAACCAAGGATCAGCCGCTATGACAAACACATCCCCGACCGTTTCCATGGCGGACAAAGTTGCCCTGATCGACAGCCTCTGCGCCAAGGCGCGGATCCTGCCGGTGATCACCATCGCTCGCGAACAGGACGTGCTGCCGTTGGCCGACGCCCTGGCCGCCGGTGGCCTCACGGCGCTGGAAGTGACCCTGCGTTCGCAGTTCGGCCTCAAGGCCATCCAGATCCTGCGCGAGAAGCGTCCGGAACTGGTGACCGGCGCCGGTACGGTGCTTGATCGCAGCATGCTGGCCGCTGCCGAAGCCGCCGGTTCGCAGTTCATCGTGACGCCAGGCATCACCCGTGACTTGCTCGAAGCCAGTGTCGCCAGCCCGATTCCGCTGTTGCCGGGCATCAGCAACGCCTCCGGCATTATGGAAGGCTATTGCCTGGGCTATCGCCGCTTCAAGCTGTTCCCGGCGGAAGTCAGCGGCGGCGTCGCAGCCATCAAGGCCTTGGGCGGCCCGTTCGGCGAAGTTAAATTCTGCCCGACCGGCGGCGTCAGCCCGGCCAACATCAAGAGCTACATGGCGTTGAAAAACGTGATGTGCGTGGGCGGTAGCTGGATGCTTGACCCCGAGTGGATCAAGAACGGCGACTGGGCCCGCATCCAGGAGTGCACCGCCGAGGCGTTGGCCCTGCTGGATTGATCTGATTTACCGGATTTACCAAACACTTCGTTGTGTGTTCTACGGCTTTACGGTGCGCTTGGTCGGTGCACCGTTTTTTTTTGCCTGATGAAAACCTGCGGGACATCACGCGATACATAGTTACCGCATCTCGTCGCACGTCCAGCGTTAACCTGCGTTCATCTTATGGAAGAGAGAATGTCATGGACGACAACACTGCAGTTGCATCCGCTTCACCGGTTTATCAACTGTCACCCGAGCAGATCGCCGGTCCGTATTTTCGAAACCCGAAACTGATCAGACGAAACATCAGCGAAGGCATGGACGGCATTCCCTTGGTGCTGCGGCTCACGATCATCGATGCCATGACCGGTCAACCGGTTACCGGGGCATTGGTCGATATCTGGCATTGCAATGCGCGCGGGGCGTATTCGGGCTGGAGCAAGATCAACCCGGATAAGGAAGTTGATGTGGATGATATCGGGTCGATCCCGCGCACCGACGACGACACCTACCTGCGTGGTGGGCAATTCACCGACAAAATGGGCATCGTGCGGTTTACCACGATTTATCCGGGGTTCTATGCCGGCCGCGCTTTACACATCCATGTCGCGGTACGCATTACGGCCGGCAATAACTATCTGGAAGAGCGGCACGTCGCCTGGGTCGGCCAGCTTTACTTTCCCGAGGTCGCATCAAGGTCGGTGCTCAACGCCCGTGAGTACAGCGGTCGAGCCGTCTCACCGCTGACCAATGCGCAGGATATGTTTTATCAGCGCATGGGCGGCGAGGCCTCGACCCTGAACATTCACACCATCGGTCGAGACTCGAATGAAGACGGCTTTTTCGGGCACACGACCATCGGTGTCGACACGTTTGCGGTGTCATCGCAAATCAAGCCCGAGGACTTCGACAAGTACACCGTGTGACGTCAGCGTAATTCGCTCAGCGCCCGGGCCAGCCGATCCATGTCGGCAGCCGTGGTGGTGAGCCCCGGCGTAATGCGGATGCACGGGCCACATGCTGCGCCGCTGCGCGCCACGGTAAACAGGTTGTAGTCGTTGAGCAGGCGCTCGACCATCACTTGTTGGTCGGCATGTCGGGTAAAGCGCATCGAGGTGATGCCGCAGTACAGGCGCGGGTCATCCGGGGTCATGACTTCGATCCCCGGTAACGCCCGAACGGCATCGACCCAGCGGTTGCGCAGGTAATTGAGCCGTGTGCCCTTGGCGACAGAACCGCCCATGGCCTGATGCTCTTCGAACACCAGCGGCAGGGTCAGCAGGGCCGGGATGTTCGGGGTGCTGTATGGCGTGCGGGCGCGAATGTCGGTGATCGGGAAATGCATCTCGCCCATGTCCGGGTCGATGTCGGCCAGGCGCTCGGGCGCGATGTAAATGAAGCCGAGGGTCAGCGGTGCACCGATCCATTTGTGCAGGTTGTAGCCGGCAAAGGCGATGCCCAGCTCATCGAGGTTGAACTCGATCTGGCCCAGAGCATGGGCGCCGTCGAGGATCACATCGATGCCATGCTCCCTTGCGGCAGCGGCAATCGCCTGCACCGGCATTACCAGACCGGTGCGATGGGTGACGTGGGTCAGGGCCATCAACTTCAGTCGCGGATAACGTGTGAAAGCTTCGCGGTACGTGGCCAGCAAGCTGTCGAAACTGGCGGGGTGACGGTGCTCGATCTCGATCACTTCCACGCCTCGATAGCGGGCCAGCCAACGCATTGCGCTCTTGACCGTGTCGTACTCCAGATCGCACAGCAGGATCTGATCGCCCGGTTCCAGGCGATTGTAGTTGCGGATCAGCGACTGCAAACCGTCCGAGGCGTTGCGGGTGAAGGCGACGGCTTCGGCCGGGGCACCGATCAGCTCGGCCAGCTGCGCGCGAATCTTGACGCTTTCGCCCTGTTCGAAGCGCTGGCGCACATGTACCGAGTTGCCGCGGTTGATGAGCTCGATGTTGCGCTGATACTCCTCGACCACAGTGCGTGACATGCGCCCGAAGTAACCGTTCTCCAGGTTCAGGGGGCCGGGTTCGACAGCATAGCGGTCGGCAAAGGTCTGCCAAAAGGCTTCATCACGGGCACGGCGGGTGTTATCGGGCATGGGCGACTCGGTGCGATAGGTCAGATCAGTGACGAGGGGCAGGTTTGCCGTGTTTGACACGCAACGGTTCGAGCAGCTCCGACAGACCGTTGTGGTCGATTTCCTGCATCAAGGCCAGCAACCCGCCCAGTTCCCCGTGAGGGAAACCTTCGCGAGCGAACCAGTTCAGGTACTGGCCGGGCAGGTCGGCGATGATACGGCCCTTGTATTTGCCGAAGGGCATCTCGCGGGTAATCAGCAGTTCGAGCTTTTCGGGATTCATCATCAGTCGTCTTGATTCAAAACAGTCTGGAAAATACAGGCATTCTGCATGCAGGCCAATTGACAGATCATGCAAAAAAAGCGGATACAGATCTCACGTTTAAATATAACTTGTTGAAATTTAAGTAGAAAAATATCAATTCGAAGCTGGCATGCAGGGTGCAACGACTTACTGCATCTTTCATCAACCGCAAGGAATTGAAAAATGACCGACATTAATAAAGAAGCGATCTCTGTACTCAACGACCTGATTGAAACCTGTAAAGATGGTCAAGAAGGGTTCAAGACTTGCGCTGAAGACATCAAGAATCCCGAACTCAAAACCCTGTTCATTCGGCGTTCCGCCGATTGCGCCACTGCCGCTGCCGAACTGCAGGCCACGGTGCGTTCCCTGGGCGGCGATCCGGAAACCTCCACCAGTGTCGGCGGCGATCTGCACCGTCGTTGGGTGGATGTGAAGTCGATGTTCACCGGCAAGGATGAAGAGGCAGTGCTGAACGAAGCTGAGCGTGGTGAAGACCACGCGAAGAAGGCTTACAAGAAAGCGCTGGAAAAAATCAACGAAGACAACCTGGTAAGTATTCGTGACACCGTTGAACGCCAGTACCACGGCGTGCAACGCAACCACGATCAGGTCAAAGCCCTGCGTAACCAGGCTCGCGCACGCTCGTAAGCGTTCGTTCCCCATCAAAAACGCCAGCCAGTCTGGCGTTTTTTTGTGTTCGAGATTGTAGGAGAACGAAACGCTGCATTCACCGTGGCGAGGGGGGCTTTTTGTGGCGAGGGAGCTTGCTCCCGCTGGGGTGCGCAGCGCCCCCAATCGGGCACCTCGATTCACCTGTTCCGGCGCGGAGCAGCTTCTACGACTGCTGCGCAGCCGAACGGGAGCAAGCTCCCTCGCCACAGAAGCCCATCCAGGCCACGGATGAGCGATGAATCAGCCGATGCTGATCGCCGGCAAGGTCGGCAATGTCACGGTCTGCTGTTTACGCGGTGCCAGAATCTCCGCCTCGCCATCCACTACCAGTTCATCACGCTGGTTGAACACGCGAGTGGCGATCCGCACACGAAACTTCGGCATTTTCTCGAGAATTTCCAGGCGCACAGTCAGCGTGTCGCCAATCTTCACCGGCTTCTGAAAGCTCATCGTCTGACCGATATAAATAGTCCCCGGCCCAGGCAACTCGCAAGCCACCGCCGCGCTGATCAACGCGCCGCTGAACATGCCGTGGGCGATGCGCTCCTTGAACATGGAGGCAGCGGCGAATTCGGCGTCCAGGTGCACCGGGTTGTGGTCACCGGACATCGCGGCGAACAACAGAATGTCGCGTTCTTCGACGGTTTTGCTGTAGCTGGCGGTCTGGCCGATTTCGAGGGCTTCGTAAGGGGTGTTGGTAACCTGGGTCATCTGTCTCGATTCCTGTGACGAATTAAATGAATCCACAAAAAAACTATTCGGCTCTGGGTGGCCGGCGGTTGCTCAAGGCCTGGGCGATCCAGTTCAGCACGTCGGCAGTCACCTCATCGCGATTGCTCTCATTGAACAGTTCGTGCCGGGCCTGCGGGTAAATATTCAAGTGCAGGCTCTGGCAGCCAGCGTCGCGCAGGGCGTGGGCCAGATCTTTCAGACGTTTGCCTTCGCTCACCGGATCACATTCGCCGCCAATCACCAGCAGCGGCAGGCCCGGATCGATCTGGGCGAGATTGGACGCTTTGCTGATTTGCTGCAAGCCGCCGAGCAAATCGATCCATAGCTGATTGGTGCAGCGAAAGCCGCAGAGCGGGTCGTTGGCGTACTTGTCGACCTCGGCCGGGTCGCGGCTCAGCCAGTCGAACGAGGTGCGAGCCGGTTTGAATTTCTTGTTGAACGAGCCGAATGACAGCCATTCGATCAATGCACTGCGACCCTTGGGCCCCTGGCGCAGGCGTTCGAGACGAGCAATCTGCCGCGCTGCGCGATAGAGCGCCACGGGCTGGAAGTTCGAGCCGCTGAGAATCGCCCCGTGCAGGCTGGCGCTGTGGTGCAGCAAGTAAGCCTGGGCGATGTAGCTGCCCATGCTGTGGCCCAACAGCACGATCGGCGTGCCGGGATGCTGTTGGCCGATATGTTGGTTGAGGCTGGCGAGGTCACCGACCACTTTGCCCCAGCCATCGCTGTCGGCGAAGTGGCCCAGCGTGCCGTTTTCAGCGGTTTTGCCATGTCCACGCAGGTCCGGTGCGTAAACACCGTAGCCCTGTTCACAGAATTTTTCTGCCAGGCGAGCGTAGCGACCGCTGTGTTCCGCCATGCCATGGGCCAGCAGGATCACGGCTTTGAGCGGCGCAGCCGGCAGCCACTGGTTGACGAAGAGGCGGCTGCGGTCGCTCGCGGTCAGCCAGAAAGTGTCATGGATCATGGCGATTCCTTTGCATGGGACTGTAGGCGGCATGGGCGTCGTTGCATTGTATAGCGCATCCCGCGCGCGCCGTCTGATCAGGCCGCGCCGGGGCAGCAAGATTCACGGGATCAATGAGGACCGTGCGCATATTTGCCTGATTCACCATAGCTGCTAGTGTCCGGGAAGCACCGCTTTTCAGAAGTGATAGAAAAAGCGGCCCCGGATAGATTCAGGTAATGAGGACAAGAACAATGCAACCTGATTTCTGGAATGACAAACGCCCGGCCGGCGTGCCCCTGGATATCGACCTTGGGGCCTATAAGTCGGTGATCGAGGTGTTCGAGCGTTCCTGCAAAAAATTTGCTGACCGCCCGGCATTCAGCAACATGGGCGTGACCCTGACCTACGCTGAACTGGAACGTTACAGCGCTGCGTTCGCCGGTTACCTGCAAGCCCACACCGACCTGGTGCCGGGGGATCGCATCGCGGTGCAGATGCCCAACGTCCTGCATTACCCGATCGCCGTGTTCGGCGCCTTGCGCGCCGGGCTGATCGTGGTCAACACCAACCCGCTGTACACCGCGCGGGAGATGCGTCATCAGTTCAAGGACTCCGGTGCCCGGGCGCTGGTGTACCTGAACGTGTTTGGACAGAAGGTCCAGGAAGTGTTGCCCGACACTGACATCCAGTACCTGATCGAAGCGAAGATGGGCGACCTGATGCCCACCGCCAAGGGCTGGCTGATCAATACCGTGGTCGCCAAGGTCAAGAAAATGGTCCCGGATTATTCGCTGCCCCAGGCCATCTCCTTCAAGAGCGCGCTACGTCTGGGCCGGGGCCTGGGCATCAAACCGCTGAACGTCGGTCTCGACGACATCGCCGTGTTGCAATACACCGGCGGCACCACCGGGCTGGCCAAGGGCGCGATGCTGACCCACGGCAACCTGGTGGCGAACATGCAGCAGGCGCGGGCATGCCTCAGTCAGCTGGGTGCCGACGGTCAGCCGCTGCTGCGCGAAGGCCAGGAAGTGATGATCGCGCCGCTGCCGCTGTACCACATCTATGCCTTCACGGCGAACTGCATGTGCATGATGGTGACCGGCAACCACAACGTGCTGATCACCAATCCGCGGGACATCAAGGGCTTCATCAAGGAACTGAAGAACTGGCGGTTCTCGGCGCTGCTGGGGCTCAACACGCTGTTCGTCGCACTGATGGACCATCCCGATTTCAAGACCCTGGATTGCTCCAGCCTCAAACTCACCAACTCCGGCGGCACGGCGCTGGTCAAGGCCACCGCCGAGCGCTGGGAGCAGCTCACCGGTTGCCGGATCACCGAAGGTTACGGCCTGACCGAAACCTCGCCGGTGGCCTGCACCAACCCTTACGGCGACAAATCACGCATCGGCACGGTCGGCCTGCCGGTGCCGGGCACAACCCTGAAAGTGATCAACGACGAAGGCGTCGAGCAGCCGTTGGGCGAGCGCGGCGAACTGTGCATCAAAGGCCCGCAGATCATGAAGGGCTACTGGCAGAAACCCGAAGCCACCGCCGAAGTGCTGGATGCCGACGGCTGGTTCAAGTCGGGCGATATCGGGGTGATCGACCCGGACGGTTTCGTGCGTATTGTCGATCGCAAGAAAGACATGATCATCGTTTCGGGTTTCAACGTGTACCCGAACGAGATCGAAGACGTGGTGATGGCCCACCCGAAAGTCGCCAACTGTGCGGTGATCGGCGTGCCGGACGAGCGTTCGGGGGAGGCGGTGAAACTGTTTGTGGTGGCCCGTGAGTCGGGGGTCAGCCTTGAAGAGCTGAAGGCTTACTGCAAGGAAAACTTCACGGCGTACAAAGTACCCAAGCACATCGTGTTGCGTGAGTCGTTGCCGATGACGCCGGTGGGCAAGATTTTGCGGCGGGAGTTGCGGGATATCGCATAAACGGTCGTAGACCGAGGTGATGCCAAAAGATCGCAGCCTTCAGCAGCTCCTACGGGGATCGCATTCCTCTGCAGGCGCTGCCGAAGGCTGCGATTTTTTGCTTTGAAAGCCGCGAATTCAGAGGCTTTCAGGGCGGTATAGGATTTTTGCTCTAAAATGACTGCTTGCTATTCTTGAGTCACCAAAGTGACTGTAGAGGCCAATTTAGGCTCTAGTCGGCCCTTGGCAAAGCTGCTACTCTCGGCGCGCTTTGTGACTTCTCGGCCTATGTAAAGCCAGATTCACCAATAGACAAACACCAATAATAATCGCATCAAATGCGGTGTTGAATTCGCGTTGCTGAGGAGTGGGCTTCCATGATCGAAGACTTTTGGAAGGATAAGTACCCAGCTGGAATTGCTGCCGAGATCAATCCAGACGAGTACCCGAATATTCAGGCAGTGTTGAAGCAATCCTGCCAACGCTTCGCTGACAAACCGGCATTCAGCAACCTGGGCAAGACAATCACCTACGGTGAGCTGTACGAATTGTCCGGTGCCTTTGCCGCTTACCTGCAACAGCATACCGATTTGCAGCCAGGCGATCGAATCGCCGTGCAATTACCCAATGTGTTGCAGTACCCGGTCGCCGTCTTCGGTGCCATCCGCGCCGGGCTGATCGTGGTCAACACCAACCCGCTGTACACCGCGCGGGAAATGGAACACCAATTCAACGACTCCGGTGCCAAAGCCCTGGTCTGCCTAGCCAACATGGCGCACCTGGCCCAGACCGTCGTGCCGAAAACCGGCGTCAAGCACGTGATCGTCACTGAAGTGGCCGACCTGCTGCCGCCGCTCAAGCGTCTGCTGATCAACAGCGTCATCAAGTATGTGAAGAAGATGGTCCCGGCGTATCACTTGCCCAAGGCCATCAAATTCAACGACGTGCTGAGCAAAGGCCATGGCCAGCCAGTGGCTGAAGCCAACCCGGCCAGCAGCGACGTGGCGGTGCTGCAATACACCGGCGGCACCACCGGCGTGGCCAAGGGCGCGATGCTGACCCACCGCAACCTGGTGGCGAACATGCTGCAGTGCAAGGCGCTGATGGGCTCCAACCTTAACGAAGGTTGCGAGATCCTGATTACCCCGCTGCCGCTGTACCACATCTATGCCTTCACCTTTCATTGCATGGCGATGATGCTGATCGGTAACCACAACATCCTGATCAGCAACCCGCGCGATCTGCCGGCGATGGTCAAGGAACTGTCGAAGTGGAAGTTCAGCGGTTTCGTCGGCTTGAACACGTTGTTCGTCGCGTTGTGCAACAACGAAGCGTTCCGCAAGCTGGATTTCTCGAACCTGAAAATCACCCTGTCCGGCGGCATGGCCTTGCAACTGGCCGCGGCTGAACGCTGGAAAGCGGTCACCGGTTGCCCGATCTGTGAAGGTTACGGCATGACCGAAACCAGCCCGGTGGCCACGGTGAACCCGAGCCAGAACATCCAGATCGGCACCATCGGTATCCCGGTGCCGTCGACCCGGTGCAAAGTCATCGACGATGCCGGCGTTGAACAGCCGTTGGGCGGCATCGGTGAACTGTGTGTGAAAGGTCCGCAAGTCATGAAGGGCTACTGGCAGCGTCAGGAAGCCACCGATGAAATACTCGACAGCGAAGGCTGGTTGAAGACCGGTGATATCGCACTGATTCAGCCCGATGGCTACATGCGCATTGTCGATCGCAAGAAAGACATGATCCTGGTCTCCGGTTTCAACGTGTACCCCAACGAACTGGAAGACGTGCTGGCGACCCTGCCGGGCGTGCTGCAATGCGCGGCCATCGGCGTGCCGGACGAGAAGTCGGGGGAGGCGATCAAGATCTTCATCGTTGCCAAACCGGGCGTGACCCTGACCAAGGAACAGGTGATGGAGCACATGCGCGCCAACGTCACCGGCTACAAGGTGCCCAAAGCCGTGGAGTTCCGCGACGCGCTGCCAACCACCAACGTCGGCAAGATCCTGCGCCGCGAGTTGCGCGACGAAGAGCTGAAGAAACTGGGCATGAAGAAAGTCAGCGCCTGATCAAACAAAAGCCCCGCAGATGCGGGGCTTTTTGTTTAAGACGGTATCAAGAGCGCTTTTGTGGCGAGGGAGCTTGCTCCCGCTCGGCTGCGCAGCAGTCGTAAAAGCAGCCAGCGGCCTGATCAGGTGAATCGAGGTGCCTGATTTAGGGGCGCTACGCACCCCAGCGGGAGCAAGCTCCCTCGCCACAGGGGACTCTTTGATGGCTTGAGAGGATTACTGGCGGAACTGCGCGAAATTGACGTTGGTGCCCGCCGGACGCATGTCCTGCAGGTACGAGTCCTTGTCGGCGCTCAGTTCCAGGCTCAGGGCGGCCTTGCGTTTGCCCTGGTTGCGCACCACCAGGCCTTCGAGCTTCTCGCGCAGGAACACCGTCGGCACTTTCAGGTGCAGCAGTTCGTCGGTGTCCGGGGTGTGCATCAGCAAGTGAATCCATTCGTACTGACCAATGGCCAGCCGCGCGACCGGGATATCGAACCAGAAAATGTTGCGGTTACGGTTCAATTCGGTGAAATGGCAGTTGTTGACGCCAAGCACGGCACCGCCAAGTTCCTGGTTTCTGCGGGCAATGGCCTGCTTTTTATCGAGTTTCATAACGTTCCTACGGGATTGGATCTTCAGCGCCATGGCCTGAATACGTTGCGCATTCTCGGTGCAAAGCCTGCAAACATAAAGCTTGATCTGCGTAGAACGATGAAATGTCGCAACGGTCGAACTACGAAATTGTTTCAAAGTCGCCAAGTAGGCTACTTTGTTGTAGAAAACGGCCCCTTGAGTCGCCATGACTTCAACCTTTTTGCGGCGAGACGCTAATGTTTTTCCCGACCATGAAAGGTCTGCCCCTGCATCGCGTGATGATGCGCACGGTCACCGAGTTCGTCGCCGACGAGATGTCGACCTATGCCTCGGCGCTCGCCTATCAGATGCTGTTCTCGCTGTTTCCTTTCATCCTGTTCCTGATTGCCCTGATCGGCTTCCTGCACTTGCCGGACTTCTTCTCCTGGCTGCGCCTTCAGTCGGAACTGGTGCTGCCGCCCCAGGCGCTGGAGCAGGTGAACCCGGTGATCGACCAGCTCCAGCAATCCAAGGGCGGTTTGCTCTCGGTAGGTATTGTGATCGCCCTGTGGACCGCGTCCGCCGGTGTGCGGCTGATGATGAGTGCGATGAACGCCGCGTACGACGTGGTTGAAGGCCGTCCGGTGTGGAAGCGTTTTCCGCTGTCGATTTTCTACACCATCGGCATTGCCGGCATGCTGCTGGCCGCCGCTGCGCTGATGGTGCTCGGGCCGCAGGTGATGGCCTGGATCGCTTCGCAAGTGGGCCTTGAAGATTTCATCGTGACCGTCTGGACCATCGCGCGCTGGCCGGTGATCGTGATTCTGTTGATGATGGCGGTGGCGCTGATTTATTACGTCATGCCCGACGTCAAACAAGAGTTTCGCTTCATCACCCCGGGTGCGGTGTTGTCCGTGGTGGTCTGGATCGTCGCTTCGCTGGGCTTCGGCCTGTACGTCAAAACCTTCGCCAACTACAACGCCATGTATGGCAGTATCGGCGCGATCATCGTGTTGTTGCTGTACTTCTATATTTCCGCCGCGGTGCTGCTGCTCGGTGCGGAAATGAACGCGGTGATCGAGCACATGTCCTCCGAAGGCAAGAAACCCGGTGAAAAGGTGCACGAAGAACCCAAACAGCATGTCTCAGGACTGGGACGAGATCACTCAATCCAGCCGACCACTGACGAAGTCATAAAATGATCCGTGAAATTCTGAAAATGGGCGATGAACGCCTGCTGCGCATTGCTCCGCCGGTGCCGGCGGAAATGTTCGACAGCCCCGAGTTGTGGCAACTGATCGACGACATGTTCCAGACCATGGAAAGCGTCGGCGGGGTCGGCCTGGCCGCGCCGCAGATCGGTGTCGACCTGCAACTGGTGATCTTCGGTTTCGAGCACAGCGAACGCTATCCGGACGCCGAAGCGGTGCCGCAGACGATTCTGATCAATCCGCTGATCACGCCATTGAGCGCGACCCTCGAAGAGGGTTTCGAAGGCTGCCTGTCGGTGCCGGGTCTGCGCGGGGCGGTGGATCGCTATCAGCAGATTCGCTATGAAGGCTTTGATCCCAAGGGCGAGCCGATCGTGCGCATTGCCTCCGGATTTCATGCACGGGTGGTGCAGCATGAATGCGATCACCTGATCGGCCGGTTATACCCCTCGCGCATCACAGACTTCAGCAAGTTCGGGTTTACCGAAGTGATGTTCCCGGACCTTGATCCTGCGGCGGACGATTGAATCGCTAAAGGATCGCTGTTCATGCCGAACCTGGTTGCAAACCCATGGCAATCATCGGTTTGCTGCGCGCATAACGGCTCAACCGTTCGGCCAGGGCGTAGGGCAGGGGCGGGTCGAAGGTAAAGCCGCGACGCTCATAAAAGCCACGTAAATCCGGATGGCAGAACAGCCAGACCGGCTCTTCAAGGTGCTTGACGGCGTGAGCGATCAACGTCGCGGCGATTCCTTGTTCGCGACAGCTCGGGTCGACAAACAGCCCGGTCAGCCAATGCCCGCCGGCCACCGGCCGCAAACACAGCGCCGCGATGATCTCTTCACGTCTTGCGACCCACAATTGAGCGTCTCGCACCGCTTTCATCGACGATTGGTGGGCGCGGTAAAACTTGTTCATCAACGGCCATAATGGCTCGTCGAGCAAGGTGTACTGGGTGTTGGGCATGGGCTCGGACAGTCGGTGGGCAGGGCACAGATTATAAAAGAACACGCGCGCCGGGATAGGTGTATACCTGATCTCACATCCCCCCTGTGAGTGGAGTACGCATCATGTCCAAAGGTATGGAATCAAAGAAAGCCGCAAAGAAAAAACCGGCGAAAACCGCGATTGAAAAACGCGCGGACAAGAAGGCCAAGAAGGTGAATGTGTTCGGCCACTGATCCCGCGTCAATGGAGCCCGAGTCCTCGGGCTCCGATTTTTTACGTCTATCGAAATAACCAAACAATCTGCAAGAAATCCCGGCGCCGTTGCACAGAGGGGGATTGGTCCCCGTTCTGAGCAAAGCCATGCCCCATTACTTCGACGCTGCCCACCGTGAAGAAATCGAAACCCTGCGCCAACGTTTCACCGCTCGCACCGAGTGGCCGACCTGGTTGCTGCTGATCGGCGTTTACGTCTGCTGGTTCAGTATTGTGCTGGGCAGTGCCCGGTTGGGGCTCTGGTGGAGCACGTTGTTGCTGATTCCACTGCTGGTGTTGTGGTTGTCGGTGCAGCACGAATTGCTGCACGGTCATCCCACCCGTTGGCCAATGCTGAATAAAGTCCTGGGTTATGCGCCGTTTGCGGTCTGGTATCCCTACACCTTGTACCGCGACAGCCATTTGCTGCATCACCGCGACGAAGACCTGACCATCCCAGGTAGCGACCCGGAAAGCCGTTACCTGAGCGCTGAACAGTGGCGGCGCAGTTCGCTGTTCGAACAGGGCCTGCACTGGCTGAACAAAACTGTGCTGGGGCGCTTCGTCATTGGTGCGCCACTGGCCTTGCTGGCGCTGGTGCGGGAGGAGCTGCAACGGCTGAAAACGGGTGAGCGCCAAGCCTGGGCAATGTGGCTGAGTCACGGTTCGCTGACCCTGCTGATGCTGGCGTTCATCGCGCGCTACAGCGTGCTGCCGGTCTGGTATTACCTGTTGCTGATCAGCGTGCCGGCGCTGTCGATTGCGATGATTCGCTCCTACTATGAACACCGTCCGCATGCGCAACCGGAGCAACGCACCGTCATCAATGAAGCGGGGTGGCCGTGGCGCTGGCTGTTCCTGAATCTCAATCTGCACCTGGTGCACCACGACTTGCCGGGGTTGCCCTGGTACGACTTGCCACGGGTGTACCGCGCGCGTCGCGAGCAATGGCTGACGCGCAGTGGCGGGTTTCTGGTGCGGGGTTATGGCCAGTTGGTGCGTCAGCACGGAGTGAGGGCAATCGATAGCCCACGGCATCCGTTTCATTGATAGGCGTCAAAAGATCGCAGCCTTCGGCAGCTCCTACAGGTGTATGCCGATTCAATGTAGGAGCTGCCGAAGGCTGCGATCTTTTGACTTTCACTGGTGAAGAAATATTCGATGACACAACACCTCGCTGAGTTACTGATGTATGTCGCTCCCGAGCCAATCCGCCAGGCCAACGAGCGTTGGCTGCAGCATATCGTCGAACAGCTCGGCAGCACCCGCCTTGATGCCGAAGAACTGTCGCTGATGGACCTTTGGCTATCCCCGCACCTGCTGCTGACCCAAACCTGCGGCTACCCGTTGATGACTGCCTTGCGCGGTCGCGTCCGGGTCATTGGTCGTCCTCGTTATGAACTGCCGGACAGCAGCGGCGGCAACCATTGCAGCCTGTTGCTGACTCGCGCCGATGATCCTCGAAGAACCTTGTCGGCCTTGCGCGGCAGTCGCGGTGTGATCAACGGCGAAGACTCCAACAGTGGCATGAACCTGTTGCGTCACCGACTGGCGCCGTTGCACCGCGACGGGCAGTTTTTTGCCAGTGTCGCCATCAGCGGCAGCCACCGCGAAAGCCTGCGTTGGCTGCGTGACGACCTGGCAGACCTGGCCGCCATCGACAGCGTGACCTTCGCCTATCTGGCGCAGCACGCCCAGGCAGAAGTCGCTGGCTTGAGAGTATTGGCGCGCACCGCGTTCAGTCCGACGTTGCCGTACATCGCTGCGGCCGGCACCACTGATGTGCAGGCTGAACAGCTTCGACAGGTGATGAATCAGACGTTGAAGGAACTGCCCGATGTCGCCGAGACGTTGGGCCTGCAAGAAGTGTTGCCGGCCCGCGAGAGCGACTATCAGATCGTGCTCGACTACCAGCAAGAGGCCGAAGCGTTGGGGTATGGGCGGTTGCGGTAGCTTCGGAAAAAGATCGCAGCCTTCGGCAGCTCCTACAGGATGTACGCCATCCAAATGTAGGAGCTGCCGAAGGCTGCGATCTTGGCGATCTACATAATTCGTTTATGGAATATAAAAATTCATTTTAAGTATTTTTAATGAATAAGGCTCCTTGCTAGGATCGCGCCACCGGATCACCGGACATTCAGCGACCCCTAACCCAAGGAGCCCCTATGTCCGGCGCCGACGTTTCTCATCGCAATGACGTGGGCGGATTGTTCCGCGCCCACTACACCTGGCTGTGCGCACGTCTGCGCCGAAATCTGGGAGCCAGTCCCAGTGTCGAAGACATTGCCGCCGAAACCTTCGTGCAACTGCTCGAGTCGCCAGGCCTGACGCCGATTCGCGAACCCCGCGCCTTGCTCACCACCATCGCCCAGCGATTGATTTATCAGTTGTGGCGCCGCCGGGATCTGGAACGCCAGCACCTCGACCAGTTACCGCCGGTTGACCCGGTCGGTGGGCCATCGCCTGAAGACCTGGCGCAGTTCTCCCAGACCCTGAAGCAGCTGAATCGAACCCTCGATCGCCTGCCGGGCAAGGTCAGGGCAACGTTTCTATTGTCGCGAATCGACGGCCTGACCTACCCACAAATCGCCGCCGAACTGGGCATTTCCCAGCGTTCGGTCAGCGTTTACATGACCCGTTCCCAGGCACTGTGCGCGCTGCACAGCGCCAACGAACCCCTGAATCGAACATCCTTGAACCGAACACCCCAGACCCGGAGGTCCGCATGAGATCGATCAAAACCCTGCTCAGCAGTTCGCTGCTGGCCCTGAGCCTAGTGGCTGGCCATGTTCCCGCCGCAGAAAAAACCACACCCATCCATTTCGGCGACATCACCTGGGAAAGCGGCAGCCTGATCACCGAGATCCTGCGGCTGATCGTCGAGAAAGGTTATGGCTATCCAACCGACACCTTGCCCGGCAGCACCGTCAGCCTCGAAGCCGCGTTGGCCAAGAACGACATTCAGGTGATCGGCGAAGAGTGGGCCGGGCGCAGTCCGGCCTGGGTCAAGGCGGCATCGGAGGGCAAAGTGTTTGGTTTGGGCGATACCGTCAAAGGCGCCACCGAAGGCTGGTGGGTGCCGGAATACGTGATCAAGGGCGACCCGGAACGCGGCATTAAACCCTTGGCGCCGGAGCTGAAATCCGTCGCCGACCTGGCGCGTTACAAGGACGTATTCCGCGACCCCGAAGACCCAAGCCGCGGACGTTTCCTCAACAGCCCGACCGGCTGGACGTCGGAGATCGTCAACAGCCAGAAACTCAAGGCCTATGACCTGACCGCCAGCTACGTCAACTTCCGCACCGGTTCCGGCGCGGCGCTGGATGCCGAGGTCGCTTCATCGATCCGCCGGGGTAAACCGGTGCTGTTCTACTACTGGTCGCCGACGCCACTGTTGGGTCGCTTCAAACTGGTGAAACTCGAAGAGCCACCGTTCGACGCGCAAGCCTGGAAAACCCTGGCCGATGCCAACAATCCGAACCCCAAGGGCACGCGTTCGATGCCGGCCAGCCTGGCCATCGGCGTGTCGGCACCGTTCAAGGCACAGTATCCGGACCTGGTGGCGTTCTTCGAAAAGGTCGATTTGCCGATCGATCTGCTGAACCAGACCCTGGGGCAGATGAGCGAAAAACGCCAGCAACCGCGTCAGGTCGCCGAAGCGTTTTTGCGCGATCAGCCGCAAGTGTGGAAGGGCTGGGTGCCGGGTGAGGTAGCGAGCAAAGTGAGTGCGAGTTTGTAGTTCAGCGGTGTTTGATAGATAGCTATCGCGGGCTTGCCCGCGAAGCGATCTAAAGCCTTACACCAACTCCGCCGCCAACGCCGCTTTCACGCTTGGCCGCTGATCAACCTGCGCCTGAAACCGGGCCAACGCCGGCCAATCATCCAGATCAATTGCAAACAGCCGGGCCCACCGCAACACCGTAAACAGATACGCATCGGCAATGCTGAACCCGCCGGGCATCAAGTAATCCTGCCGCTCCAGCGTCCGGCTCAACACGGCAAAGCGCTTGAACAGTTTCTCTTTGATGAGCGCCTTCACCTCGTCCGGAAATTGCGGATTGAACAGCCAACCCAGCCCGCCATGAATCTCGGTCGAAACGAAGTTCAGCCATTCCTGTAACCGCACCCGCTCGAACGTTCCGCTCGCCGGTGCCAGGTTTGCCTCCGGGTGCAGATCCGCCAGGTACTGCAGGATCGCCGGGCCTTCGGTCAGCACATCGCCGTTATCCAGCTGCAATGCCGCGACGTAGCCTTTGGGGTTAATGGCGAGGAAGTCATCGCCGGTGACGGTTTTCTTGCTGCTGTTGTCGACGCGGACCAACTCGAACGGCAGCTCCAGTTCGCGCAGCACAATGTGCGGCGCCAAGGAGCAGGCTTGCGGGGCGTAATACAACTTCATGGGCAGGGCTCTGGTTGCGGATTTGCGCCAGTGTCATAGTGCGCGGCACCCTCGGTAAAATTAATCTTTCAGAAAACTGCCATTAGGAAAGCTACTGTCATGATGAACCTGATGCATTGGCGAATGGTGGTGGCGGTGGCCGATACCGGCAACATTACCCGCGCCGCTGAGCGGGTCGGCATGACTCAGTCCGGTGCCAGCCAGGCACTGGCCTTGATTGAAGAAACCCTGGGCGTTCAGCTGTTCAGCCGGGAAAACCGCCAGACCTTGCCGACCGCCATCGGCTTGCCGGTGATCGAACAGGCGCGAACCATGCTCGGCGCCCTGGAAAATATTCGCAGCACCGTCGATGCCGCTAAAGGCATTCAGCTCGGGACGATTCGTCTGGCCAGTTTTCCTTTGGTGCTGACGACGTTCCTGCCGTCACTGTTACGCCAGTTCAATCGGCTGTATCCCGGCATTCAAGTGGTGGCGCTGGAGGTCAGCGACGATGAAGTGGAAACGTTGCTCAGTGCCGGGCTGGTGGATGTCGGTGTGGCGTTGAACCCGGCACCCGCGCGTAATGTCGGGCGTTTGGGGCGTGATGCCTGGGTGGCGGTTCTGCCCGGTGGCCATCCTCTGGCGCGCCGCTCGAATGAAGAGGGCGTCTCACTGGCGGAACTGGCGGAGCAACCCTTTGTGCTGGCCACGGGCGGGTGCTCGACCAATGCCCGCAGCCTGGCGGCTGATGCCGGGTTGCAACTGCTGGATGTGCGGGCCGAGGTGCGTGAGTGGAGCAGTGCGTTCACCCTGGTGCGGGAAAACATCGGCGTGACCCTGGTACCGGAAATGACCCTGCCGACTAATCGCCAAGGCTTGCGGATAGTGCCGGTGACGCCGCGCATCGACCGGGAGTTTGCCTTGGTAGTCGCGCCCGACAAAGAACCTTCGGCGGCGGTGCGGGCGCTACTGAGGATGCTCGCAGAACATCAGTTATCGGCTGATTCGTCCGGGAACTGAAAAGGAGGGTGATCAACCCTTGCCGCCGAGCGGCAGAGGTCGACCGACCTCATGCTACAGCGCAAGAACCACGTTGCCCGGATTCTGGAGACGCACCGTCAAGGAAACCTAATGGGAATGTCGAACTCCTGAAATGCATCGTCCACCGGCCTATAACCCAACACCCGGGTAGTTTCACTGAGGTCCAGGCGTTTGAAACGGTTATTGGAAATACCGTGGGCGATCAGGTGTTGCACACCTTCGACCTCCACAGAGAGTTGCAGCAACTGCACTGCATCACGAGGGCTGAGCCATGCACTCAGGTCGCGAGCGTTGGTCAATTCGTGACGGTCCGTAAACTCGAAAGCGCCAATGCGTATGGCAATGCTCGAGAGGTTGTGTTTGGCAGCGTAGAACGCACACAAGGCTTCGCCATAACACTTGCTGACGCCATACAGATTGGCCGGCATCACCTGCATGCCCGGTGTGATCTGCCGGTCCACCGGATAGCCCTCGATGGTCTGCGCGCTGCTGGCGAACACCAATCGTTTACAACCTGCAGCCACGGCGGCTTCGAACAGGTAAGTGGTGGCCAGAATATTGTTGGGCAGTAACTCATCGAAAGAGGCGGTGGCGTGAGGGATGCCGGCCAGATGCACAATGACGTCGATGCCTTTCAGCACTTCGCTTATGGCGGTGAGGTCGGACAGGTCCAGGCGTACAAAGCGATGCGGTGCTTCGACATTGAAGTCAGGCTCGATGCGATCCGTCAGCACGAAGGTGTAGCGGTCCTGCGAAGCTTCAAAAAAGGTTTTGCCGATTCTGCCGCAGGCGCCGGTCAGCAGTACGTTGAGTCCGTTCATGGGGTTCTCTTTTTATGGAAGGGCAGAGGGAGCGGGTTTGGCGTTATGGCACGCCGTTGCAGGCGTGTTCCATGAACCCCGGTCGCAGCGCCAGTCGTTGGCAATACGCGTCGACGGCGGGATAGTCCGGGCGCTCCATCGGGGTCATCCGCCAGCGGTTGACCGACAAGCCGATGAGGATATCGGCCAGGGTGAACCGAGGTCCGGCGACATACGCACCGGTCGACGCGAGTTGCTGTTCGAGGATGCCCATTTTCGCGTTCCAGCCGCGAACGCCATCGGCGATCCGCTGCGAGTCCTGGAAGTTCGGCAATTGCCGCACCAGCGCAAAAAAGGCGTAGCCCCAGGACGGATTGAGTTCGGTGGCTTGCCAATCCATCCACTGTTCCACCCGAGCGCGCGCCGCTGGTTCGATGGGCAACAGGTCGGTGTTTTGGTATTTGCCCGCCAGATAGCGGCAGATGGTGTTGGACTCCCACAGCACGCCGGCTTCGTCGATGAGCACCGGCACCTGTGCGTTAGGGTTGAGCTGGAGAAATTCCGGACTCTGGGTCGAGGCAAAACCGCTGCCCCAGTCTTCCCGTTCGTAGGAAACGCCCAGTTCGTCGCAGGCCCACAGGACCTTTCTGACGTTGATTGACGAGGCCCTACCCAAAATCTTCAGCGCATGTCCCATTGAGCTTCTCCGTTTGCTGTTACAGGTGTGCCGGGAATCTAGCACGAGCAAAGGGATGATTGCGTATCAGGTACTCTCGCGCACCTTCAATTCAAACCCCATGTCCTGCACCGGTTTGGCCACCGAATTGCCGGCCATCAAGGTCAGCATCAACTCGGCCGAACGACGGCCAATGGCCTCTCGAGGCGTATTGATGCTACTCAGGCGCGGCACCATGTGTTCGGACATGGGCAGGTCGTTGAAGCCGAGGATCGCCACCTGTTCGGGGATCTTGATCCCACAGCGCAAGGCTTCAAGCAATGCGCCCTGGGCCAGGTCGTCGTTGCCGAAGAAGATCGCATCGAGGTCCGGATGACTGGCCAGCAGTTGCAGAAACAGCTCACCGCCCAAACCGACGGAGGAGGGGCGCGGGGTCAGCACTTCCAGATCAGGATCATACAAACCGGCCTTTTGCAGCGCGCGGCGGAAACCTTCGCCCCGCAGCAACGTGCGCTGGTCCAGTTGCGCACCGATGTAAGCCAGGCGTTTGCGACCGCGTGACAGCAAATGCTCGGCCGCCGTTTCGCCGGCGGCCAGTTGCGAAAAACCGACGCAATTGAGTCCCGCCGCACTGTCCAGCTCCATCATGTAGACGCAGGGAATGTTGCTGGCCTCGATCATCCGCCGCGAACTTTCGGTACGGTCGAAACCGGTCAGCAGCAAGCCGCGCGGCTGATAAGCCATGTAGTTGCGCAGCAGGTTTTCTTCTTCATCGCGCGAGTAGTGGTAGTTACCGATCAGCACTTCGAAGCCCTTTGGTCGCAAAACCTGATGAATGGCTTCCAGCGTGTCGATGAACAGCAGGTTGGATAATGACGGTACCAACACCACAACGGAATGGCTCTGCGCCGAGGCCAGGGCGCGGGCGGCGGGGTTGACCACGTAGTTCAGTTCGAGGGCGGCCTTCTGGACTTTTTCCACCAGTTCGGTGGCCACCGTGCTGACGCCACGCAGGGCGCGGGAGGCCGTAATCGGGCTGACACCGGCCAGGCGCGCGACTTCGTTGAGGGTAGGACGGCCAGTGGTTCGTGTATTTTTATCGTTTTTAGGGGTATTCATCGGACGGCTTGCCAAACAAAATTCAAGGCACTAAGGTAGCGCTGTCTCGATGCAGCTGCAAATGCGTGAGCGGGGTTTGCCTGATCCTCGCTTTTCGGCATCGGGAACGAACATGCTGCAACCCACAAAAATGACAAGAAGGCGTCGGCAACATCTGCTTTTGCACTAGAGTTTTACGTAGCAAAGGTAGCGCTGTCTGCGCGCTGAGGTGTTACATGAATCATTCCATCACCGCCCTGGTCATCATGGGCGTTGCCGGTTGCGGCAAGACGTGCGTCAGCCAGGCCCTGTGCCAGCTCAGCGGCGCGACCGCCATTGAAGGCGACACTTTCCACCCTGCCGCCAATATAGAAAAGATGAGCGCGGGTATCCCCCTGAACGACGAAGACCGTGCCGGCTGGCTCGACAGCCTGTGCGATGAACTGCGCCGCGTCGACGCCCGTGGCGAGCGCCCGGTGCTGACCTGTTCGGCCCTCAAACACAGTTACCGCGAACGCTTGCGCAGTGCCTTGCCGGGCCTGGGTTTTGTGTTCCTTGAGCTGACCCCTGAAGTCGCCGCCGATCGTGTCTCCCATCGGCCGGGCCACTTCATGCCGTCGACCCTGATCGACAGCCAGTTCGCCACCCTTGAATCGCCCGTTGGTGAGCCCCTGACCCTGGCTCTGGACGCTTCGAGCCACAGCGTCGACGAATTGGCCGCTCAGGCCCACCGCTGGTGGCTCGATCACGGCTTGAAACTCGCCAGTTGAGTTTTGCTCCAAGAGATAGCGCTGTCCTGACGGCTTCTGATTAATCGCTTTAATAACAACAACAAACAGGAGACACCCCCCATGTTTGGCATGTCCCACGAGTCGTTTCTGCTGCTCGATGCAGTGGTCACGGTGATCGGCTTGATTGTCCTGATCACCAAGTTCAAGTTTCACCCGTTCATTGCATTGATCATCGCCGCCGCGTTCCTCGGGCTGACCTCCGGCATGCCGATCGGCACCATCATCAAGGCGTTCCAGGATGGTTTCGGCGGCGTTCTCGGTTTCGTCGGGATCATTCTGGCGCTGGGCACCATGCTCGGCAAAATGATGGCCGAGTCCGGCGGGGCGGATCAGATCGCCCAGACCCTGATTCGAGCCTTCGGCAAGGACAAGGTGCAGTGGGCCATGATGTTCGCGGCCTTCCTGGTCGGCATCCCGCTGTTCTTCGAAATCGGCTTCGTGCTGCTGATCCCGCTGGTGTTCATCGTCGCCCGTCGTACCGGCGTATCGATCATCAAGATCGGTATCCCGCTGCTGGCCGGTCTGTCCGCCGTGCACGGTCTGGTTCCTCCGCACCCGGGGCCGTTGCTGGCCATTGGCGTGTTCGGTGCCGACATTGGTAAAACCATTCTCTACGGCCTGATCGTTGCGCTGCCGACCGCCATCATCGCCGGTCCGATCTTCGGTACGTTCATTGCCAAGCACATTCCCGGTCATCCGAACCAGGAGCTGGTGGATCAACTGGTGCGCGATGAGGATGCAGGCGATCTGCCTAGCTTCGGCATTACCTTGGTTACCGTGCTGTCGCCTGTGTTCCTGATGCTGCTCAAGACCTTTGCCGATGTGGCGCTGCCGGACGGCAACTTCTTCCGCACTTTCATGGACCTGATCGGTCACCCGATCTCGGCGCTGCTGCTGGCATTGCTGCTGTCGCTGTACACCTTCGGCTACAAGCAGGGCATCGGTTCGCAACAGATGCTCAAATGGCTGGACGCGAGCCTTGCGCCGACCGCCGCGATCATCCTGATCATCGGTGCCGGTGGCGGCTTCAAGCAGATGCTGGTTACCAGCGGTGTAGGTGATGTGATCGGTCACATGGCGGTGGCTGCACAGATCTCGCCGATCCTGCTGGCCTGGCTGGTAGCCGCGGTGATTCGCATCGCGACCGGTTCGGCAACTGTGGCGACCATCACTGGCGCCGGCATCGTGGTGCCGGTAGTGGGGATGATTCCGGGTGTGAACCGTGAGCTGCTGGTGCTGGCCACCGGTGCCGGTTCGTTGATCCTGTCCCACGTCAACGACGCCGGTTTCTGGCTGGTGAAGCAGTACTTCAACATGACCGTGGCGGAAACCTTCAAGACCTGGACCGCGATGGAAACCATCCTGTCCGTGGTAGGCCTGGGCTTCATCCTGCTGTTGTCATTGTTCGTCTGACACGAACGGCCAACACAAAAAAACCGCAGCGATGCGGTTTTTTTGTGGGTGAGATCTAACCCAATGTCGAGCAAGCTTTTTGTGGCGAGGGAGCTTGCTCCCGCTCGGCTGCGCAGCAGTCGTAAATCCGTCCACCGTGTTCTATCTGAAAAAAACATGGTGATTGGTTTTGGGGCCGCTTCGCGACCCAGCGGGAGCAAGCTCCCTCGCCACAGATGTTTGTTCTCCGCAGGTTTTTTGTAGTCAGGCGTTGGTTTTGGTGACCAACCCATCCGCCCGGAACATCCCGCGAATCCCGCGTACAGCCTGACGAATCCGGTCCTGGTTTTCGATCAGCGCGAAGCGCACATGATCGTCCCCGTACTCACCAAACCCGACACCCGGCGAGACGCAGACCTTGGCCTCGGCCAGCAGTTTCTTGGCGAACTCCAGCGAGCCCAGGTGTGCATACGCCTCGGGAATCTTGGCCCAGACGTACATCGACGCCTTCGGGTTCTCGACCATCCAGCCCAGTTCATGCAGACCTTTGACCAGCACGTTGCGACGCTGGCGATACTGTTCGGCAATATCGCGCACGCATTGCTGATCGCCTTCCAGCGCCGCGATGGCCGCAACCTGCAGCGGGGTGAAGGTGCCGTAGTCGTGGTAACTCTTGATCCGCGCCAGAGCGTTGACCAGTTCCGGGTTGCCGACCATGAAGCCGATGCGCCAGCCCGCCATGTTGTAGCTCTTGGACAGGGTGAAAAACTCCACCGCGATGTCCTTGGCGCCGGGCACTTGCATGATCGACGGGGCTTTCCAGCCGTCGTAGACGATGTCGGCGTAGGCCAGGTCGTGCACCACCAGAACGTCGTACTGTTTGGCGAGGGCGATCACCCGTTCGAAGAAGTCCAGCTCCACGCACTGGGCAGTGGGGTTGGACGGGAAGCCGAGGATCATCATTTTCGGTTTCGGGATCGAACCGCGAATCGCCCGTTCCAGCTCGGCGAAGAAATCCACGCCAGGGATCAGCGGCACCGATCGCACCTGGGCACCGGCAATCACCGCACCGTAGATGTGAATCGGGTAGCTCGGGTTTGGCACCAGCACGGTGTCGCCCTGGTCGAGGGTGGCCAGCATCAAATGCGCCAGGCCTTCCTTGGAACCGATGGTGACGATGGCTTCGTTTTCCGGGTCGATATCAACCTGGTAGCGATCCTTGTACCAATTGGAAATCGCCCGGCGCAGGCGCGGAATCCCTTTGGACGTGGAGTAGCCGTGGGTGTCTTCGCGCTGGGCGACGGTGACCAGTTTTTCGACAATGTGCGGCGGCGTGGCGCCGTCGGGGTTGCCCATGCTCAAGTCGATGATGTCTTCGCCACGACGACGGGCGGCCATCTTCAGCTCGGCAGTGATGTTGAAAACGTAAGGAGGGAGTCGATCTATGCGCGCAAAGCGGCGCGGCGAACCTTGTTCGGCCATTGTTGCCTCGAATAACGTAAGCGCCCGGAACCGTCCGAGCGACGCTGGCCACTGCGGTGGCCTGTGGCGGAATGTAAGGGCAGGTGTGGCAAACTGTCCAGCCTCTACGTGAACAATTTTTTCCGAAGGAAACGGGTTGATGGAATTTACCAGCGGCTTCCTGCTCAGCCTTTCACTGTGCCTGGACATCGGCGTGGCCAATATCGCGATGATCACGCTGGCGATGCAGCGCGGCTATTTCCAGGGTTTTGCCTTGGGGCTGGGGACTTGCGTCGGCGATCTGATTTACGCCGTGCTGGCACTGGCCGGCATGACCGTATTGCTGCAATACGAAACCGTGCGTTGGGTGTTGTGGATCGGCGGGTCGGCGTTGCTGCTGTACTTCGCGGCGAAGATGATTCATTCGGCGATCTACCACGATGCCGTGTTGGCCGCGACCGCCGACGTTGGCCACAACTCCCATCGCAAAGAGTTCTTGCGGGGGATTTTCCTCGCCATGTCGTCGCCCAGTGCGATTCTCTGGTTCGCCGCGGTGGGCGGCACCCTGATTGCCCGTTCCGGTGGCGGCGGCACCCTCAGCTCGGCGTTGTTTCTCGGTGGATTTCTCTGCGCGGGAATTCTCTGGTGCGTCACGCTGTGCTTCGCGGCGAGCCATGGCGGCAAGCTGCTTGGAGACAAACTGCTGCGTTATTCCTACATGGCATCGGCGGCGATCTTCTGCTATTTCGCGGTCTATGTGATTCTATCTGGGTACAACGAGTTTGTCGGAGCGTCCACCGCCGGGCAGCTTCCCGCGCTCTGACTGGGCGAATCGGGTTTGACCTCTATACTCCCAGCCGAACCCACTTTTTTCGTTCCCAGGAGTCGAGTCATGGATGAGCAAAAACGCGTCGAACCGGTAGAACCACGCTTCGAAAATGGGCACTTCATGCTCATAGCGGGGCTTGGCGGGCGATTTACCCAAGAGACGGCCGGCAAGATTCCCGAGCTCTGGGATAAATTCGTTCCCCACATCGGCAATGTTCCCGGGCAAAAGGGCGAAGTGACCTACGGCGTTTGCTGCAACCCGGACGGCAAGGGCGGTTTTGAATACATCGCCGGCGTCGAGATCAGCAAGCTCGACGACCTGCCCGAGAAATACCGCTGGGTCGAGATTCAGCCCCAGTATTACGCGGTGTTCGAGCACAAGGGCTCGCTGGATACCTTGCCCCAGACCTTTCAGTACATCTGGAACACCTGGTTGCCGCAGTCCGGTCACGAGGCAGCGGATGCCCCGGAGTTCGAACGCTACAGCGAAGACTTCAACCCGAAGCTCAATACCGGCGTGCTGGAAATCTGGCTGCCGATCAAGTCCTGATCACATCTGCGGAGGCGGCTCAACCGGCCGCCTCTGAATGTCCTGCGGGCACTATTTGCCCTTGTTCACCCGTCGCGCCCGCAACAGGTCGATCGCCAAAGAAACGAAGCCGAACGTGCTGATGCCCAACAGCATAAGAAGACCGATTTGGACGCTGCTCATGGTGTGTTCCCCTCATGGTGACTAGAGACAGGCAACACAAATAGCCCCGGGCGACGCGTTATGAAAGTGCCTATACGAAGGCTTTACGGCACTTGTCGTGATCGATATGAACACCTTATTAATTTATGATCCCAGCCTTTCCCCCGCCGATTCCGAGCTGCCATGAACACCGTCATCCGCCACGTCATTCCCGCTGACCTGGACCGTTGCTACGCCATCGAAACCGTTGCCTACGAAGGCGACGAAGCCGCCACCCGCGAGAAAATCGCCACCCGCATCGCCACTTGGCCCGAGGGCTTCATCGTCGCCGAAGTGGATGGCGTTGTAGCCGGTTTCGTCAATTCCGGTGCGGCGTTCGAGGTGGAAATGTCGGACGAGGCGTTCAAGGAACTGATCGGCCACGACCCGGCCGGCCCGCATGTGGTGATCATGTCGGTGGTGGTGCATCCGGATTATCAGGGGCAAGGCCTGGCAAAACGCTTGATGGGTGAATTCATCCAGCGCATGCGCGCATTGAACAAGGCCAGCATCCATTTGATGTGCAAAGAGCGGCACATTGCGCTGTATGCCGGGTTTGGGTTTGTCTACATCAAGCCTTCGGCGTCCGACCATGGCGGGATGGCGTGGCATGAGATGGAGTTAACGTTGTGATCGAGTCTTACGAGAAACGTAAGCGGCGAGATGAGGCCAATGCGCTGATTAGACTGCTTTCGTTCTCCTCACGCGACAAGGAGCAGGGAAAGCTGATTTCTGGTGATATGTTGCTGGCAAAATTGGCGCAGCGGCGTCAATTGCTGCAAGACAATAACGATACCTGAGGCCAGGAAGCCGCCTACTTTGGAGTTACTCATTTCAGTAAGTATCAGCCAATGGGGCTGCGGGGTTAATAGCTATCCACTCTCCTGCCTTAGCAGCGGCCAGGTTGTCAGCCAGTCTTTGGATCTGAAGCGCTTTTGAAAAATCATGTGCTTATCTGAAACAAATCTTGCAGTAGGCCTGATGACCAATCGAAAAAGATCATCCAGTCCCAACGGCGCGGCAACCTGACAAATATCGTTCTGCACAAGTCTGACAGCGACCGCCGTTGCTGTTTCCGGCCAATATCTCATCGCATCCGTCGAGGACGTGTAGGGCAGGTCGCCGTTTTGAACATGCATCCTGGCTTGGTTTTTTACCGACCATTCGACAGTTCGATCCAGATCCCGCAAAGCTTCTTCCAACTGTCGGTCATCCGTGGGTGTGCAGCGATCGACGTCAAACCAGATGACATCAATATCGGTCGAGACTGGGGACGGAACCCGGTTATGCAAGTGATCCCAAACGGCATTCCTGACAAACCCGGCACCAATCCAGCAATCCGGTAAGTTCAAGGAGTGAACAAGTTGAAGCAGACGCCAGCGGTCGGGGTCGCCCGAAATGATTGCCTGGACCTTTGAGACGTTGTCCATTGCCGTCACCCTCCAAAAACAATCAGTAGAGGCTGTCTCGTACCCTGGCCGGCGCTTCCCGATCATACGTCTCGGCATCGAACTGCCCATCGTTCAGCCGTTTGTGAAACGCGCCGGCCGTCGGCAGGGCAGAGCGGTCGAGGAAGTTCTCAGGATTCCACAAGTCCGAACGCACAATCGCTTTCGAACAATGGAAATACGCCGCTTCCACCGTCACCAGCATTACTGTGCGCGCCGGTTTGCCATTGACGGCAAAACTTTCCAGCAATGCGGGCTCGGCGCTGATCTGCGCCGTGCCGTTGACCCGCAATGTCTCGCCAATTCCCGGAATGATGAACAGCAGCGATACTCGCGAGTCGAGCACGACATTGCGCAGCGTGTCGATGCGGTTGTTGCCCGGGCGATCCGGGATCGCCAGCGTGCGCTCATCGATGATCCGCACGAAACCCGGCAAATCGCCGCGCGGCGAACCGTCCATGCCGTCGGGGCCGACCGAGCTGATAATCACCAGCGGCGAGGCGCGGACCATCGCCTGATAGTCCTCGTTCAGAAAGGGGATCTGCTTGCGTACCGCGCGCTCATGGGGCAGGCCATAGATCGCTTCCAGCGCTTCGATTGAATTCAACATTCGTTCATCCCTCCATGAATCAGAAAACCAGCCCCATCCGTCGTTCGTAACCGATCCGGCCTTTGTACGCTTCGCCGCTGTCGACAAAACCGTATTTGGCATACAGCGCGATGGCCGATTCATTGTCCGCATCCACCGACAATTCCAGCCCTTTGATTTCCGGCCAGGCTTGGCGCGCAACCTCGGGCAGGGCTTGCAGGCAGGCCTTGCCGTAACCTTTGCCCTGGGCGCGACGATCGACTTGCAGGGCGTGCAGGGTGGCGCTGTGTTCGTCGGCCCAGGCCGGCAGCACCGGCGGGCGCTTGAGCAGCAGGAAGGCCACCGGAACCTCTTCGGCCAGCAGGGCAAAGCCTTTGACGCCAGGGCCCGGTTTGGACAGCAAGGTGTGCAATGCACCGTGGATGTCACCGGAGAATCTGATTTGTTCGGCCTGGATTTCGATGGCCTCGACCTGTTGGCGCTGCAAGGCGTTCAGGCTTTCGTAAGGCACGAGTCGGGCTGTCACTGGAGTGTCCTTTTTCCAACACAAATGAGCCTCGGATTCTAGCGAGTTTGCCTCCATGGATTATTTTTATTTCGGTTGTCGATTTGGCTTTTCGCCAGACGACTAAAGGTGTCTTCAACAAAAAACGTGGAGAACCCTCATGAACGCTCAGACACAAATCCATAACTTGATCGAGAACTACCGTCAGGCGGTCATCGCCAAGGATGTGGAAAAAGTCATGGCCCTGTACGCCGACGACATCGTCTCCTTCGATGCCGTCAAAGCGCTGCAATTCAAGGGCAAGGCGGCCTACCGTGCGCATTGGCAGGAATGCCTGGAGATGTGCCCCGGCCCGCATATTTTCGAATTTCACGAGATCAACATTGTGCCGTCGCAGGAGGTCGCTTTCGCTCACTGGCTGGCGCATTGTGGCGGCACCAATGAAAAGGGTGAAACCCAGGCTTGCTGGATGCGCGTCACCGCGTGCTATCGGCAGGAAGCGGGGCTCTGGCAGATTGTCCACGAACACTGGTCTGCTCCGTTCGACATGACCAGCGGCGCGGCTCTGTTCAACCTGGAACCCTGATGGTCGGGCTGTTTATCGGAAAGCAGCGTCAAAGCGCCAATCGACAGCCATAGTTGATCAGTTCGGTCACGGCAAAGCCGCCTGAAATGGAGAGTCCCATGAAGTATTTATGCCTGGTCTACAGCAACGAGCACGAATTGCACTCACTGCCCGAAAGCCCCAACGACGCCGAGTGCATGGCCTATGCCGAGTCGATCCAGGGCAGCGGCCGGATGATCGCCGCCGAAGCGCTGGAGTCGGTGCAGACCGCGACCACCGTGCGCATGCGCAACGGCAAAATGTCGATCACCGACGGCCCGTTCGCTGAAACCAAGGAGCAGTTGGCCGGCTTCTACCTGATCGATGCCAAGGACCTCAATGAAGCCCTCCAGGTCGCCGGTAACATTCCGGCGGCCCGGGTCGGCTGCGTCGAGGTGCGGCCCGTTCGCCAGTTGAATGTCTGAATAACTATTACAACAGGAGTTCTTTTATGAGTGTGCGAACCGTCCAGCGAAAAATGGCCCCAGGCATGCCGGATTGATGCCGGGCGAATCGGTACGGGCGCAAGTCGAGCAGGTTTACCGCGACGAGTCGCGGCGGATCCTGGCGACTCTGATCCGCTTGCTCGGCGATTTCGACCTCGCCGAAGAGGCGCTGCACGAGGCGTTCTTCGTCGCGGTCGAGCGCTGGCAACGCGACGGCGTGCCGGACAATCCGCGCACCTGGCTGGTGTCCACCGGTCGTTTCAAGGCCATTGATGTGTTGCGTCGGCGCGCGCGTTTTAACGCGTCCCGGCCGTTGTTGATCGCTCAACTGGAGGCGCTGGAGCAGGCCGACTGGAGTGACGAAGACGTGGAAGACGATCGCCTGCGCCTGATCTTCACCTGTTGCCACCCGGCACTGGCGGCGGACGCTCAAGTGCCGCTGACCCTGCGCGAAGTCTGCGACCTGACCACGGAAGAAATCGCCCGGGCATTTCTCTCGGCGCCGGCGACCATCGCCCAGCGCATCGTGCGGGCGAAGGCCAAGATCCGTGACGCGAAAATTCCTTACCAAGTGCCCACCCTGGCGGAACTTCCCGAGCGACTCGACAGCGTGTTGCGGGTGATTTACCTGGTGTTCAACGAAGGGTACTCGGCGTCTGTCGGCAGCGAGCTGACCCGTGAAGAACTGACGCGCGAAGCGATTCGTCTCGGTCGGTTGTTGATGGAGTTGTTGCCTGAACCGGAGGTGATGGGGCTGCTGGCGCTGATGCTGTTGCATGAGTCCCGGCGCCTCGCCAGGACCTCCGCGAGCGGTGAGCTGATTGTGCTGGATGAACAGGATCGCTCGTTGTGGAACGCCGAGCTGATTGCCGAAGGCTGCGCCTTGATTGAGCGGGCGCTGACGACACGGCGCTTCGGGCCTTATTGCCTGCAAGCTGCGATTGCCGCGGTGCATGCCGAAGCGCCCTCGGCGGCAGAGACGGACTGGGCGCAGATTGTCGGTCTGTATGACGTGCTGCTGCGGGCGGTGCCGTCGCCGGTGATCGAACTGAACCGCGCGGCGGCGCTGTCCAGGCGCGATGGCCCGCAGGCCGGGCTGACGTTGATCGAAGGGATTCTGGCCCGGGGCGAGTTGCTGGATTACCACCTGGCGCATTCGGCACGGGCAGAGTTTTGCCGGCAGTTGGGAAGGGTGGAAGAGGCGCGAGCGGCGTATCAGCGGGCGCTGGAATTGACGCAGCAGGTGCCGGAACGGCGGTTTATCGAGGGGCGGCTCCGGGCGTTGGAGTGATGTGATTTCACTGGCCCCATCGCGGGCAAGCCTCGCTCCCACAGGATTGTGTCGAATCGCAAAGGTGTGATCGCCTCAATCCTGTGGGAGCGTGGCTTGCCCGCGATAAGGTCCGCAGGACCTTCATTCCAGCATCTTGCCCAATAACCAACTCCCCGCTGGCCCCGGCGGGTGCAAACGCGACCACAGCGCATCGACATACACCGGTTTCGGCCAGCCGCGCACTTTCAATTCCACCAACGAGCCAGCCCCAAATCGCCCCACCAGCCATCGCGGCAATGGTGCCCAGCCGAACCCGCCCTGGGCCATTTCCAGCAGCATCAGGTAACTCGGTGCCGACCAGACCCGCCCCTTCGCGCGGCTTTCATACGGATTGACGATCGTCGCCAGACGCAGTTCGCGGTGCTGTTGCAGCACGTCCTGATCGATGTCGTTCAGCGTCGCCAACGGGTGCGCGTGGGACACGAACAGGGCGATTTCCGTGCGCTCGTCCACCGTCGAGCTGACCAGGTCCGGCGGGTAGCTGTCTTGCATCTCGGCGAAGGCGACGTGCGCGCGGCCGCGTTGTACCAGTGCCACCAGGTCATCGCATTCGGCGATCAGGCATTCAAGTTCGAGGTCCGGGTAACGCTGCTCGAAAGCACTGAGCGCCGCTTCGAAACGGTCGGACTGGTAAGTGTCGGAAATCGCCACGGTCAACTTTGGCTCGATGCCTTGGGACAGTTGGCTGGCGGTCATTTCCAGACGGCTGGTGGCGGCCAGAATCTCCTCGGCCCGTTGCAGCATGACGTGCCCGGCCGGAGTCAGGCTCGGCTTGCGACTGCTGCGGTCGAAGAGGACAAGGTTCAGGTCGATTTCCAGGCTCGCCACGGCGGCGCTGATGGTCGACTGACTGCGCCCGAGCTTGCGCGCCGCGGCGGAAAACGAGCCTTGGGTTGCGGCCTCTACAAACGCCAACAACACTTCGTGGGAAGCCATGAACTATCGCCTTGATCGATGGTTATTGGTTATGAAGTATCGGTGTGATGGCAGATCATGGCAACCACAGTCACTCAGGGAGTCTGGCCATGAACGCCAATAAATCCATCACTGAACGAATTCTCCAGGCCATCGGTTTCGAACTGCTGGCGATATTGATCTGTACTCCACTTCTGGCCTGGGTCATGGATAAACCCATGCTGGAAATGTGCGTGGCAACCATGGCGATTGCAGCCCTTGCCCTGGCCTGGAACGTGGTCTTCAACGGCCTGTTCGACCGTTTGCTCAAGCGCTTCGCCATTGTGCGTAACGCTTGGGTGCGCGTGGTGCATGCGCTGTTGTTCGAAGGCGGGCTGGTGGCGTTTGGGGTGCCGTTGATTGCCTGGTGGCTGAAGATCAGCCTGTGGCAGGCGTTCCTGCTGGATATCGGCGTGCTGCTGTTTTTCCTGCCGTACACCTACGTGTACCACTGGGGTTACGACGTGGTGCGGGAGCGGTTGATGGTGCGCAGGGCTTTGGAAGGGTAAAAGCAAAGATCGCAGCCTTCGGCTGCGATCTTTTGATCTTTGTTTACAGGAACTTGTGCATCAAACGTGGAAGTAGCCCACGCACGAATCGAACGGCAGGCGCTTGAGTTCGATCTTGTTCAGGTCGAGCACTTCGCGCAGGGCTTTGGTTTCGCCGGGGAAGTTGCGGTAAGCGACTTCGTCGAGCACTACGATCGCGCCTTTTGGCATGTACGGCAGGAAGGTTTCCAGAGCGACTTTGGTCGACTCGTACAGGTCGGTGTCGAGGATCAGCATCGCTACCACCAGGTCCGGACGCGTCTGGACCCACTCCGGCACAGTCTTGACGATGTCGCCTTTGACCAGCTCGCAGCGCGGGATACGGTTGACCGGGCGCAACAGGTCGTTGGCGTCGATCATGTCCTGGATCAGCGACTGGTCGGTGTCGGAGAACATGGTCTCGTTGACGTCCGCCGGGTCTTCTTTCTTGTCGATACTCTGGAAGCCTTCGAAGGTGTCGAAGCCGACGATCGACCGGTTGATCGCGTAGGGTTCCAGAATCATCGACAGGTGCATGTAGAGCATCAGCGAGTTGCCCTTGTACACGCCGCATTCAATGATCGCGCCAGGGATCTCGGCGACTTTCTTGAACAACTCCATGCGCGACAGTGCAGCGGTCACGCCGATGCGGTGGGCGAAGACAAATGGCGCGTCGGCCACATACTCGGCGTCGACCCGTTTCAGGACATTGGCACGGGTTTCGTTGTATTGAGCCTCGGCGGGCGTAATGCGACGCTTGGTCATTGCTGGATTCCTTGGAATTTCGAAAAGTCGTGAGCGTGGAAATAATCGTTGAACCCAGCACCGACGTCCGGGCAGGCGCTGTCGACGTTGATCGCGCCGCGCTTGTGCTTGAGGTCGTCAAGGTGCATCAGGCGGAAGTCCACGCTGAAGCGGGTCTGTTGCGTGTAGTTGGGAACCGTACCATGCAGGTGAGAACCGGAAAAAATCAGCATGTCGCCCGTGTTGCCGGCCACGCGGATCTCCGAAGAAGTGTTGATCTCTTCCAGCGGAACCGGGTGTACCCGTACTTCTTCCTTGAGGTTCTCCTTGGCCCTATGACGCTGGTTGTTGATCCAGTCGGACAGGCTCCAATCCTTTGAGGTGTTCTTCACCGGTACATCGAAATAACCGCCATTGATCATCATGGTCTGGTCAGGGCTGATGGTATGCACCGGCATCCAGGTGTTGATCTGACAGTCGACGCCGCCGTACCAGGTGTCGCGATGGGGTTTGTAGGCATAGCTGACGCCGGCATGCAGGTAGTCGAAGTTAGGCACTACGCGGATCCGTGGCACGTCGAAAATGTACTCGCGAGGGTCGACACCGATTTCATCGATGAAGCCCAGAATCAAGTCCTTGGCGCGTTGGCTGTTAGTGAACTGGCTCTTGAGGCGAGTGACCAGGACCACGAATTCTTCCACCGGCATCAACGTGTGCAGGGCCTGGTGATTGGTCTCGCCGTCGAAGGCGGCAGTGATGCTTTCTTGGGCAAACGCACACAATTCTTTGGCCGTGCGTAGCTGAGTGTTCAGGAAGATGTCGCCTGCGTAGATGGCTTCTTTGAAGTCAGCTTTCTTCTGAAGCTGATTGATATACAGATTCACGGTTCCCCTCCTGAATACATCGAGTCTTTTAATAGTCGGCAACACGGTAGCAAACTGAAGTGCTATCCGGCGGGAGAGGGATCAATAAACGATTAATCCCATGAATTTGCGACGAAATGCTTTCGCCGGGCAAAAAAATCCCTGTAGGAGCGAGGCTTGCCCGCGAAGAACGATAACGCAGTCATTCGGGTAGACCGCGGTGCATTCTTCGCGGGCAAGCCTCGCTCCTACAGGGGGTGGGTGTTCAGGTTGATCAGAACAGCTTGGTGAACAACCAGTACAAGCTGCCCGACAGCACAATCGCCGCCGGCAAGGTCAGCACCCAGGCCATCAGCAGGTTGCGGATGGTCTTCATCTGCAAGCCACCACCGTTGGCGACCATGGTCCCGGCCACGCCTGAAGACAACACATGAGTGGTCGATACCGGCAGGCCGAACATGTCGGCGGCGCCGATGGTCAGCATCGCCACGGTTTCTGCCGAAGCGCCCTGCGCATAGGTCAGGTGCGTCTTGCCGATTTTCTCGCCGACCGTCACCACGATGCGTTTCCAGCCGACCATGGTGCCCAGCCCCAGGGCGATGGCCACCGCGATCTTCACCCACAGCGGAATGAACCGCGTGGCGTTGTCGATCTGTTGCTTGAACAGTTGCAGCTTACCGGTGGTGTCGGTGTCGAAGTTTCCGACCTTGTTCTTGTCCATCAGGCGAATGGTTTCGCTGGTCAGGTACATGTCGTTGCGCACGTTGCCCATCGCTTCTGCCGGGACTTTCGACAGCGAGCCGTAACCCTTCACTTCGTTACCGATCTGGCCCGCCAGCGCGGCGAGGGCGGGGATCAGTTGCGGGGTGGCTTCCTTGTTGCGCATGTAGTCGGTCAGCACCGGGCGTGGATCGGTGGGCATCGGCAGTGGTGTGTTTCTCATCAGGGCTTGCTGGGTGACTTCGGCCACCGCGGCGAATTGCAAGGCCTGATCCGCCGGCATGGTGCGGTTCAACGCATACGCCATTGGCAGGGTACCCACCAGAATCAACATGATCAGGCCCATGCCTTTCTGGCCGTCGTTGGAGCCGTGGGCGAAGGACACGCCGGTGCAGGTCAGAATCAACATGCCACGAATCCACCACGGTGGCGGGGTGTCGCCTTTCGGCGCCTTGTACAGTGCGCGATTTTTGACGAAGACACGCAACGCCAGTAGCAACAACGCGGCGAATGCGAAGCCGATCAGCGGCGACAGCAGCAACGCGTAACCGACCTTGGTCGCCTGGGCCCAGTCCACGCCACTGGTGCCGTCGCGGCCGTGCATCAAGGCGTTGGCCACGCCGACACCGATGATCGAACCGATCAGGGTGTGCGACGAAGAGGCCGGCAAGCCCAGCCACCAGGTGCCGAGGTTCCACAGGATGGCGGCGATCAACAGGGCGAAGATCATCGCGAAACCGGCGGAGGAGCCGACCTGCAGAATCAGCTCCACCGGCAGCAGGGCGATGATGCCGAACGCCACCGCGCCGCTCGACAGCAACACCCCCAGGAAGTTGAAGAACCCGGACCAGGCCACGGCGAAATTCGGCGGCAAGGAATGGGTGTAAATCACCGTTGCCACGGCGTTGGCGGTGTCGTGAAAACCGTTGACGAACTCAAAGCCCAAGGCAATCAGCAGTGCTACGCCCAACAGCAGAAACGGCGTCCAGGTGGTGACCACCGTGCCGAGTTCGCTCATGTCGTGCATCAGGCTGTAGGCGGTGAACAGCAGTCCGCTGCCCAGCACGGCAAAGAACATCACGAAGGTGAGCAGGCCGGGTTTTTTATCGAACTGCGGCCTGGCGCCGCTGGCGGGCGCCTGGGAGGCGGCGGTGAAGGAAGGCGTAGCCATGCCGGACAATCCTGAGCAGAGAAGGAGTGTCGCCCATGATCGTTGCTAAATATTACAGTGAGACTGCGCTGGGTCAGTGTTTGGTTTTTTTGTAATGCCGGATGCTAAGGCAGGCAAACACCTGTGGCGAGGGAGCTTGCTCCCGTTCGGCTGCGAAGCAGTCGTAAAACCAGAGAATTCTGTTTGAATGAATAAACCGGATAGGGGCCGCTGCGCAGCCCAGCGGGAGCAAGCTCCCTTGCCACAAGGGGGCGGTGATGATGGGCGGTTTAATAATCACGTCGCTTACGAAACGCCCAGCGCCCGGCAATCAGGGTAAACGTCGCCACCAGTGCCACCAGAATCCAGAACCCCTCCGGATCACCGGCAAGCGGCACTCCGCCGACGTTCATGCCGAAGAAACCGGCAATGATGTTGATCGGCAGCGCCAACACCGTGACCACGGTCAGGGTGAACAGCGTGCGGTTGCTCTGCTCGTTGAGATTGGCGGCGATTTCTTCCTGCAATAGCTTGATCCGCTCACCTAGGGCGGTGAGGTCGTTGATGATCAGCGCAAACTCCTCGGTGGATTTGCGCAGCTCCTTGACGTCCTCCTTTTGCAACCATTGCGGAGGGCGATTGAGCAGGCGTAGCAACGAGCCCGGCTCCAACGCCAGCAGCCGTTGCAGGCGCACCAATACCCGGCGGTTGGCGCCCAGTTCGGCGCGGTTGGTGGACAGGCGCGACGACAGCAATTCATCTTCGATCTGATCGACACTGAGGCTGGTCTTGCGCACGATCTGCGTCAGCACTTCGCCCTGATCACGCAGCAAATGCACCAGCAATTCCAGCGGTGAGCGAAAGCATTCACCGGCCTTCACCGAAGAGCGCAGCTTGTCCACCGAGTGCAGCGGTTGCAGGCGCGCGCTGATGATCAGCCGACTGCGGGCGCAGACCCACAGCGTCGAGACATCCGAGGAAACCATGCTGCTGAGGTTGAACACCACGTCGTTGACCACCGCCAGCAACGCCGAATCGACATGCTCGATGCGCGTTGAACGGGACCCTTCATGCAAGGCTTCGAAAAACTCGTCGGGCAATTCCAGATGGCTTTTCATCCAGCGCTCGCACGCGGCATGGGCCAGGTTCAGGTGCAGCCAAAGGAACTCGTCGCTGTCCTGGGGCTGTTGCAGACAGTGCAACGCCTTGGCCGAATCGATCTCTCGGCCACGCTCGCCGGGGCGAAAACTGAAACCGTAAAGCAGGCCGAACAAGTCGGAATCGCGATGGCGTTGATCAATGCTGTGGTTCATGAAGTCTCGCTGCGAGGAGGCGCCTGTCGCGGGTTTCACAGGTTCACTTGAGCCCCATCATTGCAAGCGCTCATGACGGTTTTGTGACGGCAAGGTGTACGCAAACGATTGCGATACCGATGGTCGGATTCTCCTCAAGAACCGCTCTGGAACGCCGATCAAGCTTGGGTTAAGTTTGCGCGCCTTCGGCCAAGGGCCAATGTGACAGACAGGGATGTCCGGATACTTTTCACGCCTTCATCAGCGTGCCTCATTCCTGTTTCGAGTACTTCCCGATGTCTTTGCAAAAGTCCCTTCGAGCACAAATTCTCGCCCTGTTGAGTGGCAGCCTGTTGGCGATGTTGTTGATCGCTTTGGCCTGCTTTCACTTTCTGTCCAACGGCGTTCAGAGCTACGCGAATCTGATTGAAGGCCCGTTGCACACTTCGCAATTGATTGATGAAGCCAACCTGCAATTCAAGGTGCAGGTCCAGGAGTGGAAAAACGTCCTGCTGCGCGGCAAGCAACCCGCGGACCTGGACAAATACTGGAAGCAGTTCGAGGAGGGTCAGCGCAATGTGCAGGGTATCCTCGGTGAACTGGCCGGGCAGAAGGGGATGGAGTCGCAACTCAAGACCCGCATCGAACGCCTGCGTGAGGAGCATCGTGTATTAGGTGCGGCGTATCAGAAGGGCCGTGATGCCTACGTGGCGGCCGGTGCCGACCCTGCGGCCGGCGACAATGCGGTCAAGGGCGTGGACCGCGCTGCCAGCGAGCAGATGAATGAACTGGTCAGTGAACTGCGCAAGCAGAGTTTCGAACAATCGAAATTGATCAGTGCCAGTGCCGATCAGACGGTGTTGTCGGGGCTCGCGGTGATGCTGCTGTCGGGGCTGCTGATTGGTTTGTTGAGTCTGTGGCTGGTCAATCGCAATCTGGTGGAGCCGATCCGCAAACTGATCGACTACGTGGCGCAACTCAGCCAGGGCCGGTTCGCCGAACGCGTGGCCAGCACCCGTCAGGACGAGTTGGGCAACCTGGCCAGGGCCGCCAACACCTTGCGCGATTTCCTCGCCGAAACCTTCAGTCGTTTGCAGCGCAGCGCGTCGGACCTGGACAGTGCCAGCGGTGAGCTGAACTCGATTGCCGGCCTCATGGCCAGCGGCACCAACGAGCAGTTCAATCGCACCGATCAGGTGGCCACGGCGATGAACGAAATGTCCGCCACCGCGCAAGAAGTCGCGCGCCACGCCGCCGAAGCGGCACGTGCGGCCGACGATGCCGATCAGTCCGCCCAGCAAGGCGAGAAGGTCATGCAGGGCACCATTCACACCATCACCCAAATGCGTGGCGAAATCGCCAACACCGCCACGGTCATCCGTCGTCTGGAAGAAGACAGCGGGCGCATCGGCAAGGTGCTGGAAGTGATTCGCGGCATTGCCGAACAAACCAACCTGCTGGCGCTCAACGCGGCAATCGAAGCGGCCCGTGCCGGTGAAGCCGGGCGTGGTTTTGCGGTGGTCGCCGATGAAGTACGCAGCCTGGCCCAGCGCACGGCGGCGTCGATCATCGAGATCAACCAGATCATTCAAACCGTGCAAACCGGTGCGGTGGATGCGGCCCAGGCCATCGAAAGTGGCCAGTCGCGCAGCGAGCAAAGCGTCGAGCAAGTGACCCAGGCCGGCGCCATGCTCGAGCGTATCACCCATGCCGTGGAAGCCATTCGCGACATGAACCGCCAGATCGCCACCGCCGCAGAAGAGCAGACTTCAGTGGCCGAAGACATCTCGCGCAACCTCACCGAAATCACCAGCATCGCCAGTACCAACCTGGACAACGTGCAGCGCACCGAAGCGGCCAGCCATAACCTGCATGGGCTGTCAGGGCAATTGAATGAGGTGACGGCGCGGTTGAGCGCCTAGTGAAATGGGCTGTGTACCGAATCGGTTACCGAGTCGGTACACGCATTCCTTGTAGCAAGCCGAAGGCTGCGTTCGGCTGCGTAGCGGTCGTCAAACCAGTGATTGCGGTGTGTCAGGCAGACCGCGTCAGCCGGACTCACGACTGCTGCGCAGCCGAACGCAGCCTCGCAAGCTCGACAGCTGCTACAGATCGCATTGCAAGCTGAAGGTAAACGTCGTGCCCTGCGGCTCGGTCGATTCCACCTCCAGTTTGCCGCCATGGGCCTGCGCAATCTGATCGGCAATGTACAAACCCAATCCGAGGCCAGCCTGCGGTGTTCCGCCGGTCGGTCGCGAGTAGGGCTGGAACAGCTGCGGCAGTGCATCCTCGGCAATCAGCCCGTGGTTTTTCACGCTCAACACGAACTGCCCTTCGTTGACCTGCGCACTGACCTCGACCGGGCCGTCGGGATCGCCGTGGACGACGGCGTTCGCCAGCAGGTTGGACAGCAACTGCGCGACCCGTTCGCGATCGCAGTGAATGTCGCTCAGGTCGCCAATCGACGACTGAATGATGCGCTTGGGGTGAATGCTCCGGATCTCGGCAATCACATGCCGCAGCACATCTCCCAAATCAGGGCACGGCTCGATATTCACCGGGATGCCGTGACCCAATGACCCCCGCGCGAAGTCCAGTACATCGTCGACCAGTTTGGTCGCACGCCGGGCGCTGGTGAGGATATGCCGCGCCCGTTGCTCATTCGCCGGGTCTTTGAGTTTGCGCAGGAGCATTTCGGCACCGGCGCTGATGGCGAACAAGGGGTTACGCAGATCATGACCGAGCACGGCGATGAACTGTTCGCGCAGTTCGGTGGTTTTACGTTCCTTGATCGGTGCCGCTTCGGTCCGTTGCAGGTTTTCGTCGGCTTCGATTTGCAGCGCCAGCATCCGGGCGAACGATTCCATGGTGCTCTGGATCGTGCTGGACTTGAGCGGCGCAGGATCAGGATCGAGGGCGCAGAGGGTGCCGAAGAAGCGCCCGTCGGTGCGAAATACCGGCACGGCAATGTAGCTTTCGAAGGGATGATTGCGGCAGAGCGGGTCTTCACTGGCCTTGTCGATGACCACTGACTGCTGGCCCCGGCGAATTTCGTCGCTCAGCGTGGAGACCAGCTGCAGTTCATCGCCCACTTGCACGCCGAAATTCAGTCGATCGAGCACCGCGCAGGCGATCCAGGTGTTGTCGATGACGCGGGCCACCGCGGCGAACCGCAACCCGGTCAGCTCACTGATCACCTGAAGAACCACCGGCACCGCGCTGATCCGGCTGATCGTGGCGATATCTGCTGTCGCTGTTTGCCCCATATCCCTGGTTCTCTGCTTCAACATGCTGAGTGGTGTTGAGGGATTCTAGCGGGCTTGCGCAAAAGGACGCGACTTCGTTCATCACTTCAGCGATTTGCCTTACGCCGAACGCAAAAAAGCCGCACGACCCGAAGATCGTGCGGCTTTTTGCAGTTGAATCACTTGTCTTGTTTGTTGCTCAGGACCTTGCCAGTGGCGGCATCGAAGTCCACGTCCCATTCGGTGTTGTCAGCCAGACGCAGTTCAACTTCATATTCGTAACCGTTGAAGTGGTTATCGAGGTCGGTATCAGTAATCGTGGCGCCCGGATGCAACTTCAGCGCGGCCTGGTTCATTTCTTCCAGGGGTTTGATCTTGCCGCTTTTGACCAACTCGGGGATCTGGTCGACGCGAACGTCAGCTTGGGCCAGGCCTGCGGTGAGGGTCAGGGCGGCAGCGGTGAACAGGGCAGTTAAGGTTTTCATCAAGTTCTTTCCTTGGAGGAGCTGTTTAAGTGGGATCAGGTTAAACAGCGCAACTTAATTCACCCTTAATTACCGTGGCGCCCGCGAAACAGGCGCCACGGTCTTGAATCAATACCCGTTGTTCTGCAACAACTGCGCAACACTCGCCGCCGCTGGGCGCTTATAGAACTTCAGCAGTTCGCTGGCGCGGTTGGTGAAGATGCCGTCGACACCGGCATCCGTCACTTTCTGATAATCCACGGCATCGTCGATGGTGTAGACGTGCACCAGCATGCCCTGATCGTGGGTGAACTGGTTCATCCACGGTTTCACCAGGTCTGAATAGCTCTGATCGCCGCCCTTGGTCAGCGCGGCAGAAGGCCCGGTGCCGATAGCACCCTGGGCCTTGGCGTACTCGACCCATTGCTGGAATTCGGCTTTGTCCTTCGGTTCCTGTTTGGCGTAGTAAGTCGCTTTGTCCTTGTCACCGGATTCGGCGAACGTCACTTTAGATTTCGGCTCGATGCTGCCTTCACCGACCCACAACAGCAGGATTTTCGGTACTTGCGGCATCTCCTTCTCGAGCAGTTCGAGGCTGCTCTTCTCGAAGGTTTGCAGCACGACTTTGCCTTTCCCCTGGCCGACCGCCAGATTACTTTTTGCCAGTTTGGAACCCGTCGGGCTCAGCCAGCCACGGTCCTGCAATTTATCCTTGAGATCGCGCTCGATGCCGGGAAACTGCTTTGGCTCTTTGGTTTCGATGTACAGGCCAGGCTTGTGCAGCGGATTGCCTTGGGCGATGTCGATGATTTCGTCCAGGGTCAGGATCTTCAGACCCACGTAGCCCGGACGCGCGCGATCCGGGTACGCCGTGTTGAACCAGCTGCCGGCATCCAGGGTTTTCAGTTCGGCGATGGTGAATTCGTTGGCCGGGCTGTCCTTGCGCTCAGGGAATTTGGTGGCGACGTCGGTGGTGCGTTGCAGGTTGTTGTCGTGCAGGGCGAACAGCACACCATCCTTGCTGCGTTGCAGGTCCATTTCCAGGTAGTCGGCGCCCAGGTCGCGAGCCAGTTTGTAGGCTGCGGCGGTGGATTCCGGTGCATCGAAAGAGGCGCCACGGTGGGCGATCACCGCCGGGTGCGGAATACCCAGGCGGGTTGCCAGTGCGCTGGGGCTTGGCTCGCTGGTGGCCTGTGCCTGGCCGAGGCCGAGCATCAGGCTCAGCAGCAGGGCGCTTTTGGTGAAGGAGACAGGCATGGTCGAAGTCCTTTTGCGATGAGTTTTCAAAGACGTATCTTTTAACAACTGAGCGCCGCTTGTGCTATCACCAGACCGACATAAACGTGTTTAAAGAAGATTTCTTCGACACTTTTGTGCGGCTCTTTGCAGTAATCTTCACACCTGCAGTTTCCCCGGCAGAGGGAAACCCGTTCACTTGCCCTGCGTGTAAACCATCGATCACCGGTCCTTAGCGACCTTTTGTGAGGTTTACCATGCGCATCACTTCCCAGCTCATTTGCCAGGCCGCCGACCAACTCAAAGGCTTCGTCGGCCTCAATCGCAAAACCGGCCAGTACATCGTGCGCTTCAGCGAAGACGCCTTCGGCATGGACGTGGCTGACGACGGCATCATCCCCGCCAGCGAATTCGTCTGGGCTCCCGGCCCCGAGCAGACCATGACGCTCAAGCGCGAACTGATTCAGTTGCTGCTGGACCAGAACATCGACGACCGGATCAACATCACCGAGCCGCTGCGGGTGTACATGAATCGACAGGACCTGCCGCAGATTACGGCGGTGAGGAGTTTGGTGCGGGGGTGAGGGTTTTGCGGTGGCTGTTCTGGCGTGTTTGCCGGGCCACCCCCCCAAACCGCCCCCCCAAAA
>NZ_JBGLZF010000002.1:0-285348 GCF_047304405.1 Pseudomonas sp. Pseusp11
CTCCTACAGTGATTTCCGCGTTCCCCTGTAGGAGCTGCCGAAGGCTGCGATCTTTTAAGGCGCCAAATCGTCTCCGAATAGAGACAAAAATCCTCCACAACATTCATAAAAAACATAAATCTTTTATATTTCAATAACTTAGATATCTGGCACGAAACCCGCTATAGCCCTCCCCACCTAGCTTCACCCTACAAAAATAACAATCCTGGAGAGACACACCATGAGTGTGATCATTGCCTTGGCAGCCCTCGCGCTGCTGATGGTGGCTGCTTACCGTGGCTACAGCGTTATCCTCTTTGCCCCGATCGCCGCCCTCGGCGCCGTCCTGTTCACCGACCCTTCCGCCGTTGCCCCCGTCTTCACCGGGGTGTTCATGGAAAAAATGGTCGGTTTCGTCAAACTGTATTTCCCGGTGTTCCTGCTCGGTGCGGTGTTCGGCAAGCTGATCGAGTTGTCGGGTTTCTCCCGTTCCATCGCCGCAGCAGCGATTCGCTTGCTCGGCACTCGCCAGGCGATGCTGGTGATCGTGCTGGTCTGCGCCCTGCTCACGTACGGCGGTGTGTCGCTGTTTGTGGTGGTGTTTGCGGTCTACCCGTTTGCCGCCGAGATGTTCCGCCAGAGCAATATTCCCAAGCGCTTGATCCCGGCGACCATTGCCCTCGGCGCGTTCTCGTTCACCATGGACGCGCTGCCCGGCACGCCGCAGATCCAGAACATCATCCCCAGCACCTTCTTCAACACCACCGCCTGGGCGGCGCCGTGGCTGGGTGTGGTCGGCGCGATTTTCGTGTTCTGCGCCGGCATGCTGTTTCTGCAGCGCCAGCGCAACAAGGCCCAGCGCAGTGGTGAAGGCTATGGTTCAGAACTGCGCAACGAGCCGGAAACCGCGCCGGACATCCAACTGCCCAACCCGTGGATCGCGCTGTCGCCGCTGTTGCTGGTGGGCCTGATGAACCTGCTGTTCACCCGCTGGATTCCTGTGTGGTACGGCAAGACCCACAGCCTTTCGCTGCCGGGCATGGCCGCTCCCGTGACCACCGACATCGCCAAGCTGACCGCAATCTGGGCGGTCCAGGCCGCCCTGCTGGTGGGCATCGTCATGGTGCTGGTGTTCGGCTTTCAGGCGATTCGTGGCAAGTTGGCCGAAGGCAGTAAAAGTGCGGTCAGCGGCGCGCTTCTGGCAGCGATGAACACTGCGTCGGAATACGGTTTCGGTGCGGTGATCGCCTCGTTGCCGGGTTTTCTGGTGCTGTCGGACTGGCTCAAGAGCATTCCCAACCCGTTGGTCAATGAAGCGATCACCGTGACCTTGCTGGCCGGCATCACCGGCTCGGCGTCAGGCGGGATGAGCATCGCTTTGGCGGCGATGTCCGAGAGTTTCATCAGCGCTGCCCACGCTGCCAATATTCCGCTGGAAGTGCTGCACCGGGTCGCGGCGATGGCCAGTGGCGGCATGGACACGCTGCCGCACAACGGCGCGGTGATTACCTTGCTGGCGGTCACCGGTTTGACCCACCGCGAGGCTTACAAAGACATTTTCTGTATTACGCTGATCAAGACACTCGCTGTTTTTGTGGTGATCGGTACTTTCTACGCCACTGGCATTGTGTGAGGTATTCATGACGACTCTTTCGGGCAAGACCGCACTGGTCACCGGTTCCACCAGCGGCATCGGTCTGGGGATCGCCCTGAGCCTGGCCAAGGCTGGCGCCAACCTGATCCTCAACGGTTTCGGCGATGCGTCCAAAGTGATTGCCGAAGTAGAACAATTCGGCAGCAAGGTCGGCCATCACCCCGCCGACGTCAGCGACCCGGCACAGATCGCTGACATGATCGAGTACGCCGAACGTGAGTTCGGTGGCGTGGATATCCTGGTCAACAATGCCGGCATCCAGCACGTGGCGGCGGTGGAAGATTTTCCGGTGGAGCGCTGGGACTCGATCATTGCGATCAACCTGTCGTCGGTGTTTCACAGCACCCGTTTGAGCCTGCCGGGCATGCGCGCCAAGGGCTGGGGAAGGATCGTCAACATCGCTTCGGTGCACGGCCAGGTCGGTTCGGTGGGCAAAGCGGCGTACGTCGCGGCCAAGCATGGCGTGATCGGCCTGACCAAAGTGGTCGGCCTGGAAACCGCCACCACCAACGTTACCTGCAACGCCATTTGCCCAGGCTGGGTGCTGACGCCGCTGGTGCAGAAGCAGATTGATGATCGCGCCGCGACCGGGATCGACCCGCAGCAGGCGCAACACGACTTGCTGGCCGAGAAACAGCCCTCCCTGGAGTTCGTGACGCCGCCGCAGCTGGGTGAGTTGGTGCTGTTTTTATGCAGCGAAGCCGGTAGCCAGGTGCGTGGCGCTGCGTGGAATATTGATGGTGGATGGTTGGCGCAGTAGCCTGCCGCCAGACCCTGTGGCGAGGGAGTTCTGTGGCGAGGGGGCTTGCCCCCGTTCGGCTGCGAAGCAGTCGCAAAACCGGGCAACGTGGAGTGACTGGAGACAAACCGCGGGGCCGCTTCGCGACCCAACGGGGGCAAGCCCCCTCGCCACAAAAGCTCCCTCACCACAGTAGACTGTGTGTAGACATAAGAAAAAGAGGCCAAGCCATGTCCGACATCCTCTGGCAACCCGGCACCGAGCGCATCGGCAAGTCCCGCATGGAGGCCTTCCGGCGTTTCGTCAATCAGCGACACACCCTTGGGATCGCCGACTACCCTGCCCTGCACCAATGGAGCATCGACCAGCGGGAAGCCTTCTGGCAGGCCATCGTCGATTTCTTTGACATCCGTTTTCACGATCAGCCAGACGCGGTGCTGATCGAAGGCGCGCAAATGCCCAGCGCCCAGTGGTTCCCCGGCGCTACCTTGAACTTCGCCGAACACCTGCTGCGCCGTCGTGACGATGCCGTGGCAGTGGTGGCCATCGGTGAAAATGGCCAACGGGAACAGCTGACCTGGACCGAACTGGCAAGCCACGTCGCCGGTTTTCAAAATAGCCTGAAAGCCGCCGGTGTCGGCCTCGGCGACCGCGTGGCAGCGTGCATGCCGAACACCTGGCAGACCCTGGTGGCTATGCTCGCCACCACCAGCCTGGGTGCAATCTGGTCCTGTTCTTCACCGGACTTCGGCACCCACGGGGTGATCGATCGCTTCGGCCAGATCGAACCGAAAGTGCTGATCACCTGCGCCGGTTACCGCTACGCCGGCAAAGAGATCGACCAGACCACCAAGGTCAATGAAATCCTCGGACAGTTGCCGTCCTTGCAGCAATTGATTGTTGTGCCTTATGCGCGTCCTCAAGCACGCATCGAGGATTTCCGCTGCCAGGCCAACGTGACGCTGTGGGACGATTTTTACGAAACGGGCGGCGAGCCGCAATTCGTTCCCGTGCCCTTCGCCCATCCGCTGTACATCCTCTACTCCAGCGGCACCACCGGCGTACCGAAGTGCATTGTGCACGGCACGGGCGGCGTGTTGCTGCAACACGTCAAGGAACATGGCCTGCACACCGACCTCGGCGCCGGTGACCGTTTGTTCTACTACACCACCTGCGGATGGATGATGTGGAATTGGCTGGTCTCGGCGCTGGCCGTCGGCAGCGCCGTGGTGCTGTATGACGGCTCGCCGTTTCATCCAGGGCCGGAGCGCTTGATCGACCTGATCGACGACGAACGCCTCAATGTCTTCGGCACCAGCCCGAAATTCCTCACTGCGCTGGAAAGCAATGGCTTGAAGCCGTGTGAAAGTCATGACCTGAGCAGCCTGAAAACCATACTGTCCACCGGCTCGGCGCTGTCGCCGCAAAGCTTCGATTACGTCTACCGCACGTTCAAGTCCGACCTGTGCCTGTCTTCGATGTCCGGTGGTACCGATATCGTTTCGTGCTTTGTGATTGGCAACCCGGTGCTGCCGGTGCGCCGTGGTGAGATGCAATGCAAGAGCCTGGGCATGGCGGTCGAAGTGTGGAACGACGATGGCCAGCCTGTGATCGGCGAAAAAGGCGAACTGGTGTGTACCCGGCATTTTCCGGCGATGCCCATCGGCTTGTGGAACGACCCGCAACAGGAAAAGCTGCGCGCTTCGTATTTCAGCCTGTTCCCCGGCGTCTGGGCCCAGGGCGATTACGCCGAGCAACTGCCCCATGGCGGCATGCTGATCCACGGCCGCTCCGACGCGGTGCTCAACCCCGGCGGTGTACGCATCGGCACGGCGGAAATCTACCGTCAGGTGGAGAAAGTCCCGCAGGTGCTGGACAGCGTCGCCATCGGTCAGCAATGGCAGGATGACGTGCGAGTGGTGCTGTTCGTGCGCTTGCGCGACGGCGTCGAACTGGACGAAGCGCTGCAACAACAGATCCGCCAGGTCATCCGCGCCAACACCACGCCACGGCATGTGCCGGCGAAGATTGTCGCGGTGACGGACATTCCGCGGACCATCAGCGGCAAGGTGGTCGAGTTGGCGGTGCGCAACGTGGTGCATGGCCAGAAGGTGAAGAACACCGATGCACTGGCCAACCCCGAAGCCCTGGAGCAATTTCGAAACCGCCCCGAACTGAACGACTGACGCCGTAAATCTACTGTGGGAGCAAGTCCGCTCCCACATTTTTGATCAACATCGGCCCCTTCAGTCCATCAAACCCCATTCACCCGGCGGCGTATGGGGGGCGGGTGTGGCCTCGGCGTGCATTTTCAGGCGCAAGCGCAGATTGTTCACCGAATCAGCATGCTTCAACGCCTCTGCCTCATCGATCGCCCCCTCGGCAAACAGCGCGAACAGCGCCCCGTCAAACGTCTGCATCCCCACCTCTGAAGACTTCTCCATGATCCCCTTGAGTTCGCCAAACTCATTGCGCCGGATCAGGTCGCCGATAGTCGGCGTGCCCAGCATCACCTCCACCGCCGCCCGGCGCTGCCCGTCGCGGGTACGCACCAGACGCTGGGACACAAACGCCTTGAGGTTGTTACCCAGGTCGTTGAGCAACTGCCCCCGGCGCTCTTCGGGAAAGAAATTGATCACCCGATCCAGCGCCTGATTGGCGTTGTGCGCATGCAACGTTGAAATTACCAGATGACCGGTATCGGCAAACGCCAGCGCGTGTTCCATAGTCTCGCGGTCACGGATTTCGCCGATCAACACCACGTCCGGCGCCTGGCGCAACGTGTTTTTCAGCGCGGCGTGGAAACTGCGGGTATCGACGCCGACCTCGCGCTGATTGACGATCGACTTCTTGTGCCGATGGATAAACTCGACCGGGTCTTCGATAGTGATGATATGGCCACTGCTGTGGCGGTTGCGGTAATCGATCAGCGCTGCCAGCGAGGTCGACTTGCCCGAGCCGGTCGAACCGACGAACAGCATCAGCCCTTGTTTGAGCATCACGATTTCGAGCAGCACCGGTGGCAAGTTGAGGTCTTCGAAGCGTGGAATGTCGAGTTTGATGTTGCGCGCCACGATGGAAACATCATTGCGCTGCTTGAAGATATTGAGCCGGAAACGCCCGACCCCGGGCAGGGAAAGTGCGAGGTTCATTTCCAGGTCCCGATCGAACTCCAGGCGTTGTTCGGCGTCCATGATGGACGCGGCAATGGCCGCCACTTCTCCCGGCTTGAACGGTTGATCGGTCAAGGGTTTGAGCACACCATCAAATTTCGCGCTGGGTGGCGCGCCCGTGGACAAGTAAAGATCGGAGCCATTGCGGCTGGCCAGAATCTGCAGCAGTGCATCGATTTCCATGGCAAAAAGCACCCGCGAAGCATTCAATAAAAAAATGACCCCATGCGGGTCATCCAGCGTCTACCGCCTTGCAAGGATAGTAGACGCCGCCACACTGACTCATGCGCAGGACATGTAGATGAACGCACCACCGACCGCCAGCGATGCCCAGGCCTTGATTGCCCGACTGGACTGGACAAACAACCCGCTGGGCGCCGCCGAAAACTGGCCGCAGAGCCTGCGCACCGCGGTGGACATCGTGATCCACTCGCCAATGCCGATGCTGTTGCTGTGGGGCCCGCAGCTCACCCAGATCTACAATGACGGCTTCGCCTTCCTCGCCGGCAGCAAACACCCTCACGCTTTCGGACAACCGACGCACCATATCTGGCCGGAACTCAAAGACTTTACCGACCCGATTTACAGCGCCGTCCTACAGGGCCAGGTGCGGACCTACAGCGAACAACTCTTTACCTTGCAACGCGACGGTCGGGATTCTGACTTCTGGCTGGATTTGACCTACAGCCCCATCCGCAATGAAAGCGCCGAAGTCGCCGGGATTCTGGTCACGGCCATCGAAACCAACGAACGCCGCCGCATCGCCCTCGAACTGGAACAACGCTCTGCCGCCAGCCTCAAGGCCCAGCAAGAAACCGAGCAGCGTCTGCAACTGGCGCTGGCCGCCACCGATGCCGTCGGCACCTGGGACTGGGACATTGGCGAAGACCGTTTCATCGCCGATGCTCACTTCGCGCAATTGCATGGCGTCGACCCGGCCATGGCCAGCCAGTTGCCGATCAGCGAATACCTCCACGGCGTGCACCCGGAAGACCGCGCCATGATCGCCCGCAGCATCAAGCACTGCATCACCCATGGCAGCGAGTACGCCGAGGAATATCGCTTGCTGCAAGCGGACGGCCAGTTGCGCTGGGTGTTTGCCCGTGGCCGTTGCTACAAGGACCACCATGGCCGGCCGATCCGTTTCCTCGGCGCCGCGCTGGACCTGACCGAACGCAAACACATCGAACAAGCCTTGCGCCAAAGCCAGACCGAGCTGCAACTGATCATCAACGCCATGCCGATCCTGATCAGTTACGTGGACCGCGAAGAGCGCTTTCGCCTGAACAATGCCGCCTATCTGGAATGGTATGGCCTGACGCCCCAGGAGCTTTACGGCCGGACCATTCGTGAAGTGCTGGGCGATGAAGCCTATGCCCTGCGCGCCGAACACATCGCCGAGGCGCTGAAAGGCAAGACCTGTTGTTTCAGCATCAGCGCTGACCACCGCGACGGCAGCACCCGCCAAGCCCTGATGAACTACCTGCCACGCCACGGCGCAGACGGCGCGGTGAATGGTTTCTACATCTTCGTGATCGACGAGACCGAGCGTAAACAGACCGAAGAGGCTCTGCGCAACCTCAACGAAACCCTTGAAGAACGCGTGAGCGCCCGCACTCAACAACTGGCCGAAGCCAACCAGCGACTGCAGAACGAGATGTTCGAGCGTGAGCGCGCCGAAGACGCCTTGCGCCATGCACAGAAAATGGAAGCGGTCGGCCAGCTCACCGGCGGCATCGCCCATGACTTCAACAACATGCTCACCGGGATCATCGGCAGCCTCGATTTGATGCAACGCTACATCGCCGATGGGCGCGCAGCCGAGATCGGTCGCTTCACCGAAGCGGCGGTGTCCTCGGCCCATCGCGCCGCCGCCCTGACCCATCGGTTGCTGGCATTCTCAAGGCGTCAGTCACTGGATCGCAGGCCACTGGACGCCAACCAGCTGGTGCATTCCCTGGAAGACTTGCTCAGCCGGACCAAGGGCGATCACATCGAGCTCAAACTGAAGCTGGCCGATGAGGTCTGGCCGGTCAGTACCGATGTCAGCCAACTGGAAAACGCCTTGCTCAACCTCGTGATCAACGCCCGGGATGCGATGCCCGATGGCGGCGAGCTGTTGATCGAAACCGCCAATGTTCACCTCGATGGCAGCGACGTCACCCCGCTGGAGCCAGTCAGGGCCGGGGATTACCTGATGATTGCCGTCAGCGACAACGGCGCCGGCATGACCCCGTCGGTACTGGCCAAGGCCTTCGATCCGTTCTTCACCACTAAACCCATCGGCCAGGGCACCGGCCTTGGGCTGTCGATGATTTATGGTTTCGCCCAACAGTCGGGCGGGCACGTCAGCCTGCACAGCCGGCCGGGCCAGGGCACCAGCGTTCGCCTGTATTTGCCACGGTTGCACGTCGCCCTGCCGGAGCACGCTCATCTGCCGGTCATCGGTGAGGCACCGCCAGCGGTTGCCGGTGAAACCGTGGTGTTGGTGGAAGACGATCCGGCGGTGCGCATGCTAGTGCTCGACCTGCTCAAAGAGTTGGGTTATCACGCCCATGAAGCCGAAGATGCGCAGAGCGCCCTGCCCTTGCTGGAGTCCGACCTGCGGGTCGATCTGCTGGTAACCGATGTCGGGCTGCCGGGCATGAATGGTCGGCAATTGGCGGAAATCGCTCGTCAGCACCGCCCAGAGCTCAAAGTGCTGTTCATTACCGGTTATGCCGAGAAAGCCGCCGAACGCCAGGGTTTCCTGGAGGAAGGCATGGACATGGTGGCCAAACCCTTTTCCATGGACCTGCTGGCCAACAAGATTCGCACGATGATCGGCCAAGCCGGATGAGTTAAGGCATAATCGCGCGCCCCACGCTGGCACCAACATAGCCACCACCGTTGCAAGGTACTGCCCATGAAAGCCCAAGCCCGCCATATTCTGGTGAAAACCTCGGAAGAAGCCGAGCAGCTCAAACAACGCATCGCCAAGGGCGAAGCCTTCGATGTGCTGGCCAAGAAATACTCCACCTGCCCGTCCGGCAAACGCGGTGGGGATCTTGGCGAAGTACGGCCCGGGCAGATGGTCGGGGCGATCGATGCGGTGATCTTCAAAAAACCGCTGCGGGTGGTGCATGGGCCGATCAAGAGCAAGTTCGGGTATCACCTGGTGCAGGTGTTTTACCGGGATTGATCGGTTGGCTTCAGGGCCCTGTGGCGAGGGGGCTTGCCCCCGTTGGGCCGCGTAGCGGCCCCAAAACCTGTGATCATGATCTACCTGACACACCGAGTGCGCAGGATTTACGACTGCTTCGCAGCCGAACGGGGGCAAGCCCCCTCGCCACAAAAATCACAGCCACCACAGGCATTGCATTTCAATCTTTGGGGATCAGTGCCCCCGGAATCTGAATCACCCGGCTCGCCAAGCGATGCCCCGCTTCTGCGGCCTCGACCGGGTTCCCACCCTTGAGGCGGCAAGCCAGATACGCCGCGCTGAACGAATCCCCCGCCGCCGTGGTGTCCACCACCCGTTCGACCACCAGCGCCGGCACTTCGAACGACTCGCCGTCACAGCGAATGAGACACGCCTCGGCACCGCGCTTGAGCACCACTTCGGGCGTGCCCATCTGCTCGTAAGCGGCAAACACCGCTGCGCAATCAGAAAAGTGGAACAGCGCCTGCTCGTCGTCGACCGTCAGCAACGCCAGGTCGACATAGGGCAACACTTCGCGATAAGCCGCTCGTGCGTCCTCGACCGAAGCCCACAGGCGTGGTCGATAATTGTTGTCGAACACGATCCGCGCATCCCGCTGTCGGGCTTCGATCAGGGTGTCCAGCAGTTTCTCCCGGCCCAGCTCACCGAGCACCGCCAGAGTGATGCCGCTGAAATACAGCACGTCGTAATCCGGCAGCGCTGCCAGGATCGGCGCGGCCGCCGGGGTGGTGAAGCAATCGCGCACGGCCGCTTCGTTGCGCCAGTAGAGAAAACGCCGCTCGCCGGCCGCGTCGGTCTGGATGCAATACAGACCTGGCAAGCGACCGGGCAAACGCTGGACCATGCCCAGGCCGATGTGTTCGCTGGCCCAACTCTGGCACATCGCATCGCTGAAACTGTCGTCACCCAAGGCAGTGACGTAATCCACCGTGCCGCTATCGCCCAGTTCACGGGCCAGATAGACCGCGGTGTTCAGGGTATCGCCGCCGAAGCTTTGTTGCAGAGAGCCGTCGGCGCGCTGCTGCAGTTCGATCATGCACTCGCCGATCAGGGCGATGCGCGGGATGTTGGGGCCCAGGGGGCTGATGTTGTTCATGTTGTGGGGGCTCTTAAAAACAGGTTTCCATGGTTTCGATGACATTCAGCTGTTCATCCACCAGACACCCGATACGCCACTTGTCGAACGTCAAACACGGGTGCGAAGTCCCGAACGAAATGATATCGCCCACCCGCAACTCAACCCCCGGCGCCACGGTCATGAACGCGTGCTGGTCCATCACCGCCGTCACCTTGCAGGCACTCACATCATCGCCGGTCGCCGGCACCACGCCGGCCTTGTAACGCAGCAACGGCACCGGCAAACCGGCGTCGTAGGCCACGTCGCGCTTGCCCAGGGCGATCACCGCAAAACCCGGTTCGGGCAACGACTGCACATGCGCCCAGACTTCCAGCGCCGGGCGCAAACCTTCGTGCAGGTCGCTGCGACGGTCGAGCACGCAGCATTGCGCTTCTTTGTAGATGCCATGGTCGTGGGCCACGTAACTGCCGGGGCGCAGCACGCTGAGGAAACGCCCGCCGGCATTCTGCGCTTCGAACGACTCGGCGATCAGGTCGTACCACGCCGACCCCGACGCAGTGATTATCGGCTTGGCAATCGCGAACGCGCCGCTGTCCTGCAGTTGCACCGCCAGACGCACCAGGGAGGCGGCGAACTCGCGGATGCCGCTCACCGCATGATCACCGTGAATCACCCCTTCGTAGCCCTCGATGCCGGTCAGCGCCAACGCCGGTTGAGCGTTGATAGCCTTGGCCAGCGCCAGCACTTCGGCCTCGGTGCGGCAACCGCAACGACCGCCGACCACGCCGTACTCGATCATCACGTTCAGGCGCACGCCGCGCGAGGCGAAAAACGCGCCGAGGTCGGCGACGTTATCCGGGTGATCGACCATGCAGTAGAAATCAAAAGTCGGGTCTGCCAGCAGGTCGGCGATCAGCGCCATGTTCGGCGTGCCGACCAGTTGATTGGCCATCAGCACCCGCCGTACACCATGGGCGTAAGCCGCGCGGGTTTGCGTGGCGCTGGCCAGGGTGATGCCCCAGGCACCGGCGTCCAGTTGGCGACGAAACAGCGCCGGGGTCATGCTGGTTTTACCGTGGGGAGCCAATTCCGCGCCGCTGTGACTGACGAAGTCCTGCATCCAGCGAATATTGTGTTCCAACGCGTCACGGTGCAGCACCAGTGCCGGCAGGCTGACGTCCCGCACCAGGTTGGCGCCGGTCTGGGCGGCGCCCTTTTCCACGGCGGCGGTATTGATGGCAGTAGACATGGTCGATCTCCTCACACACGGCCGCAGGCAGCCGCTGTTATTCGTTGATACGCCGGGCGAGGCTGTTGGCGCTGTCGATCAGCACCCGGCGATAGTCGTTGTAATTGTTCTTCGCATCGGCGCGTGGGGCGACGATGCACAGGGTCGCGATGGCCACGCCGTTCGGGTCTTTGACCGGGGCGGCGAAGCAATGGGTAAAGGTGTCGGCGACGCTGTCGAAGGAAAAGAATCCGTCGATGGCGGCCTGGCGGATCTCCTCGAGAAATTGCTCCAGCGGCAGGCGTTCGCCGTCGGGCAGGATGAAGTCGTCGGGGTCGATCAAATCGACAATTTGCTGATCGCTCAGGTGCGCCAGCAACAGGCGCCCGGAAGCGGTCCAGGGGATCGGCGCGTTTTCGCCGATGTCCGAGGAAATGCGGAAATGCCGCTCACCCTCTTTCATCAATGCCACGGTGTATTTGCGTCCGTTGAGCAGGCACATCTGCGCGGTTTCGCGGGTCTGGCTGACGATCTCCTGTAAGGCATGATCGGCCTCGCGGGACAGGTCAAAATGACGCAAATGCGCCTGCCCGAGGAAGTACAACTGACGGCCGAGGTAAACGTGACCGTCCTTGCCCACGGGCTCGAGGATGCGCCGCTCCAACAAGGACGCGACCAGTTCGTAGACCGTGGATTTCGGGCTGCCGATGCCGCTGGCGATTTCATTCGGGCGCAGGGGCTGGCCGATTTCCTTGAGGAAATCGAGGATGTCGAACGCCCGGTCCAGACCGCGAGCCCGGCGCTTGATGGTGTCTTCGGTCATGTCTTCAGGTTCCCATTCAAATTCGCCCGTAGGAGCTGCCGCAGGCTGCGATCTTTTGATCTTGCCCTTGTAACGCTCCCAAAACGCCAAAAGATCGCAGCCTTCGGCAGCTCCTACAAGGGCCAATCAGCCGCGCCCTCGGTTCAGGCCTTTTTCTTGTACGCAATGCAATCAATCTCGACCTTGCAATCGACCATCATGTTCGCCTGCACGCAGGCCCGGGCCGGGGCGTGTTCGCTTTTGAAGTACTCGGAAAACACCTTGTTGAAACTCCAGAAATCCCGCGGGTCTTCCAGCCACACGCCCGTGCGCACCACATCTTCGAGCCCGTAACCGGCCTCTTGCAGAATCGCTATCAGGTTTTTCATGGTCTGGTGAGTCTGCTCGACAATCCCGCCCACGATGATTTCACCGTCCACCGCCGGCACTTGGCCGGACACGTGCAGCCAGCCATCGGCTTCGACGGCACGGGCAAAAGGACGGGGTTGGCCGCCACCGGCGGTGCTGCCGGTGCCGTAACGAGTAATGCTCATGGGTGTTTCTCCTGATTAAAAAGTGAAGGCTTAAAAGCGGGTGCTCTTGAGAAATTCCGCCAATCGCGGTGACTGCGGGCGTTCGAACAATTCCTTGGGCGGCCCCTGCTCTTCGATCCGCCCCTGATTCATGAATACGATCTTGTCCGAGACCTCGAAGGCAAAGCGCATTTCGTGAGTCACCAGCAGCATGGTCATGCCGTCTTCGGCCAGCCCCTTGATCACGTTCAGCACTTCGCCCACCAGTTCCGGATCGAGGGCCGAGGTGACTTCATCGAACAGCATCAGGCTCGGGTTCATCGCAATTGCCCGGGCAATCGCCACGCGCTGTTGCTGACCACCGGACAACTGACCGGGGTAATGATCGCGGCGCTCCAGCAGGCCAACCCGCTCCAGCCATTTTTCCGCCAGCGCCACCGCCTCATCCTTGTGCAGCTTTTTCACCTTGAGTAGACCGAGGGTGACGTTCTGCAATGCAGTGAGGTGCGGGAACAGATTGAATTGCTGGAAGGCCATGCCGGTCATGGCGCGATGGCGGGCGATGACTTTTTCCGGGTGGCGCACGCGCTTGCCATTGACCTCGTCATAGCCGATGGATTCACCGTCGAGCAGAATCTGCCCGCCCTGGAACTCCTCGAGCATGTTCACGCAGCGCAACAGCGTGGTCTTGCCCGAGCCGCTGGAGCCGATCAGCGTGACCACATTGCCGCGCTGCATGGTCAGGTCGACGCCCTTGAGCACTTCGAGCTGGCCGTATTGTTTGTGCAGGCCGCGGATGTCCAGCAGCGCTTGGTTCTGGGTCGAAACTTGAGCTTGTGTCATGGCAAGGCCACCCGCTTTTCAATGTGCCGGCCGAGTAATTCGATGGCGTAGTTGATGACGAAAAACAGCAATCCGGCGAACAGGTAGAACTCCAGGGTCATGAAGGTCCGGGCGATAATCTGTTGAGTGCTGAGCAGCAGCTCGGCGACGCCGATCACCGACAACAAGGTCGACGCCTTGACGATCTCGGTGGACGAGTTGACCCAGGTCGGCAAAATCTGCCGCAACGCCTGGGGTAACAACACATAGCCCAGCGCCTGGTAAAACGTCAGGCCGATGGCCTTGCTCGCTTCCATCTGGCCACTGGGCAGCGCTTGCAATGCACCGCGCACGATCTCGGCGACATGAGAACCGCAAAACAGCGTCAGGCCCAAAGTGCCTGCCCCGAAGGCGCTGATCTGCCAGCCCAGTGCCGGCGCCATGTAGAAGCAGGCCAGTACCAATACAAACACCGGCGTGCCGCGAATGATGTCGACGTAGAACCGGAACGGCGCGCGCATCCAGAACGTGCCGTAAGTGAGTACCAGGCCGGCGACGATGCCGACCAGCGTACCCAGCAAAATCGCCAGGCCCGAGCACTGCACACTGGTCAGGAAGCCCTGCCACAGGACATCCCGGGCCACCCATAACTCATGCAACCAGCTGGGGGATTCGTACATGGGGCCTCCTATCGGCGAATCGCCAGACGCTGTTCGAGGTAACGCAGCATCATGGCAATGAGGTAACAGGCCGCAACATAGAGCGCTGTGGTCACCAGCCAGGTTTCAATCACCCGGTAGCTCTCGACATTGATCTTGCGCGCATAATAGGTCAGCTCCGGCACGGCAATCGCTGCCGCCAGCGAGGTGTCCTTGAACAGCGAAATGAAGTTGTTCGACAGCGCCGGCAGCACATTGCGCAGCATCACCGGCACGGTGACGTACGCCTTGACCTGCCACTCGCCCAAGCCGATCGCCAACCCGGCTTCACGCAGCCCCTTGGGAATGCTCAACAGCCCCCCACGAAACACTTCGGTCAGGTACGCCCCGGCATACAGCGACAGGGTGATGATGAACGAGGGGATCTTGTCCAGACGAATGCCCAGGCTCGGCAAGGCGAAGTAGATCAACAGAATCAACACCAGAATCGGCGTATTACGGATCACCGTCACATACACCGACGCCAGCCCTCGCAATGCGCGATGCTTCGATAGCAAAGCAAACGCCATCAGCAAGCCGATCACGCAGCCGATGGCGATCGACACCAGCGCCAGCTCAAGGCCCAGGCCGAGCCCCGCCAGCAAGGTGTCGAAGTCGCGCCACACGGCGGCAAAATTCAACTGATAGTTCATGGTCAGCAGTACCTTGAGCGGGGCGATTTATCACCGCCCCGCTCTCACGGGATCATTTGAATTCGACTGGGAAACCGATTGCAGGAGTCGGCAGGTCGACACCGAACCATTGTTTGAAGGAGGCTGCGTACGTCGGGAATTCAACGCCGGTCATGCCTTCATGCAGGACGGTGTTGACGAAGTTCAGCCAATCCTGATCGCCGCGTTTCACCGCACAGGCGTAGGTCTGCGGGCTCCAGGCGTAGGTCGGGCTGCGATAACGGCCAGGGTTCTGCACCATCAGGTATTTCACCGACGACTGATCGGTGGCCGCCGCGTCGGCACGGCCGGAGTTCACCGCCTGATACATCAAGTCAACGCTGTCGTACTGATCGACCTTGGCCTTGGGCAGCGCCTGATGCACCAGTTCTTCGGCGTACACGTTCTGCAGTACCGCCACGGTCACGCCGTCGGCGGCGGCCCTGAGGTCTTCGATTTCCTTGTACTTGCTGTTGGCCGGCAGCAACAGGCCAACACCTTCGCGGTAGTACGGCAGCGTGAACGCGACCTGTTGGGCGCGGCTGGCGGTCACGGTGATGAACTGGCAACTCATATCGACCTTGTCGGTCAGCAGGTTCGGAATCCGCGCATCGGACGACTGCACGACGAACTCGACCTTGCTCGGATCGTTGAACAACCCCTTGGCCACCATCCGCGCGATATCGATATCAAAACCCTGCAACTTACCGTCCGCTCCCTGGAAGTGCCACGGCGCATTGGTACTGCCCGTGCCCACGATCAATTTCCCACGGGCCAGCACGCTGTCGAGCTTGCTGTCTGCCGCTTGAGCGACACCCACGGCAGCGGCCGAAGCCGCGAGAACGAAAACACACGCTTTAAACAAGGAAAGTCGGCGATGCATGGCAAGCACTCCAGGGCTGTGTTTATTCCGCTATACCGGAACTTGGTATGTAACAACGGAATAGACAGCAGAAAGTGTGCCACAGGTTGCGGGCGGAATCCCGGCGGATTTGAAAAGTGTTTTGAATCAAATGGATGCGAAGTGGATGCGCTAGAACGCCAAACAGACGTTACAAAATGCACAAGTGCTGAACGCTACTTATGGCTACAGGGTGCGGGTAATTGGGTCACATTTCAGGGCGCACTCAACCTCGGGGTGCACTCAAATCGCGATCGAGGCAAGTCATGCGCCTACAGGCGCTTGAGGTACCTGTAAGAACAGGCCTGTAACTGCATACTTCCTAACGCTTAACAGCCTCCTCATAAACTTGCCCGCGCTCCCGTTTACCAACCGCTATTACCGTCACTACCAGAACCTCATCCACAACCCGATAAACCAATCGATACCCGGCACTACGCAGCTTGATCTTGTAAGCATTGCCCAGCCCACTCAGCCGATCCGCTGGAACGTGTGGATTAGCCAACCGCTCCTGAAGCTTCTTCTTGAACTGCTCTCTCAACGTTGATCCAAGCTTCTGCCACTCCTTCCAGGCCTTTTCAGAAAATTCCAGCTCATAGGTCATCGATAGAAACCTTGATCGTAGGATCGTTTTCTCGTTCGCGGCAAAGGGCTAACAGCTCCATGTCTTCAAGCCGGTCCATCATCGCTTCGTATTCTTTGGCTGGGACGCAGTAGAAAGCGGGTTCATTACGGTTGAGGATTGCGACAGACAAACCACCACCGGCAGCAACCGTCCCCATGGGGTTTTTCTTTAGTTCGGAAATGCTCGCTACGACCTGAGAAAGCACGATGTGTGTCATTACGCTACTCCTTGAAGTGCTTTTAATGGCGCTAAAAATAGCACTCTGAACCAAGTCTGGCATCTATCCTTTACTCATAGAAATTGGAATAGGACCACTGGCACCGAACCCCACCTGTAATTTCTGACAGTAGACCCACCCCCTCGCCTCCTTTAACGTCAACAGGCCTTCGATAGTCTTTGAAAAGGAGATTTCAATGAGTTCGATGACCACCCAGCCACTGGATCCGGCCTACCGCAAAGCGCTCAACACCTGGCGCCCGGTGATCATGTATTTCGGCAACCAACACTGTCCCGCCTGCGAATGGGCCGAGCCGGTTTTCCGTGCAATTGCCGAGAAGTACAAAGATCACGCGTGCATCTATGTGCTGGATACGAGCAAATCCCCTCGGCATCCAAAAGTCACCGGCACACCGACGGTGCTGTTCTGCAAGAACGGAAAGCTGCTGAAGAAGCTCAAGGGCATTGGAACTCCGGAAACCCTGGAAGAACATTTCAAAAAGCACATCGGCAAGCTCAGACCCAAGCAGGTTGCCCGCAAACCTCGCCGCGACTTGCCGTGGTTGCAGGAAACCTTCAGCACGTTATGCACCGTGCCTAGGGCACGGGGGCTGCACCGCGGTTTTTCAGGTATTACGCGTCATCGTTCTTCGCGGGCAAGCCACGCTCCTACAGGGTCGGCGTCATTTACCGGCACTGGCGCTACTGCTTGAGCGACGCCAGCACCCGCTCGGCATTCGCACCGCACCCCATGCCCTCGGGTCGCGCCTGGATGCTCTCGATCACTTCCAGCAACCGCGCCTTGCTCTGGGCCAGGTGCAGTTGCATCTCTTCGATCTGCTCGACCTTGCGCTCAAGACCCGCCACCAGCTCGTCGTGCTTGAACTCACCCGTCGCGGCATCCGGTAACAGCAGCTTCAGCTCTTCCAGGCTGAAACCGGCCTGTTGGGCGCACTGGATGATTTTCAGGGTTTGCAGTACTTGCGGCGGATAACGCCGATAACCGTTGGTCTGACGCTCGACCTGACGGATCAGCCCCTGGGCCTCGTAAAACCGAATGCGCGAAGCGTTTAACCCGCTCAGTTGCGCCAACTCACCAATCTTCATCACGGCCTCATTTGCACGCTTGACATTAAAGTTAACTTTAAGCTTAGCCTCTACTCATCACTGATGAGGAGTCAAGTATGTCGCCCTTCCAAACATTGAATTTGCCCAACGGCCAGACCATCGGTAATCGCATCGCCAAAGCCGCGATGGAAGAGAACCTCGCCGATACCGGGCAGGCACCTTCCGGCGAGTTGTTTCGGTTGTATCAAGCCTGGGCTGACGGTGAGGCCGGGCTGTTGCTGACCGGCAATGTGATGATCGACCGCCGTGCCATGACCGGCCCCGGTGGCGTGGTGCTGGAAGACGAGCGACACCTGGAACGCTTTCGTCAGTGGGCAACCATCGGCCGGGCCAGTGGCGCGCAGTTCTGGATGCAACTCAATCATCCCGGGCGCCAGACCATGGCCAACCTAGGCCAGCAGGCCTTGGCCCCCTCGGCGGTAGCGCTGGACCTGGGCGGGTTTTCGAAGATGTTTGCCGAGCCCAAACCGATGGGCGAGGACGACATTGCAGAAGTCATTCAACGCTTCGCCACCAGCGCCGCCCTGGCGGAAAAGGCCGGTTTCACCGGGGTGCAGATTCATGCCGCGCACGGTTATCTGCTCAGCCAGTTTCTGTCGCCGTTGACCAATCGCCGCACCGACCGCTGGGGTGGCTCTCTGGAAAACCGTGCGCGTTTGCTGCTGGAAGTGCTCAGCGCTGTTCGCAAGTCGGTGTCGCCGCAGTTTTGCGTGGCGGTGAAGCTCAATTCCGCGGACTTCCAGCGCGGCGGTTTCGACGCCGATGACGCCCGGCAAGTGATCCAGTGGCTCAACGAGCAACAGATCGATTTGCTCGAGCTCTCCGGCGGCAGCTACGAAGCACCGGCCATGCAAGGCGAGGCTCGCGACGGTCGGACCCTGGCGCGAGAAGCGTACTTTCTGGAAATGGCCAGCGAACTGGCCGGCGTGGCGCACATGCCAGTGATGGTGACTGGGGGAATTCGTCGGCTGGCAATCGTCGAACAGGTGCTCGACAGCGGCATCGCCATGGCCGGTATCGGCACGGCACTGGCCATCGAACCGCAGCTGGTCAAACGCTGGCGTGAAGGCCAGAACAGCCACCCGCAGTTGCCACCGATTCGCTGGAAACGCAAAGCCCTGGCGTCGCTGGCGAACATGGCCGTGGTGAAGTTTCAGCTCCATCGATTAAGCCGCGGGCGCACGCCCAGGCCACAGGTTTCGGCGGTATGGGCATTGATCCTCGACCGGTTGTACATCGCCCGGCGTACCCGCCAGTACCGCCAGGCAATGGGCAAATAACCGAAGAAACCTGTGGGAGCCATTGTGGCGAGGGGGCTTGCCCCCGTTCGATTGCGAAGCGTTCGTAAACCCAGTCACCGTCTTCGGATTCAAGATCGTAGCGACTGGTTTTAGGGGCGCTTCGCACCCCAACGGGGGCAAGCCCCCTCGCCACAAAGAATCTCCCAGAGGGAATCACCAGCGTGTTTATCGTCCGGCAAAGCGCAGTCGCGATAACATCCGCAGGTCGCCCTCGCGGTAATAGTCATCGGTCCAGCTGTCATCCGCCGCCAACGGCCGGACCTGCTTGAGTTGCAGTTTCTTTGCAAAGTAGCGGAACCGGTAATGCTCGTAGAAGCGCAGTAGTTCCAGCCCGTAACGGTCGGCCAGGTCGGTGTCGCCACGGATGATCAGGTAGTTCTCGTCGTTGCCATTGCTGGCTGCGTCACTGAGGTTGTGGCTGCCGCTGATGATGGTCGGTGAGTCGCTGGTGAAGTCGACGACGATGGCTTTGGTGTGCACCAGCAGGTTGCCCTTCTGGCCTTTCATGTTTTCCTTGAGCCAGCCTTCAAGGCCGGTGTTGAGCAACGCGGTGGAGGCGAATTCAGCGGTGCGGTCGGCGTGGAAACCGGTGATGCTGCTGACCGTGTTTTGCAGGCCGTAACGCAATATGTCGTCGTGGGGTTGGCCGAGCAGCGCGTTGAGTATTTTGTCCGGCAAGGTGAATGCCGTGACAAACAGCAGGTCTTTTTTGGCGGCGTTGATGATCTTGATGAACTCACTCAAGTCGCCCTCGCCTGAGCGCGGTGAAAAGCCGGCGAACAGCGGCTGGTCAGGCTGCATCGGATTGTGTTCCGTGAGCCAGTCCCGCGTGGCGCCGACGTCCGCCGGCGTGGCCCAGACCTGCTCGAAGGTTTGCAGGTAAGTGGCGCCGATCCGAGCGTCGTCCAGCACATGCACGACGTTGGCCTGACGGTAGACGCCGTTGGCAGTGAAGTTGGTACTGCCGCAGAGTACCGCTTCGGGCTGATGCTGCCCCGCCGCATCGAGCCGGCTCAGGACCATGAACTTATCGTGAAAGATATTGTGGGTGACTCGCCCGCGTTTGTTCGCCGCCGGGATTTTTTCCAGGCTGGCTTCGTTCAGCGCCGTGGTGTCTTCGCCGGGTTGGGCGTGGTACAGGACCCGAACCTTTACGCCACGCTCGAAGGCGGCGTTCACCGCATCGACGATCGCCTGCAACTGGTATTCATAGATCGCGATGTCCAGCGCCCACTGGCCATCCACGGCACGTTCGATAAACCCGAGCAGGCGTGCGAGCAGACCATTTTCCAGCCATTGCCGCGGCGCATCGGGCCATTCTTCGATGGGCAGTGTCTTGTTGACGCTGAGCAGCGCATCGAGGTCGGCGAATTTGCGCTGGAACGCCTGACTGGCAGCCACTGCTCGGTTGAATATCACGTTCTGCCCCTTGGGCAGGCCATTGTCCGTGGTGACCGTCACTTCCAGGCTTTCACCCAACTGTGGCGTATCGGCAGTGCCATAGGCCAGGTGAACCCGATAATGGATCGTCACACCCGGATTGACTGCGTAATCGGCCCAGCGAAATTTCTGCAAAGGCGCGGCATCGCTGGGGGTGGCGTGAAACTGGGGGAACGTATGATCCTTGCCGGGAAAGGTCAGGCTGTTGAACAGAAACAACCAGGGTTTGTCACCTTGCTGTTTTTCGATGGCAAACCCCAGCAGGCCTTTGCGGCGGGGTTCGGCCAGGTCGATGGCCAGCAGCACACCGTTGGTGCCGGCGTAGGCTTTGACGCGGAAATCGTCCTGATCGTTGCGGGCTAGAACGCGCATGGGTCACTCCTGTGATGGGTTTGCTTACAGAGCATAGGGCAGCGATGCGATGGGGCCAGCACTGTCAGCACAAAACTCAACCTGAAATCAGCTCATCGATATGTCGATAATCAACCTGTAACTGCGCTGCCAACACCTTTGCCCGCCCGAGTCGAATCGGCCCGCGCTCGATGTCGATCAGCAACCCCGGACAATCCAGCTCCGGCAATGTCGACCATTCCTTCAACCGTCCATCCGTCACTAGCAACAGCCGCTGCTGTTCGGCCGGAAAACGCTTTTGCCGTGCCACCAGCCAGTGCCCCGCCTCGCCCAGCGCCGCCAGCATCGGCGTCCCGCCGCCGGCGCCCAATCCCTCGAGCCAATCGCGTAAGCCCGCAGAAGCTTTCAACCCCTGCACCTGCCACTTCGGCAAGTGACCGCTGGCGGTCAGCAAAGCCAGGCGTGCGCGCTGGCGATAGGCATCGTCGAACAGTTGCACCAGCAAGCCCTTGGCATCGCTCAACGCCTGATGGCGCCGGGTCGAAGCCGAGGCATCGACGATCACCAGCCACAGTTCATGCGGGGTGCGGGTCCGCAGATGGAACAATAGGTCATCGCGTTGACGCGGTCGGCCATTGAGCAAGGTGCCGGGCCAGTTGACCGATCCGCTACGGGCGGCGTGACGCTTGCCCTGTTTACCGTGATCCAGCCGGCCTGCGCGGGGTCTGGCATTCGCCCCCGCGTCTGATCGAGGGCGAATGCCTAGGGCTTTTTTGGCCAGCTCGGCACTTCACGTCGAGCACCGACCGGCAGCGCCTGGGCGGGCATTTCGCCCCACTGGCCCTGACCTTCGTTCGGGTTGGTGGTTTGCGCAGGGGATTGCTGTGGCGCTTGGGAGTTTTGCGGCGCAGAGGTCGAATGCTCCCGACGACGATGACGCAAGGCAAATTCGGCGACCGCGTCGATATCTTCTTCGGCAATGGCGTTCGCACCGCGCCAGGCCGCATGTGCCCGCGCCGCGCGCAGCCAGACCAGATCGGCCCGCAAGCCATCGACGCCGGCAGCAAAGCAGCGCTCGGTGATCTGCGCCAGTGCGGCATCGTCGAGCGGGATACTCGCCAGGGCCGCACGCGCCTTCTGGCAACGCTCGCGCAGGGCGTGTTGCTGACTTTCCCACTCGGCGCAGAAGCCTTGCGGATCGCTGTCGAAATCCAGTCGACGACGGATGATCTGGCCGCGCTCGGCGGGTGCGGTATGGCCACTGAGGGCGACGTTCAGGCCAAAGCGGTCGAGCAGTTGCGGGCGCAGTTCGCCCTCTTCCGGGTTCATGGTGCCGATCAGCACAAACTTCGCCGAATGCCGATGGGAAATCCCGTCGCGCTCGATCAGGTTGGTGCCGCTGGCGGCCACGTCGAGCAGCAGGTCCACGAGGTGATCGGGCAGCAAGTTCACTTCATCGACGTAGAGCACGCCGCCGTCGGCCTTGGCCAATACACCCGGAGAAAACTGTGCGCGCCCTTCGCTCAAGGCCGCGTCGAGATCGAGGGTGCCGACCAGCCGTTCTTCAGTGGCGCCCAGGGGCAAGGTAACGAATTGACCGCTGGCCAGCAGGTCCGCCAGGCCTCGGGCCAGGGTCGACTTGGCCATGCCGCGCGGGCCTTCGATCAGCACGCCTCCGATTTTCGGGTCGATGGCGGTCAGGTACAGGGCGAGCTTCAAGTCATCGGCGCCGACCACGGCGGAGAGCGGGAAATGGGGGGTGTCGGTCATGTTCAAATCTCGGTCATGGTCGGTGATTACTCTGTGGCGAGGGAGCTTGCTCCCGCTCGGCTGCGTAGCAGTCGTAAAACCTGAAAATGCGGTGTGCCTGACAGAGCCTGGTTTTTTGTTTTGGGGCTGCTGCGCAGCCCAACGGGGGCAAGCCCCCTCGCCACAGCCCCCTTCGCCACAAATTTCCTTTGCTCACCGGCTAACTGTCTTCTTCTATATCCAGCAACAAATTCTCCAGCGCCTCGCGGTATTCACCCGGTTCCTGCCACATCCCCCGTTGCTGCGCTTCGAGCAGGCGCTCGGTCATATCGCGCAAGGCGTGGGGATTGTGTTCGCGGACAAACTCCCGGGTCGCCGGATCAAGCAAATAGGCGTCCGCCAGCAACGCATACTGGTGATCGTCGATCAGCCGCGTGGTGGCGTCGAACGCAAACAGGTTATCGACCGTCGCCGCCAGTTCGAACGCGCCTTTATAGCCATGACGCTTGACCCCGTCGATCCATTTCGGATTGGCCGCCCGGGAACGGATCACCCGGTTCAGCTCTTCCTTCAATGTGCGGACCTTCGGCAAGTCCGGCTGACTGTGGTCGCCGTGATAACTCGCCGCCGCTGCACCGCTGAGGCTTTCGACGGCCGCCAGCATGCCGCCCTGAAACTGGTAATAGTCGTTGGAATCGAGCAAGTCGTGCTCACGGTTGTCCTGGTTTTGCAGCACGGCCTGCACCTGGCTCAGACGCTGGGCGAACTGCTCGCGGGCGGCGGTGCCCTCATCGGAGCCGCCATAAGCGTAGCCGCCCCAGTTCAGGTAAACCTCGGCCAGGTCTTCGCGGCTTTGCCACAAACGACCGTCGATGGCGCCTTGCACGCCGGCACCGTAAGCACCCGGTTTGGCCCCGAAGATCCGCCAGCCGGCCTGCCGCCCGGCCGCTTCTTCATCCAGACCGGACTCCAGCAGCGCCTCGCGCTCAGAGCGAACCTTGGCCGCCAACGGGTTGAGATCCTCCGGTTCATCCAGCGCGGCGACTGCTTGCACGGCGGCGTCGAACAAACGAATCAGGTTGGCAAACGCATCGCGGAAGAATCCGGAGACGCGCAAGGTCACGTCCACCCGCGGCCGGTCCAGCAGGCTCAACGGCAGAATCTCGAAGTCGTCGACCCGCTGACTGCCCGTCGCCCATACCGGCCGCACGCCCATCAAGGCCATGGCCTGGGCAATGTCGTCGCCGCCGGTGCGCATGGTCGCGGTGCCCCAGACCGACAGGCCGAGCTGACGCAAGTGATCGCCGTGATCCTGCAAGTGCCGTTCAAGAATCAGGTTCGCAGATTGAAAACCGATGCGCCACGCCGTGGTGGTCGGCAGGTTGCGCACGTCCACCGAATAGAAATTGCGCCCGGTAGGCAACACGTCCAGCCGTCCGCGACTCGGCGCACCGCTCGGCCCGGCCGGGACGAATCGCCCGCTGAGGGCGTCCAGCAGGCCGCGCATTTCCGCCGGGCCGCAGGCGTCCAGGCGCGGGGCGACGACCTCGCGCAAACTGTCGATGATCGCGCTCACGTCGGACCAATCTGCCTCCTGTGGGAGCGGGTCTAGGTGGTGAGGGGCCTTGTGGCGAGGGGGCTTGCCCCCGTTGGACTGCGCAGCAGTCCCGTTTTTTGGGGCCGCTTCGCGACCCAACGGGGGCAAGCCCCCTCGCCACAAAGGCTCGCTCCCACACGGGCCAGGCTCGGCATTCAACGTCTGCGAAATTAGTTGCGCGGCGAACAGTTCCAGACGCTCACGGGTATCCCCCGCCGTGCGCCACAGCTCATCACTGACCGCCTGCAAGGCATCCGGCCGAGGACCGTTCCAAGGCTCGGCCAACACGCAATCCAGTGGATCGAAGCCCAACTCGAACGCTTTGACCAGCGCCCGCAACAAACTCGATTGCGCGCCACGGCCGTCGCCGCGAGGAATGCGCAGCAAGGCCAATAAGGTGTCGATGCGCAATTGCCCGGTCGGCGACTCGCCAAACACGTGCAGGCCATCGCGGATCTGCGATTCCTTCAAGTCACACAGGTAAGTGTCCAGGCGCGGCAACCAGATCGCCGCGTCGGCATCGCTGTCGAGCTTCTCGTCCAGTTGCAGTTCGCGATCAATGTGCGTGTCGCGCACCAGTTGCAGAATGTCGCGTTGCAGTTCCCGGGCGCGGCGTGGATCGAGCAACTGCGCTTCGTAATACTCGTCAGCCAACAACTCAAGGTTGCGCAGTGGGCCGTAGGTTTCGGCGCGGGTCAGCGGTGGCATCAGGTGATCGATGATCACCGCTTGCGTGCGGCGCTTGGCCTGGGCGCCCTCGCCCGGGTCGTTGACGATGAACGGATAGACGTTCGGCAGCGGGCCGAGCAGCGCGTCGGGCCAGCAGTTTTCAGATAACCCGACGCCCTTGCCCGGCAGCCATTCGAGGTTGCCGTGCTTGCCGACGTGGATCACGCCGTGGGCGCCGTAGGTGTTGCGCAACCAGAAGTAGAACGCCAGATAACCGTGGGGCGGCACCAGGTCCGGGTCGTGATAGACCGCGCTCGGGTCAACCTGATAACCCCGGGCCGGTTGAATGCCGACGAAGGTCAGGCCGAAGCGCAACCCGGCAATCATCATTCGCCCGCCACGGAACATCGGATCGCTTTCGGGCGAGCCCCAACGTTGCAGCACCGCCTCGCGATTGGCTTCGGGCAGTGCGTTGAACATCAAAAAGTAATCATCCAGCGCCAGGCTTTGCTGGCACGGACGTTGATCGATAGTGTCCAGGTCATTGCTGACGCCACCGAGCAGTTGCTGGATCAGCGCGGTGCCGCTGTCCGGCAACTCGGCCGGCAACGGATAACCTTCTTGATGCAGTGCACGCAGGATGTTCAGCGCCGCGGCGGGTGTGTCGAGACCGACGCCATTGCCGATGCGTCCATCGCGAGTCGGGTAGTTGGCGAGGATCAGGGCTATGCGTTTTTCACTGTTGGGCACCCGCGCCAGATCAATCCAGCGCCGCGCCAGTTCAGCGACAAAATCCATGCGTTCAGGCTGCGGTCGATAGCAAACCACATCGGACTGACTGCGCTCGCTGCGCCACGCCAGATCCTTGAAGCTGATCGGCCGACTGATGATTCGCCCGTCCAGCTCCGGCAGTGCAATGTGCATCGCCAAGTCACGGGGACCGAGGCCTTGCTCGCTGGCAAGCCAGCCGGGCTCGTTGTCCTGGGCGCAGATCGCCTGAATCACCGGAATGTTGCGACGAAACGGCCGCAGGTGCGGCGCTTCAGGGCTGGACTGGGCGAAACCGGTGGTGTTCAGAATCACCCCCGCCTCGACTTCATCCAGCAAATCCTCGACCACCGCCAGGCAGCCGGGCTCTTTCAGACTGGCCAGCGCAATCGGCAACGGGTTGAGCCCCGCCGCCTGCAAACGCTGGCAGAAAACATCGATGAAACCGGTGTTCGCCGCCTGCAAGTGCGAGCGGTAAAACAGCACCGCCGCCACCGGCTGATCGGCCTGCCAGTCGGCTTGCCAATCCTGAAGGTGCGCGGGGCTTTTTTGCGGGTGGTAGATCGCGGTGCGTGGCAGGGTTTGCGGCTCGGACCATGGATAGTCGCGACCCAGCCAGCGACTGGCGAGGCAACGAAACAGGTCGAGCGCATTGGCCATGCCGCCCTGACGCAGGAAGTGCCAGAGCCGGTCGCGGTCTTCGGGGATCACGGTGCTCAGATCGCTGAGTTCCGGGTCCGGGCGATCGTCGCCCGGCACCAGAATCAACTGCACACCGCGCTGGGACAATTCCACCAGACGCTCGATGCCGTAACGCCAATAGGCGATACCGCCGTGCAGCGAGATCAGAATCACCTTGGCATGGCGCAGCACTTCGTCGACATAAAGATCGACCGAGGCGTGATTCTGCACCTGCATCGGGTTGGCCAGGCGCAGGCTCGGGTAATCGTCGGGCAGCTGCTGCGCCGCCTCGGCGAGCAACGCCAGGCTGGAATCGCCGCTGCACAGGATCACCAGCTCGGCGGGGGTTTGTCCAAGGTCGGCAATGTTGTCATCCGACACGAAACCGCCGGGCTGGGTCCTGAGCAGGTGCATGGGTTAAACGCTGAGCGCAGCGCGCAATTGCGCTTCGAGTTGAACGGCGTCCAGCGCCTGACCGATCAACACCAGACGGGTGGTGCGCGCTTCCTCGGCGCCCCACTGACGGTCGAAGTGCTTGTCGAAACGCGTGCCCACGCCCTGAATCAACAGGCGCATCGGCTTGTTCGGCACCGCTGCGAAACCTTTGACCCGCAGGATGCCGTGCTGCACCACCAATTGTGTCAGCGCGTCCATCAACAGGCTTTCGTCGGCTTGTGGCAGTTCGATGGAGATGGAGTCAAACGCGTCATGGTCGTGATCATGATCGTCTTCACCTTCATGGTGATGATCGTGATGGCTGTGGCGGCTGTCGATGTGTTCTTCGGAACCGGCGCCGAGGCCGATCAACACGTCCAGTGGCAGGCGACCGCTGCTGGCTTCAATGACTTTCACCGCCGGCGGCAGCTCTTCGGCGACCTCCAGGCGCACGCGGGCCAGGTCTGCGGCGCTGATCAGGTCGGCCTTGTTGAGAATCACCAGGTCGGCGCTGGCCAGTTGGTCGGCGAACAGTTCGTGCAGTGGCGACTCGTGGTCCAGGTTCGGATCGAGTTTGCGCTGGGCGTCCACTTGATCCGGGAACGCCGCGAAAGTGCCAGCCGCGACGGCCGGGCTGTCGACCACGGTGATCACCGCGTCAACGGTGCAGGCGCTGCGGATTTCCGGCCACTGGAAGGCTTGAACCAAAGGCTTTGGCAGGGCCAGGCCCGAGGTTTCGATGAGGATGTGGTCGAGGTCGCCGCGACGCGCAACGAGTTCGCGCATCACCGGGAAGAATTCTTCCTGGACGGTGCAGCACAGGCAGCCGTTGGCCAGTTCGTAGACGCGGCCGCTGGCCTCTTCTTCGGTGCAGCCGATTGAGCACTGCTTGAGGATCTCGCCGTCGATGCCCAGCTCGCCGAACTCGTTGACGATCACCGCGATGCGACGGCCCTGGGCGTTGTCGAGCATGTGCCGCAGCAAGGTGGTTTTGCCCGAACCGAGGAAGCCGGTAACGATGGTGACGGGGAGTTTGGCCAGTGTTTTCATCGGATGCCCTTTGGCAAGGTGGCGGGCATACGGGACGACAACCGGCACGCGGGGGCGCATGCCTGAAGAGTTCGCCACCGGATCACCCCGCCCGGTTGAAAGTGAGAATCTGTGTCGAGGCAGGTCTCCTGGCTGACGGTGTGCCGGGCGAGTCAGCCTGGCATTCGCTGCGCCTTCCCGCGAGCCCGTTGCACAGGGTTTGCAGTGGCGTGGCAGCGAACATCACCGTTCACAGTTGCGGGGGCAGCCGCGGCATCGACCGCGTTCCCTTCTTAGCTTCGGCAGACGCCGAAGAACCTCGAAAGCGCAAGGCTACGCATCGTGTGGGGGCGGGTCAATCGCTGCGCACCCCACCGGCCCGTGTAGGAGCTGCCGAAGGCTGCGATCTTTTGATGTTGCTTCTCAAAAACAAGATCAAAAGATCGCAGCCTTCGGCAGCTCCTACCAAGAGCCAATCAGCATTTGGTATCCAAGTGAGAACCCATGCCAATTGACTCCCCGCCCTCGCCCATGCTCTCCTACACGCCTTGTTACGGGTGCCCTTCACAGGGTGAAACGGGAAACCGGTGAATCATGTGCTTTACTCTAAAGCCATGTCAGTCCGGTGCTGCCCCCGCAACGGTAAGCGAGTGAAGCGTCAGATCCACTGTGCCGGTCATACGGCATGGGAAGGTGATGCTTGCAGGTTCAGGCGCAAGCCCAGCCCCTCGCGAGCCCGGAGACCGGCCCGCAACACAAAGTGACTTTTACGTTCACTGAATAACAAACCCGCGGTGGGCGGGCGCTGTTCAAAATCTCTGCGAGCCCTTGGCGTGCGGAGGTTTTCATGCGCTCTATTCACCCGCTGACAGACCAGAGGGAAGCGCCATGTCGATCATCAGCAGCACCGGCCACGCAACGGCCAGCACCACCACAACCCTGACTCAACGCCTGACCGCTGCCGTGTGTGCGTCGATCCTTGGCGCGTGCCTTGTGTATTTCGCCGGTTTCTCGCACATCGAAGCGGTGCACAACGCCGCGCACGATACCCGTCACAGCTCCGCCTTTCCGTGCCATTGAGACCTGCTGAGATGATCAAGCGTATTGCGCAAACCGCAGGTTTCACCGGGCTGCTGGCCGCCCTGCTATTGACCCTGCTGCAAAGCTTCTGGGTCGCCCCGCTGATTTTGCAGGCCGAGACCTATGAAAAATCCGAGCCGGCCGCTGTTGAAATCCACGAGCACGCCGCGGGCGCAGTCGCTCATACCCACGATGCCGAAGCCTGGGAACCGGAAGACGGTTGGCAGCGCGTGCTGTCCACTACCGGCGGCAACCTGGTGGTGGCAGTCGGTTTCGCCTTGATGCTCGCCGGTCTTTACACCCTGCGCGCACCGACCAAAACCTCTCAGGGCCTGCTCTGGGGCCTGGCCGGTTATGCGACATTCGTGCTGGCTCCGACTCTCGGCCTGCCGCCTGAGCTGCCGGGCACTGCCGCGGCTGATCTGGCGCAACGGCAAATCTGGTGGATCGGCACTGCCGCGTCCACGGCCGTCGGCATCGCGTTGATCGTGTTCAGCCGTCACTGGCTGATGAAAGTCCTTGGCGTGGCGATCCTGGCCGTGCCGCATGTAATTGGCGCACCACAACCGGAAGCCCATTCAATGCTGGCGCCGGAAGCCCTGGAAGCTCAATTCAAAATCGCTTCGCAGTTGACCAACGTGGCGTTCTGGCTGGCCCTGGGCCTGATCAGCGCCTGGTTGTTCCGCCGCAAAAGCGATGGCCATTACTCCGCATGACTGACGTCAGCGCAGCGCCGACCCTGGTGGTCGGCCTGGGCTGCCAGCGCGGCTGCCCCGTCAGCACGTTGCGGGCGCTGCTCGATCAGGCGCTACAGGCCCATCAAATCGGGCTCAGTGAGATCAAGGCCCTGGCCAGCATCGACCTGAAGCGTGAAGAGCCTGGCCTGATCGAACTGGCCGAACAGCTGGCATTGCCGCTGATGTACTTCAGCAGCGAACAATTGGCGACCTATCAAGCACAACTGAGCCACCACTCGGACATCGCGTTTGAACGCACCGGTTGCTACGGCGTGGCGGAAAGCGCCGCGCTGGCCCTGGCCGAACAATTGGCCCAGGCACCGGCAAAGTTGCTGATTCCACGACAAAAATACGCCCAGGCCACCCTGGCATTGGCCAGCGCCGCGTAAAATCCCCGATAATCCCCGCCCTCGATCATGAGCATTCTTCATCTGAAGCATGTCCAGGCCCTATTTCTGACAGGAAACGACGATGACCGTCTACTTCATTGGCGCCGGCCCCGGCGACCCGGAACTGATCACCGTCAAAGGCCAGCGGCTGATTCGTAGCTGCCCGGTCATCATCTATGCCGGCTCCCTGGTCCCCGCCGCCGTGCTGGAAGGCCACCAGGCCGAACAGGTGGTCAACAGCGCCGAACTGCACCTGGAACAGATCGTCGAGCTGATCAAGACCGCCCACGCCAACGGCCAGGACGTGGCCCGGGTGCACTCCGGCGACCCGAGCCTGTACGGCGCGATCGGCGAGCAGATTCGCTACTTGCGTGAACTCGACATCCCTTTCGAAATCGTTCCCGGCGTTACCGCCACCGCCGCCTGCGCGGCCCTTTTGGGTGCCGAACTGACCCTGCCGGACGTGTCACAGAGCGTGATTCTGACCCGTTACGCCGACAAGACCGCGATGCCGGCTGGCGAAGAGCTGGGCAGCCTGGCGCAACACGGGGCGACCATGGCAATCCACCTGGGGGTCAATCATCTGGAGAAGATCCTTGCCCAATTGCTGCCGCACTACGGCGCCGACTGCCCGATCGCGGTGATTCACCGGGCGACCTGGCCGGATCAGGATTGGGTGGTGGGGACGCTTGAAGACATTGCGCAGAAGGTCCAGGCCAAGGGTTTTCGCCGGACGGCGCTGATTCTGGTGGGTCGAGTGCTGGGCAGCGATCACTTCAGTGAGTCGTCGCTGTATCGCGCGGGGCATGCGCACCTATACAGACCCTGAAGCACTTGTGGCGAGGGAGCTTGCTCCCGCTGGACCGCGCAGCGGTCCCAAAATCAGCCAACGCATTCATCACGGGAAAATGCATCGGCTGGATTGCGACTGCTTCGCAGTCGAGCGGGAGCAAGCTCCCTCGCCACAGGTTATCGATCATCCATAAAAAAACGGTGCTCACGGGCACCGTTTTTTTATGTCGCAGCGAACACCTTAGTAGTAGGCGTTTTCTTTCTGCGTGTGGTCGGTCACGTCACGAACACCCTTGAGCTCGGGAATACGCTCGAGCAAGGTGCGCTCGATGCCTTCCTTCAGGGTGACGTCTGCCTGGCCGCAGCCCTGGCAACCGCCGCCGAACTTCAGCACGGCGATGCCGTCTTCGACCACATCGATCAGGCTGACCTGACCGCCGTGGCTGGCCAGCCCCGGGTTGATCTCGGTTTGCAGGTAGTAGTTGATGCGCTCGTTGACCGGGCTGTCGGCGTTGACCATCGGTACTTTGGCGTTTGGCGCCTTGATGGTCAGTTGGCCGCCCATGCGGTCGGTGGCGTAGTCGACAACGGCATCGTCCAAGAAGGCTTCGCTGAAGTGGTCGATGTACGCGGTGAAGCTTTTTAGCCCCAGCGCCGTGTCTTCAGGTTTTTCTTCGCCCGGCTTGCAATAGGCAATGCAGGTTTCGGCGTACTGGGTGCCAGGCTGGGTGATAAAGACGCGGATGCCGATACCCGGGGTGTTCTGCTTGGAGAGCAGATCGGCCAGGTAATCATGGGCGGCGTCGGTAATGGTAATAGCGGTCATGGAAACTCCTCGCAGGCTTGGACGCAGTTTACGCCAATCGACGCGCCGCACAAAGTCCTAGTATTTTTGTCGGGAACTGTGGCGAAGGGGCTTGCCCCCGTTGGGTTGCGCAGCAGCCCCAAAATCTCTGACATACCGAAGATCTTGTGAGTGCTGCGCACTCAAGCGGGGGCAAGCCCCCTCGCCACAGTCGCTCCCACACCGGGTTGCAGGCATTTCAGAGATTCTCGTAGCGATTCATGTCCAGCACGCCCTCTTCCACCGGGTCGGTGTCGTGGATGTATCGGCTCAGATCATGGAAATACCGCCAGAACTGCGGATGACTGCGGCGAATACCCCAGCGTTCGACGATTTTCTCGAAACTGGCAGCGTCTTTGGCGTTTTCCATCTCGTCGACAAACGCCGGCACTTGCCCGGCCGGGATGTTGAACATGAAGTTCGGATAGCTGCTCAGAACCCCCGGATAGATCGTCAACGTGTCGAGCCCCGGCTGATAACGCAGCGACTCCCCGAGCAGGAACGCCACGTTGCTGTGGGCGCGGTTGCGCAGCAGGCTGTAGACCTCGCGCTTGCCGCTTGAGGTCTCGATGCGCAACATCGTGGCTTCCGGCAACTGATCGATGACTTTCAAACCGGCGGCCGGGCGCGACGTCAGGCGGCTCAAGGCCTGTTCGGCGTTCTGCAATGCCAGATCGATGTTCGGCCGCGAGCAGTAAGCGCCGTCGCAGCGGTTGATCGGATCGGGCCTGGCATTGAGTTCGCCGTAACGGGACAGCAACTGCAAGGCGAAATCGCGTTTCGGGTCGTTTTCGTCCAGCGTCAACGCCGTCGGCTTGTCGTTATCGATGTCCTCGTAATCCAGCCACATCTTGAACTTGCCGCTGTTCTGGTACCAATCGTCGAGATAGCCGTCCCGTGAGCTGGCCGGCATCAGGCGCAGGAAGTTCTGCTCGGCGCCGTTGCGGATCAGGTCGAAGTACAGCCGGGTCTGGGCCTGATGGGACACGTTACCGAACACATCGAAGTTGACCGCCAACTGGTAATAGGTGCGTTCCAGCAACGGGTAATCGAACAGCCACATCGTCTGCGGCACGTCGCCGATCAGGCCCTTGGTCACCGAGGCGCTGTCGAAATGCCGAAAGATACTCAGCAGTGCGTTGTCATTGCCGGCCCACAGGGTCGACCAGCTCGGCGCCGGCAAGTCGGCATAGCTGTCCCGGCGCAGGGCCTCATATTCGTTGCGTTTGTTGCGGTAGTCGTGCCACAGGCTCAAGACGCTGCCGACGTCATCGTTCTGCCCCGGCATCGCCAGCAACGGCGTAGCCTGGCCGCGATATTTCGGGTCGGTGATGTAAAGGTCATGCTCCGGGGCCTGGAACAGTGCCCAGAAGTTGTCGCGAATCACGTCGGTGGCGATCTGACCACGGCAGACCGGACCGCGAATAAAGGTACGCACGAAGTATTCGGCGTTATCGAGCATGAACTGGTAACGCGCCTGGGCCGGGATCGCTTCGAACGTGGCAAACGGATTAGCCCGCCGCTCCGGCCCGTAGCCCGGTAAGGCGTGGACCTGCCAGTTGCCGTTGTAAAACAGGCTCTTGATCCGCGCCATCTTCGCCGCGCTCAGCGGGTAGGTGATGTGGGTCTTGTGCACGATCACGCCTTGCACCGGCCACAGACGGTAATAGACCTGAGTGCCCGGGTCGTCATTCGGACGGCGGGTGTTGATCAGGTCGATGGGCTGCCCCGTCGGCGTGCGCGAACGTACCCACTGAAAGAAATGCCCCGGCTCGCCGTCCTTGAAATAGATATGGGCCAAGAACCAGTGCTCGAACAACCAGCGCCCGACCAGACTCTCCCGGGCACCCGGCGAATTCAACAGGTTTTCCCACTGCACCACTTGCAAGGCTTCCTTGGCGCTGGGCACCAGGCCCTGCTGGTCGATCGGCGCGCCGGAGGCCAGCCAGCGTTGCAGTGTCTGATATTGCTGATCGGTCAGGCCGGTAACCGCCAGTGGCATGCCCTCTTTCGGGTGTGAACTGGCGTAGCCGTCGAACTCCGCCGGCATGGCACACATGTTTTCCCGGTTCAGGCCCAGGACGATGTCTTCCGGTAGCTTGGCATTGGGTTGCAACGGGGTTTTGTGCCCCAGCTCAAGCATGCGTGCCATCAGCGCCGCCTGGCTGCCTTGGGCGTCGAGCACTGAATAGAAGCCCTTTTGCTGCCAGGCACGCTTGCCGAAGGCGTCATAAAACAACCGAGTCGGCGCGGCGGCCTTGCTGCGTTCGCCGTCATAGACCGGCGCCTTCGTCGCACCTCGGGCCGCCCCTTCGCCACTGCCCAGGTTGAGCTGACAGGCGGAGTCGTAGCAGGCATGGCAGGCCACGCACTTTTCGGTGAAGATCGGTTGAATGTCACGAACGTAGGAAATGTCCGGACCTTGCGCAGCGGCGCCCCCGCTTAAAAACAGCATCAATAGGCTGGTGACGACGCGATACGACATATCCCTGGTCCTGATCATGAGAAAACGCCGCGATTCTACCGGTCTGGCCTGCGCACCAACATGAACGATATTCATGCAAAACCGGCACATGCTCCAAAAGCACACAGGTTTGTTATTATCCCGGCCCTTCGTCATGGCCTTACCGAGTAGTCCAAATGTCCGATCGCAGCGTTCGCCTTCAAGCTCTCAAGCACGCCCTCAAAGAGCGCATCCTGATTCTCGACGGCGGCATGGGGACAATGATCCAGAGCTACAAGCTCGAGGAACAGGATTACCGTGGCAAACGCTTCGCCGACTGGCCAAGTGACGTCAAGGGCAACAACGACTTGTTGGTACTGACCCGCCCGGACGTGATTGGTGGCATCGAGAAAGCCTACCTGGATGCCGGCGCCGACATTCTGGAAACCAACACCTTCAACGCCACCCGGATTTCCATGGCCGATTACGGCATGGAAGAACTGGCCTACGAACTGAACGTAGAAGGCGCACGCCTGGCCCGCAAGATTGCCGATGCGAAAACCCTCGAGAACCCGGACAAGCCGCGTTTCGTCGCCGGCGTGCTCGGCCCGACCAGCCGTACCTGCTCGCTGTCGCCTGACGTGAACAACCCCGGCTACCGCAACGTGACCTTCGATGAACTGGTGGAAAACTACACCGAGGCCACCAAAGGCCTGATCGAAGGCGGCGCCGACCTGATCCTGATCGAAACCATTTTCGACACCCTCAACGCCAAAGCGGCGATCTTCGCCGTGCAAGGGGTTTACGAAGAGCTGGGCGTCGAGCTGCCGATCATGATTTCCGGCACCATCACCGACGCCTCTGGCCGTACCCTCTCCGGCCAGACTACCGAAGCGTTCTGGAACTCCGTGGCCCACGCCAAGCCGATTTCCGTCGGCCTGAACTGCGCCCTCGGCGCCCGCGAATTGCGCCCATACCTGGAAGAGCTGTCGAACAAGGCCGGCACCCACGTGTCGGCGCACCCGAACGCCGGCCTGCCGAACGAATTCGGCGAGTACGACGAGCTGCCAGCGGAAACCGCCAAGGTCATCGAAGAGTTCGCCCAAAGCGGCTTCCTCAACATCGTCGGCGGCTGCTGCGGCACCACACCGGGCCACATCGAAGCCATCGCCAAAGCGGTAGCCGGTTACGCCCCGCGTGAAATTCCGGATATTCCCAAGGCCTGCCGCCTGTCGGGCCTGGAACCGTTCACCATCGATCGCAGTTCGCTGTTCGTCAACGTCGGCGAGCGGACCAACATCACCGGTTCCGCCAAGTTCGCCCGACTGATCCGTGAAGACAACTACACCGAAGCCCTGGAAGTCGCCCTGCAGCAGGTCGAAGCCGGCGCCCAGGTGATCGACATCAACATGGACGAAGGGATGCTCGATTCGAAGAAGGCCATGGTGACCTTCCTCAATCTGATTGCCGGCGAACCGGACATCTCCCGCGTCCCGATCATGATCGACTCCTCCAAGTGGGAAGTGATCGAAGCCGGCCTCAAGTGCATCCAGGGCAAGGGCATCGTCAACTCCATCAGCATGAAGGAAGGTGTCGAGCAGTTCATTCACCACGCCAAACTGTGCAAGCGCTATGGCGCCGCGGTGGTGGTGATGGCCTTCGATGAAGCCGGCCAGGCCGACACCGAAGCGCGCAAGAAAGAAATCTGCAAACGCTCCTACGACATTCTGGTCAACGAAGTCGGCTTCCCGCCGGAAGACATCATCTTCGACCCGAACATCTTCGCCGTGGCCACCGGTATCGAAGAACACAACAACTACGCTGTGGACTTCATCAACGCCTGTGCCTACATCCGCGATGAACTGCCCTACGCCCTGAGCTCAGGCGGTGTGTCCAACGTGTCGTTCTCGTTCCGTGGCAACAATCCGGTGCGCGAGGCGATTCACTCGGTGTTCCTGCTGTATGCAATCCGCAATGGCCTGACCATGGGTATCGTCAACGCCGGCCAACTGGAGATCTACGACCAGATCCCGGTGGAGCTGCGCGACGCCGTTGAAGACGTGATCCTCAACCGCACCCCGGAAGGCACCGACGCCCTCCTCGCCATCGCCGACAAGTACAAGGGCGACGGCAGCGTCAAGGAAGCCGAGACCGAAGAGTGGCGCAACTGGGACGTCAACAAGCGTCTGGAGCATGCGCTGGTCAAAGGCATCACCACCCACATCGTGGAAGACACCGAAGAATCACGCCTGTCGTTCGCGCGCCCGATCGAAGTCATCGAAGGCCCGTTGATGGCCGGCATGAACATCGTCGGCGACCTGTTCGGCGCCGGCAAAATGTTCCTGCCGCAAGTGGTGAAGTCCGCCCGCGTAATGAAGCAGGCCGTGGCCCACCTGATCCCGTTCATCGAACTGGAAAAAGGCGACAAGCCGGAAGCCAAGGGCAAGATCCTCATGGCCACGGTCAAGGGCGACGTGCACGACATCGGCAAGAACATCGTCGGCGTGGTGCTGGGCTGCAACGGCTACGACATCGTCGACCTCGGCGTGATGGTGCCGGCGGAGAAGATCCTGCAAGTCGCCAAAGACGAGAAATGCGACATCATCGGCCTGTCCGGCCTGATCACGCCTTCGCTGGACGAAATGGTTCACGTGGCCCGCGAGATGCAGCGTCAGGACTTCTATCTACCGCTGATGATCGGTGGCGCGACCACCTCCAAGGCGCACACGGCGGTGAAGATCGAGCCCAAGTACAGCAACGACGCGGTGATCTACGTCACCGACGCCTCCCGCGCCGTGGGCGTGGCGACGCAGTTGTTGTCCAAGGAACTGAAAGCCGGTTTCGTCGAGAAGACCCGCCTGGAATACATCGACGTTCGCGAGCGCACCGCCAACCGCAGCGCCCGCACCGAGCGCCTGAGCTACCCGGCGGCCATCGCCAAGAAACCGCAGTTCGACTGGGCCAACTATGAGCCGGTCAAACCGACATTCACCGGCGCCAAGGTGCTGGACAACATCGACCTGAAGGTTCTGGCCGAATACATCGACTGGACACCGTTCTTCATCTCCTGGGACCTGGCCGGCAAGTTCCCGCGCATCCTGCAGGATGAAGTGGTCGGTGAAGCCGCCACCGCGCTGTACGCCGATGCCCAGGAAATGCTTGCCAAGCTGATCGACGAGAAGCTGATCAGCGCCCGTGCGGTGTTCGGTTTCTGGCCGGCCAACCAGGTGCGCGACGATGACATCGAAGTCTATGGCGATGACGGCAAGCCATTGGCCAAGCTGCATCACTTGCGCCAGCAGATCATCAAGACCGACGGTAAGCCGAACTTCTCCCTCGCCGACTTCGTCGCGCCGAAGGACAGCGGCGTGACCGACTACGTGGGTGGTTTCATCACCACCGCCGGGATCGGCGCCGAAGAAGTGGCCAAGGCTTATCAGGAAGCGGGCGACGACTACAACTCGATCATGGTCAAGGCGTTGGCCGACCGTCTGGCCGAGGCGTGCGCCGAGTGGCTGCACCAACAAGTGCGTAAAGACTACTGGGGCTACGCCAAGGACGAGACGCTGGACAACGAGGCGCTGATCAAAGAGCAATACACCGGCATCCGCCCTGCTCCGGGCTACCCGGCGTGCCCGGATCACACCGAGAAAGCCACGCTGTTCAAGCTGCTGGACCCGGAAGCGGAAGAGCTCAAGGCCGGCCGCAGCGGCGTATTCCTCACCGAGCACTACGCGATGTTCCCGGCGGCGGCGGTCAGCGGCTGGTACTTCGCTCACCCGCAGGCGCAGTATTTCGCCGTGGGCAAGATCGACAAGGATCAGGTGCAGAGCTACACCTCGCGCAAAGGCCAGGAGTTGAGCGTGACCGAGCGTTGGCTGGCGCCTAACCTGGGTTACGACAACTAATCCCCTTCCCCTGTGGAGCGAGCCTTTTGTGGCGAGGGAGCTTGCTCCCGCTGGACTGCGTAGTAGTCCCATTTTTTGGGGCCGCTTCGCGACCCAACGGGAGCAAGCTCCCTCGCCACAAAGGCTCCGACAGAGTTCGTGCCTGTTGTCTATGCTTGCCTCATACACATTCGTGACGGGGGATTTATGGACGATCCAGTCGACAACAATAACCACAACAAACCGCCGACCTTCTGGCAGATGCTGCACAGCGTCATGGCGGCGGCGTTCGGGGTGCAAAGCGGGAAAAACCGGGCCCGGGACTTCACTCATGGCAAGCCCAGTCACTTTGTGATTCTGGGGATTCTGTTCACGGTGGTGTTCGCCCTGACGCTGTTCGGCATCGTCAAACTGGTGTTGCACCTGGCCGGGATCTGAGCCGGCTCAGTGCATCAGGGTTTGCAGGTTGAACGGGTAGCGGTACGACGTCGGCCGCCCTTTGGCCGAGAGCTTTTGAAAATCCACGTTGTAATCCTGAGTGGCACCCATGGCCAGCAGTCGCCGGGCTTGCGCGTGGTCGATCAGTTGCAATGACGGAATCTGCCGGTCGCGCCCGCCGTACTGGCTGACATCCACCCCCTGGTCGTAGTCATGCAACTGCACAAGCGCCCAACCGCCCAGAGTGAAGTGCCCGCCCAACAACACGCTTAGCCGCCCCTCCAACAGCGCCTGCAACGCGGCCGGTGAATTGTTGATGGCACTGAACAGCACACCCTTGCCCGGCTGACCTCCCGTTTCGGCGTACGCCTGCATGGCGCCGAAAGCCATTTCATCGTTAGCCGACCAGACCAGCGATGTTTGCGGGTAACGCTTGAACAATAACCTGGCCTGTTCATAGGCGCGCTCGCGGGTCCAGCCGCCATACACCAACTGGCGCAACCGCACTTCGGGGTGTTCGGCCAATGCCCGCATCATGCCCTGCTCACGCTGTTGCGCGGCCGGCGTGATTTTCAGGCCGGAAAAGGCCACCAGTTCGACGACCTCACCGGGTGCGACCGGGCGATGCAGGCGAATCAGTTCCTTGAGCATCAGGTAGCCGCCCTCCTCATTGTTGGGCACCAGGCTACCCAGCCAGTCGGGATACTTGTCCGGCTGGGCGCCGAGCAGGCGCATCTGGTCGGCGGTCAGGCCGTTGTTGACCAAAAACAGCTTCACGCCGCTGCCTTGAGCCAGGCGCAGGATTTCGGGGGCGACATACAGCTCGTTGGAGAACACCAGATAGTCCGGCCGACTCGGCCCTTGCAGCGCTTCGCGGGCCTGTTTGAGTGTGGTCTCGGCGTTTCGCTCGGCATACTGGATTTGCAAATCCATGCCCAGGTTCTTGGCCGCGGCCTGCATGAACTGCGAGTAACTGACCCAGAACGTCTCTTGGCTGGTCCCGGGATTGAGGAACAATACGGACGCCGCCTGGGCACACGGTCCCAGGACCGCGCCAAGCGCCAGCACTACACCATAGAAGAACTTCAACATTGATCGTCCGAGCCCCCGAAAATCCGCCGCGCATTATAGCCAGCGAAGTCCCTGGAAACGGCGCATATTCCGGCTTTTTGTCCGACATCGTCGGCGCCGGGCCCGGACGGGGTCGTTTATTGATGGCTGACCCAGAATACCGCCGTCCCCACGACCAGGATGATCAGGAACAGAATCGCCCAGGCATCGACCGTGCTATCGCTTTTCCTTGCTTTGGTTGGGTTGCTCATTGCATCGCCTCTTGTCGGTTTTATCGGTGATTGCATAAAGACTCGAGCACAGTTAAGACGATGATTGCCCGCACGACAAATGAGGGTTTTATCTCAACGACTTTCATTAGTCGTTTTGGTTCTTTGCATATACTCAAACATCACTTTTGCGCATAACTGCAAACTGGTATCTTGCGTCGGCTCCGTTGGGAGTGCGCGGCCGTGCGCGCAGAATTGCCGAGGCAGAATCGGATGAAAGCTTGCGAAAACGCAGCTGTATCCGACCGGCCCAAGCCTGAGAACAGGACTTATATGTACGTATACGACGAGTACGATCAGCGGATCATCGAGGACCGCGTCAAGCAGTTCCGTGATCAGACCCGACGCTATCTGGCAGGCGAGCTGAGCGAAGAAGAATTCCGCCCCCTGCGCCTGCAAAATGGCCTTTATATCCAGCGCTTTGCCCCGATGCTGCGGGTGGCGGTGCCTTATGGCCAACTCACTTCGCGCCAGACGCGAATGATGGCCAAAGTTGCCCGCGACTATGACAAGGGCTACGCCCACATCAGTACCCGGCAGAACGTGCAGTTCAACTGGCCGGCCGTGGAAGACATCCCGGACATCCTGGCTGAGCTGGCGACCGTGCAGATGCACGCAATCCAGACCAGCGGCAACTGCCTGCGCAACGTCACCACCGATCAGTTCGCCGGTGTCGCCGCCGACGAGTTGATCGATCCGCGGCCATGGTGCGAAATCGTCCGTCAGTGGACCACGTTCCACCCGGAATTCGCCTACCTGCCGCGTAAATTCAAAATCGCCATCAACGGTTCGACGTCCGACCGTGCGGCCATCGAAGTCCATGACATCGGTCTCGAGCCGGTGCACAACGCCGCGGGCGAACTGGGCTTCCGTGTGCTGGTCGGTGGCGGCCTGGGCCGTACTCCGGTGGTGGGCGCGTTCATCAACGAATTCCTGCCGTGGCAGGACCTGTTGAGCTACCTCGACGCCATTCTGCGGGTCTACAACCGCTACGGCCGTCGCGACAACAAGTACAAGGCGCGGATCAAGATTCTGGTCAAGGCCCTGACACCTGAAGTGTTCGCGCAAAAAGTCGACGCGGAAATGGAACACCTTCGCGGTGGCCAGACCACGCTGACCGAGGCCGAAGTGCATCGCGTTGCCAAGCACTTTGTCGATCCGGACTACAAGGCTCTGGAAAACCAGACAGCCGAACTGGCCGAGCTCGACAAACAGCACCCGGGCTTCGCCCGCTGGCGCACCCGTAACACCCTGGCGCACAAAAAGCCGGGTTACGTTGCCGTCACACTGTCCCTGAAGCCGACTGGCGTTGCACCGGGCGACATCACCGACAAACAGCTCGATGCCGTTGCCGACCTCGCCGACCGTTACAGCTTCGGTCAGCTGCGCACCTCCCACGAGCAGAACATCATTCTGGCCGATGTCGAGCAGAGCCAGTTGTTCGCGATGTGGGGCGAGTTGCGCGAGCAAGGTTTCGCCACACCGAACATCGGTTTGCTGACCGACATCATCTGCTGCCCGGGCGGCGACTTCTGCTCCCTGGCCAACGCCAAGTCGATCCCGATCGCCGAATCGATCCAGCGCCGTTTCGACGACCTGGACTACCTGTTCGACATCGGTGAGCTGGACCTGAACATCTCTGGCTGCATGAACGCCTGTGGTCACCACCACGTCGGCCACATCGGCATTCTCGGAGTGGACAAGAAAGGCGAAGAGTTCTACCAGGTGTCCCTGGGTGGCAGCGCCAGTCGCGATGCGAGCCTGGGCAAGATCCTCGGCCCGTCCTTCGCCCAGGAAGCCATGCCTGATGTGATCGAGAAGCTGATCGACGTGTACATCGAACAACGTACCGAAGACGAGCGCTTCATCGACACTTATCAGCGTATCGGCATCGACCTCTTCAAGGAGCGCGTCTATGCAGCGAATAATTAAGAACAACGAAGTCGTCGACGAAACCTGGCACCTGTTGCCGAAAGATTTCAACATCGACGAGATCAGCAACTGCGACGACCTGATCGTCCCGTTGCACATGTGGCGCGAACACAGCCGCATGCTCATGGCCCGTGATGGCGGCCTGGGTGTGTGGCTGGATGCCGACGAAGAAGCCGAAGAAATCGGTGACGACGTGGCGAACTTCCAGGTCATCGCCCTGAACTTCCCGGCCTTCACCGATGGTCGCAATTACTCCAACGCCCGTCTGCTGCGTGACCGCTATGGTTTCAAAGGCGAACTGCGGGCAATTGGCGATGTGCTGCGCGACCAGCTGTTCTACATGCACCGCTGCGGTTTCGATGCGTTTGCCATTCGCGCCGATAAAGACCCCTACGAAGCCCTTGAAGGCCTCAAGGACTTCTCGGTGACCTATCAGGCCGCCACCGACGAGCCGCTGCCGCTGTTCCGTCGCCGTTGATCGTCACACCTTGAACCCCTTGCGGGGTTCAAGGTTTTTCCCTTACTGCGTGACTATCGGAAATGGTCGTCCCATGGCCTCCCAGTCCCGATAAAACCGGGCACGATCCTCAAGTGCCGTGAACAGCACAAACGGGTTTTCAGGATCAGCCTCAGCCCCTCCGATATCCTGAACCAACTGTGTCCACAACGCTTCTGAAGCATCGGCATCCCCGAGCAGCCGCCACACTCTCGCCTGTAGCGCCAGGTAGTCGACCCGAAAGTCCGCCGTCAGGCTCATACCATCCATAATTCTCAAGAACCTGCTGCCAAGGGGCCTGACTGCAAGCCTCTGCCAGACCAATTGTCGCGCCTCTCGCAGCCCTTGATCGCCTTCACGCAACCACTCGATGACATTCCCGTAGTTGGCTCCAGGCTCGCTTAACCACAGGTTGATCCCCGTTCGCCGCCGATGATCGACAAGGCGCAATAAGGTGTCCTCGTCCGTCAACGGATTGCCCTGCAGCATCACACGATCCCTGGCGATGGCCTGGTTCAGAACCCCCTGCGGAACCCGGGTGATCCGGTTATTGCGCAAGTCCAAGGTCGTCAGGTAAGGCTGCTCCATGATGCCAACAGGGCATGTGCTGATCCTTGTGTTACTCAAGTTGAGCCGGCGCAAATCGTTCATTCCCAGCACCAAGGGAGGGACATCCAGTGGATTGTTGCTCAGGTCCAGCGTTTGCAAGCGCGTCAGATCAGTCAGCTGTGAAGCGCTGCGCTGACTGAAAGTCAGACTTGTTGACCTCAGGTTCAGCGTAGTGAGCTGTCGCAGCTGGTTGATCGCATGAGGTAATGCGCGTCCAGCTTCGTCGTTGGTGTTGAAGTGACTCAGATCGACATTTTCCAGGTTCAGGACTTCAAGATTTGGAAAACTCTCAAGAAATCCGTTCAGGCTTTCCTCTTCGGTCAAGTGGAAGCTGCGCATTGATAATTCGAGAACATTGTTGAGCCGGACATTCAATACGGGTAACCGGTGGTAATCCTCAAAGTCGAGATCAAGCCTGACACCGCGTACTTGCTCACCTGCCAGGAGAAGCCCCTGCTGGGGTCCGCGCTGCTGCCAAATGGCGACCAGTTCCTCGGCCAATTCATTTCGGGTAGCTCGCTCATAGTGCATTTCCGTCAGCATCAGCTGAATGTTATGAGCCTGAATTTGCGCAGCGTTCATCCCCGCCGCCTCAGGATCACCGGCAACGAGCTGGCGAACACCCATGTGATGGATGTCATCCGCCACCTGATCTATCCAGCCTGTCAGGTCAGTGTTGAGTTGCTGCAGCTGCTGCTTCAGCCACTCAATGTGCGCCTGTGCGTTTAGGCCTTCACGTTGAAGGAGCGCATCAGCCTGGGCATCGGTAAAGTCTGGGTAGACCTCTTTGAGCTGCAGCCTCATCATCTGCTGCGTCAGCGCCTCGGCCTGGGGCGTTCCCGGAAAACCGCCGCCTCTGAGCCCGTGGGCATCGAACGGCAACCCACCGTCCATTCTTTGCAGCCCGAGTATCACCTGTGATCGGGGCAACGCCTGGTTGCTGATGGCGAGTCGCAGTTCGTCGACTGAACCAGGCGACGTCAGGAGCAGCGCTGAACGGTCGTCGTCCGTCAACACGCCGAGAAGCGCCGTATAAAAATCTGTCGGCGAGGCCTGATGCAGATAGTGCTGTCCGACTCTGACCAAGCGCCGGACATCCGTGGCCTCCTGCGCGCCGATGCGGTCCAGCACTCGCCCCGCGACGGATTGATCAAGGACATCGATCCGCAGGTTCCGCGGCCAGCCCGGCAGGTTTTGCAGCGAGTGCAAGGCCAGGATGTCCGAGTCCGGGCTCGCCACCGAACGCAGATAAAGACCTTCATAAGCGCGATTGAGCCGCACATGCTGCTGGTACTGCCGCGCCTTGCTGTCCAGACGCGTGAACACTTGCCTGACCTCGGTCACATCGGGGGCTTGCTGGATATCCACGCCATAGCGGTCGAGCATTTGTTCGATGGCACCTTTGGGCAGCATCGGGTATTGCTGCTGAAACAGCCGCACCCACTCATGTTCCGACTGTTGAAGTGCGGCGTAACGCTTGTTGAATTGCTCAGGCGTGCCGGCCGCCCCCAGATCCTGATCGATCTTGAAGCGACTGATCGTATCCGTCAGTAAAGGCGTAGGTGGACGCCCCGTTTGCATCAGTCGCAGCATGTCATCGTCAATCACACTGACCTTGCCGATCTGTGCCAGGACTTCATCGCTGAAAGACGCCACAGTCGGGCCGATTCCGCGGATCAGCTCCACGCGGGAGGACAGCACGGAAACCGGTGGCTCGGGCGTCGGGGCAACGGCGATTTGCGAAGACGGACGTACTGACTCGACGGCCGCTTCATCCTTCAGCGCCGCCTGTGCGCCGATCGGCAGCGCATTAAGCAAACCGAACACGGTGCGCGACACGCCCTCCGACCGTTCACGTGGTGTTTCACCGTTTACTGCCTGATCAAGACCGTAACCGGCGTCAATAAGCCCGGCCAGCGCCAATATGCCTTCGCCTCCCGGGACGAACAACGCCAATGGCCCGAACCGGTTGATCCATTGCACCACCGGTTCGACCACCGCACTTAAATTGTCACGATTGACCTGTGCATCGGTACGAATGCTTTCGATACTGGCGTGGGCGGCCTGCTTCATCGTCAGCACCAGTTGCGCAAACGGATCGGTCGCCGATGGCGGATTGTCGTAGCCAATGTAATCGGCGGGGTCCCAATAGCCGTCGTTATTGAAAAAACCGGCATTGTTGGTCAGCCGATGCATCGCGGGGTACTGCGCCATGCCGTCCAATGCCGTCAGCACCCCCGCATGAAACGTACCGTCCTCGCGATCATCTTCGGCAAAATGGGCGGCCAATGCCTGTTTTGTCTCGCTGAGCTTGCCCTGCGCGACGACCCATTGGTGCAGTTGAGTGGCATCGGTGAATTCGTGCAGCGGGGAAGAGTTGCCTGGGATGTACAGCAGCACTCGGGTACTGGCAGTGTCACGGAACGCCCAGATATCTGTTGCGGTGTAACGGTATAGCTTCAAACGGCCGGCCCTGACGGACAAAGGGGGGCGCGTCGCCGCTTGCAGTTGTTCGATGGTCAGCGTTTCCCACGCCTGACCGGGCGGCAAGCCAGCCGCCTCCATCGCGAGCTCAAGTCCTTTTTGCGACAGGCAGCGCTCCTTGAACTGCAACCAGGCCGTCATCACAAACGCTGCTTTGACCGATGTCCTCAAGGCGTACGAACTGGACGCAGTGAGCACCTCGTCAGAGGGCCAGACCTTTTCAAGATAGGTCTCGTACACGTGCTTGAAGTCCAGCTCCCAGACCCATTTCTTGAAATCGGCCGGCCTCAGCTTCAGTTGTGAGGCGGGACCGTAAGTCTGCGGCGTCGTTTGCCGATAGATGCCTTCATAGGTGTCGTGATTGCCGCTGCCGTAATCAGCGAACTCATCGACATGCTCGACAATCCGCACCGTCGGGCCGACGTCCGGCGGTGTGTACAGACCAAAGGCGGTTTCAGCAAAACGACCGTCCCCAACCGTCTGGTAATTTGAAAGCAGCGCTTGCAGCAGCGACCGCGAGTTCGCCACCTGGCCCTGTTGGAAACCGTTCTCTTCAGGGTGGCCCTTGTAGTGGTAATCGAGGGTGACCATCAAGGTCGTCTGCGGGTCGATGTCCTGCCCCCATTTTTCCTTGATCAGGTGTTCGCCCAACTGGCCGGGGGTTTGGGGGAGAGCGATGTCCAGTGCAGCTTTCAGTTCCTCGCGCATTCGCAACGATGGGGCTGGATGAGGTGCGGCAACGTGGCGAAGGAGCTCATTCATGGTGCAATCCATTGCAGTCAATTCAGGTCTGTCACCCTACCCCACCTGACTCCACACGAAAGCGCGACCGATCGACAATGGCATTAGGAAAATTCGTTATTTCTTGCAGGTGAGTGGACACCTTCCGAAGGTCAAAAAAAACCGTGGGCAATCCACGGTTTTTTTACTGACGGTGATGCCTGGTACGGTTACCAGAAGCGTTGCTGGGTCAACCGGCTCCACCAGCTCAGCAATACGCGATCGATCGAACCGCTGGCCGCCATGCCGATGCGCTCCTGCAGGGTTTTACGTTCGGCGTAATGCAAATGATAGAGCTCGGACTGTTTAGCACGCTCAGCGAGGTATTCGTCGCTGGTCTTGAGCTCGTCCACCAGTTGCTTGTCGAGTGCCGAAACACCGAGCCAGATTTCCCCGGTGGCCACTTCGTCGATAGCCAGTTGCGGGCGATAGCGCGAAACGAAGTTCTTGAACAGCTGATGGGTGATGTCCAGCTCTTCCTGGAATTTCTCCCGGCCCTTCTCGGTGTTTTCGCCGAACACTGTCAGGGTGCGCTTGTACTCACCGGCCGTGAGCACTTCGAAGTCGATGTCATGCTTTTTCAGCAGGCGATTGACGTTGGGCAACTGCGCCACCACGCCGATCGAGCCGAGAATCGCGAACGGAGCGCTGATAATTTTCTCGCCGATGCACGCCATCATGTAGCCGCCGCTGGCCGCGACCTTGTCGATGCACACGGTCAACGGCACGCCGGCCTCGCGAATGCGCGCCAGTTGCGAAGACGCCAGGCCATAGCTGTGAACCATGCCACCGCCGCTCTCCAGCCGTAGCACCACTTCATCCTTTGGCGTGGCGAGGGTCAGCAGCGCGGTGATTTCGTGGCGCAGGCTTTCAGTAGCCGACGCCTTGATGTCACCGTCGAAATCCAGCACGAACACCCGCGGCTTGGCCTCGGGTTTCTTCTTTTGCTTTTTCTCGGTTTTAGCCTGGGATTTGCGCAAAGCCTTGAGCTGGTCCTTGTCGAGCAAGGTTTGCTCCAGGCGTTCGCGCAGCCCTTTGTAGAAATCATTGAGTTTGCTGACTTGCAGTTGGCCGGTCGACTTGCGCCGACCTTTGCTGCGCAACGCCGCAAAACTGGCCAGGACCACCAGAATGGCGATCACCAGTGTCACGGTTTTAGCCAGGAAACTGGCGTACTCGGACAAAAACTCCACAGAGACTCCTTCAACACGATGCGCGGCATGAACACGCGCGGGATACCTCCAGCATACCCATGAGCCGGCCCGACGACCACTAGCAGCAGGCCTGTAACGGGCATTTCAAACAAGCGTATGTTTTTTCATTGACAGCTCACCGCCATCCTCATAACCTCGCCAAACCTTCAACGTACCGGGATGACGCGGACGTGGGCAGCATCTACTTGATTCGACATGGCCAGGCCTCCTTTGGTGCAGACGACTATGACGTTCTGTCGCCGACCGGTATTCGCCAGGCAGAAGTCCTCGGCCGGCACCTGGCCGAACTCGGTGTCAGCTTCGATCGCTGTCTGTCGGGCGACCTGCGCCGTCAGCAACATACGGCCACCAGCGCGCTGGAACAGCTCGCCGCCGTGGGCTTGCCGGTACCGACACTGGAAATCGATTGCGCTTTCAACGAATTCGACGCCGACGCGGTGATCCGCGCCCTGCTGCCGGCCATGCTGGAAGACGAGCCCGAGGCGCTGGAGATCCTGCGCAACGCCGCGCAAAACCGTGCCGAGTTCCAACGCATCTTCGCCCTGATCATCGAGCGCTGGCTCGCCGGCACCTTTGACACACCGGGCCTGGAAAGCTGGCTGGGCTTCGTCGATCGTGTGCAGGCTGGCCTGCAGCGGCTGCTCGAAAATGCCGACAACACCCAGAAAATCGCCGTGTTCACCTCCGGCGGCACCATCACTGCCCTGCTCCACCTTATTACGCAAATGCCTGCCCGGCAGGCCTTTGAGCTGAACTGGCAAATCGTCAACACCTCGCTCAACCTGCTCAAGTTTCGTGGCCGCGAGGTGGCCCTGGCTTCCTTCAACAGTCACACGCACCTGCAACTGCTGAAGGCCCCGGAACTCATCACGTTTCGCTGATTCCGGACTATTGTGACCCTGGCTGTATTCACCCAGCTCTTATTACCCAAGAAAGGATCGAACCATGACCTCCGTAGCTGATGCCGTACAAGCAATGAAAGCCAAGTTCAACCCAGCCGCTGCTGCCGGTCTGGACCTGGTATTCGGTTTCCGCATCGACGACACCAAGAACTTCTCGCTGATCGTCAAAGACGGCACCTGTGAGCTGCAAGAAGGCGAAAACCCGGACGCCCAGGTGACTCTGGTCATGGACGGCGAAACCCTGGAAGGCATCGTCGACGGTTCGACCGACGGCATGCAAGCGTTCATGGGCGGCAAACTGCTCGCTGAAGGCGACATGATGCTGGCCATGAAACTGTCCGAGCTGTTCCCAGGCTAAGACGACGGCTCCCGCTACCGGGAGCCTCTCTGGCTGCATGCGAATCCCGCCCCTCGTGGCGGGATTCGTCGTTTCTCACCCTCGGAAAACGGCTATCTGTGGATATGCCGTCTATATTCCTTCTGGCCGCATGCGTCAGACATCGGCTGTTTGCCCTCGCTTCTTTTATGAAGAACTGTGTGGAGAGCACTGCCATGAGCCCACCTGACGAGCACAATGACTTCAGTCGCCGCCGTGTACTGCAAGGTCTTTCGGCAGGCGCCATCGGCGCCTGGATCAGTCCGCTAACCGCAGGGAGTAAAACCATGCCCGACACCCCCGCCGACCTGATTCTGTACAACGGACGCCTGCACACCGTCGACCGCAAGAAACCCCAGGCCAGCGCCGTCGCGATCAAGGACGGGCGCTTTGTGGTGGTCGGCAGCGATGCCCAGGCCATGGCCCTGCAAGGCCCCGGCACACAAATCGTTGACCTGCATGGCCGCACAGTGATTCCCGGCCTCAACGACTCGCACCTGCACCTGATCCGTGGCGGCCTGAACTACAACCTCGAATTGCGCTGGGAAGGCGTGCCGTCCCTGGCCGATGCCTTGCGCATGCTCAAGGATCAGGCCGACCGCACACCCACGCCGCAATGGGTGCGGGTGGTCGGTGGCTGGAACGAGTTCCAGTTTGCCGAAAAACGCATGCCGACCCTTGAAGATCTGAACAAAGCCGCGCCGGACACTCCGGTATTCGTCCTGCACCTCTACGACCGCGCCCTGCTCAACCGTGCCGCACTGAAAGTGGTCGGCTACACCCGCGACACGCCGAACCCGCCGGGCGGCGAGATCCAGCGCGATGCCAATGGCGATCCCACCGGCATGCTGATCGCCCGCCCGAACGCAATGATCCTCTACTCGACCCTGGCCAAGGGGCCGAAGCTGCCACTGGAATATCAGGTCAACTCGACCCGCCAGTTCATGCGCGAACTCAATCGACTGGGTGTCACCAGCGCCATCGATGCCGGCGGCGGTTATCAGAATTACCCGGACGACTATCAAGTCATCCAGCAATTGGCCAAAGACCAACAGCTCACGGTGCGCATTGCCTACAACCTGTTCACCCAGAAACCCAAGGAAGAACTGACCGACTTCAAGAACTGGACCAGCACTTCCCATTACGGCCAGGGCGATGACTTCCTGCGGCACAATGGCGCCGGCGAGATGCTGGTGTTCTCGGCAGCGGATTTCGAAGACTTCCTCGAACCACGCCCGGACCTGCCGCAAACCATGGAGCAGGAGCTGGAACCGGTGGTGCGGCATCTGGTGGAGCAGCGCTGGCCCTTCCGTTTGCACGCCACCTACAACGAATCCATCGGCCGCATGCTCGACGTGTTCGAGAAGGTCAACCGGGATATTCCGTTCAACGGTTTGCCGTGGTTCTTCGATCACGCCGAAACCATCACCCCCCGGAACATCGAACGGGTCAAGGCCCTGGGTGGCGGCATCGCCATTCAGGACCGCATGGCGTTCCAGGGCGAATACTTCGTCGACCGTTACGGCGCCAAAGCGGCCGAAGCCACGCCACCTATCGCACGAATGCTCGCCGAGGGCGTACCCGTGGGCGCCGGCACCGATGCCACGCGCGTCTCCAGCTACAACCCCTGGACCTCGCTGTACTGGCTGGTCAGCGGTCGCACCGTCGGCGGGCTGGCGCTCTACCCGCAAGGCTTGAGCCGCGATACCGCACTGGAACTGTACACCCACGGCAGCGCCTGGTTTTCCTCCGAACAAGGCAAGAAAGGCCAGATCAAAGTCGGGCAACTGGCGGACCTGATTGCGCTGTCGGCGGACTACTTTCACATCGAAGACGAAGCCATAAAGTGGATCGAGTCGGTGCTGACCATTGTCGACGGCAAGATCGTCCACGGTAGCGTCGAGTTCGAAAAACTGGGGCCTCCGCCAATCCCGGTGGTGCCTGAGTGGTCGCCGGTGGTGAATGTACCGGGGCACTGGAAACCCCTGGCGCCAATGACCGCGCAAGTGCACCAGTGTGTGGGCGCTTGCGCGGTGCATGCCCACAGCCATGAACGGGCGCGGTTGTCGTCGGCGCCGGTCAGTGACTTTCAAGGGTTCTGGGGGGCGTTTGGCTGTTCGTGTTTTGCGTTTTGAAAAGAGAAAAGATCGTCCGAACGCGGCCCGAGCCTTCGGACGAACTTTTGATTTTGAGCCTCTGCAACACTCGCTGACACAAGCTTGATCTCGATCAGTTGCCCTCCCCCCCACACTCTCTACTATCGCTCTTCCATCGAAGGCCAAGGACGGCTCATCGGGAGCCTGCGGCCGATCATTCTCAAGGAAGAGTCAATCATGCGGTCATTGAAAATCATTCTGCTGGCATCGGCGTTCAACGGCCTGACCCAGCGGGCCTGGCTGGACTTGCGTCAGGCCGGTCACTCACCCAGCGTGGTGCTGTTCACCGATGAAGACTCGGTGTGCGAACAGATTGAACACTCCGGCGCCGATCTGGTGATCTGCCCGTTTCTCAAGGATCGGGTACCGCAGCAACTGTGGAGCAACCTCAAGCGCCCTGTGGTGATCATTCATCCGGGCATCGTCGGCGACCGTGGCGCCAGTGCGCTGGACTGGGCGATCACCCGTGAACTCAACCGTTGGGGCGTGACCGCGTTGCAAGCGGTGGAGGAAATGGACGCCGGGCCGGTCTGGGCCACTTGTGAATTCAACCTGCCTCAGGGTCTGCGCAAGTCCGAGTTGTACAACGGGCGCGTCAGCGACGCGGCAATCGCCTGCATCCGCGAAGTCGTGGAAAAGTTTATCGACGGTTTCGAGCCAGTGCCTTTGGACTACAGCCAACGCCATGTGATTGGCCGCTTGCAGCCGAACATGAAGCAAGCTGACCGGATCTTCAGCTGGCACGACAGCGCACACTTCATCAAACGCAGCATCGACGCCGCCGACGGTCAGCCTGGCGTATTGGCCAGCCTGGCCGGCGGTCAGTATTACCTGTATGACGCTCATCTGGATTCGCGTAGCGGCACGCCGGGAGAGATTCTCGCGGTGCACGACGATGCGGTGCTGGTCGCGACCGGTGATCACAGCCTGTGGATCGGTTCGCTGCGACGCAAACCCCGGCCCGGCGAAGAAACCTTCAAGCGTCCGGCCCGGCATGTGCTCGCCGAACAGCTTGCGCAAGTCCCGACCCTTGATTGGTCCATCGCCTCTCAGCCATTTAACAACGAAAGCTATCAACCGATCCACTATCGCGAGTCGGGGCATGTCGGCGAGCTGACCTTCGAGTTTTACAACGGCGCCATGAGCACCGAACAGTGCCAACGACTGGTGGAGGCCCTGCGCTGGGCCAAGTCCCGGGACACCCAAGTGCTGCTGATCAAGGGTGGGCGTGGCAGTTTCTCCAACGGCGTGCACCTCAATGTGATCCAGGCGGCAGCGGTTCCGGGGCTGGAAGCCTGGGCCAATATTCAGGCGATCGACGACGTCTGCCAGGAACTGCTCAGCGCCCGGCAACTGGTGGTCAGCGGCCTGACCGGCAATGCTGGGGCCGGCGGGCTGATGTTGGCGCTGGCTGCCGATATTGTTTTCGCCCGCTCCGACATCGTGCTCAACCCCCATTACAAAACCATGGGCCTGTACGGCTCCGAATACTGGACCTACAGCCTGCCCCGCGCCGTCGGCCCGGCGATGGCGGAAAAACTCACTGAAGACTGCCTGCCGATCAGCGCCCTCCAGGCCTTGCAGTTAGGCATGGTCCAGGAAATCGGTCCGCGCTGCCCGGATGAGTTTGGTCTTTGGTTATTGCAGCGTGCCAATGGTGCGTTGAGTGATCCGGCGTACCAGGCGATACGTGAGCGCAAAAGTCAGCTCGATCCTCAACTGATGCAGCACTGCCACAATGCCGAGCTGGAAGAAATGCATCAGGACATGGTGCAAAACCGTAAACAGTTCGCCGAGAAGAGCAAAAATTTTGTGCTTAAGCGCAAGGCGTGTGGCACGCCGCAGCGGTTGGTAGCCGATTGGGCGGTGGTGAGGGCGGTTGAGTTGGCGGAGTAATTGTTTGGCACGAGGTGATCAGGCCGGACAGTGAACTCTGTCGCGAGGGAGCTTGCTCCCGTCCGGCTGCGCAGCAGCCGTAAACCATCCGATGAGATGCATCTGAAACAGGCTTGGGGCCGCTTCGCGCCCCAGCGGGAGCAAGCTCCCTCGCCACAGACGGTATCGGAAGACCATGGCTGCTCTTACAATGCCCGCACCTCCCACATCGGCCTGCCCATGGACATCGACCTCGCCCGCACCTTTCTGGAAATTGTCCGCCACGGCAGCCTGGCCGCGGCGGCTGAAAAGCTGCACGTCACCCAGACCGCGATCACTGCCCGGGTGCAGAAGCTCGAAAGTCAGCTGGGCAGCACGCTGTTCGTGCGCAATCGCGCTGGCGCGCGCCTGACGCCGAACGGCGAGGCTTTTGTGGTTTACGCCAATCAACTGGTGCAGACCTGGGAAGCCGCTCGTCGCGACTTGCCGCTGCCCGAGGGCTACCGCGACGTACTGCACATCGGTGGCGAGGTCAGCCTGTGCAACCCGTTGATGCTCAGTTGGGCCGGGGAACTGCGCGAGAAGATTCCCAGCCACGCCCTGCGCATGGAAATCCGCGACGGCGAAAACCTGCTGCGCCAACTGGAATTGGGGGTGTTGGATGCGGCGCTGGTCTATCAGCCCGAATACTGGCCACGCCTGCAAGTCGAGCAGGTGCTGGAAGAAAAACTGATCCTGGTACGCTTGGCCGGAAAACCCGATCCTTACGTGTATATCGACTGGGGCCCGGATTTCCGTCGTCAGCACGATGCGGCGCTGCCGGAAAAAGCCAAGGCAGCCCTGAGTTTCAACCTCGGCCCGCTGGCCTTGCAATACATCCTGGAAAACGGCGGCAGCGGCTATTTCCGCACCCGGGTGGTCCAGAGTTACCTGGAAAACGGCTTGCTGGAACAAGTGCCCAAAGCTCCGGAGTTCAGCTACCCGACCTATCTGGTTTACTCCAGGGACCGCGACTCGGCGACCCTGCAACGGGCGTTCGACTTGCTGCGTGAAGTGATCAAGACGGACGACGACTGGTCCCAGCGCTGGAACCCGCTGACCTGACACCATACGGGCGTCTTGCACCGGAGCATGGCGCTTGTGTCCTCAAGGTTCGGCCTGCCTGTGCGGCGGGATCGGCTAATCTGCTGGTTATAACAATAACCACAGGTGAACTCAGTGAGGCAGACCACCGAAGCGTTCCGCGCGCGCTACCGTGCCGATATTCATCAGCTCTACAACCCTTGGTTGCACGGCGCTTTTGTGTTGCTGTTCGGGTTGCTGGCCATCGGTGGGTTCTGGAGCATGGTGCATCAGGTGCAACCGCTGGAATGGCTGGCGGTGCCGCTGATCCTGTTGTTTTTCAACTTCGGCGTGTACGTCGTGCATCGGCATCTGGGGCACCACAAAAAGAGCCTGGCGCGGATGTTCTACGCCCGTCACGCCGGTGACCATCACAGCTTTTTCACCCCCGGCCACATGACCTACGACAGTGCCCGGGACTGGCGGGTGATTCTGTTTCCAGCCTGGCTGATCGTGTTGCACACCCTCGTCATCACGGCGCCTGTCTGGTGGCTGCTGGCTCAGTTCAATAGCAACGTCGCGGGGCTGTTTGGCGGCTGCATGGTGCTCGGTTACCTGACCTACGAGGTGTTCCATGCCTGCGAACATCTACCGCCCGGCAACCCGGTGACGCGTTTGCCGTGGATCCGCCAGATGCGCCGTCTGCATGAGCTGCATCACCGTCGTGAGCTGATGCAGGAGCGCAATTTCAATATCGTGTTGCCCCTGATGGACTACCTGTTCGGCACCCTCTACTGGGAACCGGAACAAACGCCCCCGCACACGACGAGAACGTCCATGACCCGTATGCAGCATGTGATCGACATCGCTGGAAACCCAGTGGCTGTGCTCGCCTACGCCAGCACCGCGACCCATTGGCCGCAGTGGCATCCGTCCTCCCTCAAGGTCGACGGGCAGAACGGGCCGTTGTATGCCGGAGCACGGTTCGAGGAAGACATTCGCGCCGGCGGGCGTGAGGGGCATTTGAGCTGGGAAGTCGACGAATACCTGCCCGGACGCCGCTGGAGGGCTCGGGCCCGGGGCGATCATGGTCTGTCATTGGTGGTGACTTACCAGTGTGAGGTTGAGGGCGATGGCACGCGGTTTGTCCGCACCCTGGAGTATCACTTCAGCGGCCTGGGGATGCGCATTGCCAATCGCCTGTTGCTCAAGCGGCGCATCGAGCGCGAATCGGCGGAGTCGATGCTGGCGTTACGCGAGATGGCGCATAAACATCTGGCCCTGGCAGGAGTCAGCGCATGAAAAGACCCCTCAAGTTTCGGCATTTATTGCTGCTGCTGATCATCGTGATCAGCGCCTTGCTGTTTCTATTGCCGACCAAGGTTCAACCGGTAGCCTGGACACCGCTAACGGCGCCCTCCCTCGTCGATGGCATCTACGCCGACAATCAGCGACTCAAAGGCGTGAAACGTGTCGGTGCTGCTGACATCGACGGCCCTGAGGCGTTGCTGCTGGAGAAAGACGTCCTTATCACCGGCCTGCATGACGGCCGGTTGATTCGCACCAGCCTCGACGGCAAAACCACCCAGGTGCTGGCCGATACCGGCGGCAGGCCGCTGGGCCTGGCGCGGCACCCCAATGGTTTGTTGGTGATCGCCGACGGGGTCAAAGGTTTGCTGTCGCTCGACACTCAGGGCCGGTTGATTCCATTGACCACCACGGCCAACAACCTGCCCTTCGGTTTTACCAATGACGTGGCCATCGACAAGCCCGGGCATTACGCTTATTTCAGCGACTCCTCCAGCCGTTGGGGCTACGGCAAGGACGGCGAGGCGATCATTGAGCACGGTGGCGACGGCCGTTTGCTGCGTTATAACTTCCAGACCGGCATTACGGCGGTCCTGCTGGACAAACTGGAGTTCGCCAACGGCGTGACACTGGGGCCGGACGACGCGTTTGTGCTGGTCAATGAAACCGGCGCCTATCGCATCAGCCGCTATTGGCTGACCGGGCCGAAAGCCGGCACCCACGATCTGTTCATCGACAATTTGCCCGGGCTGCCGGACAACCTGGCATTCAATGGCCGCGACCGTTTCTGGGTGGCACTGTATGCACCGCGCACTGCACTGCTCGACACCACGGCGCCCTACCCTCTGGTACGCAAAATGATCGTGCGGGCGATGACTATCCTGCCCAAACCCCTGGAGAAACGCGCCTTCGTCCTGGGCCTGGACCTCGACGGCAAAGTGATTGCCAATCTGCAGGACGCCAGCAGCGGCAACTACTCACCCATCACCACCGTGCGCGAATATGGGGACTGGTTGTATCTGGGGTCGCTGAAAGCGCGGCATATGGCGCGGTTGCCGTTGAGTGCAACATTGAAATAGAGGGTGTAGCCAAAAGATCGTCCGAAGGCTCGGGTCGCGTTCGGACGATCTTTTGATTTTGAATCAACGCAGATCTCGTATTGATCCCCGTTCCAATTGTTCAGTCACCGGTGGTCGGTGATTCTGCATAGCGTCTCAGGACAGCGTCTTAAGTCGCTCAGCGATCTTGTCCTTGACCTGCACGCGCTTCTCCTTGAGCTTCTTCAGTGCCTCATCGCTGGGAGCATCCGATTGTGCGGACTCGGCCTTCAACACCTCTGCGTCCGCCTGGGTGTACTTGTTGAGCAGTGAATCCAGTAACAGATCCTTGGTGCGTTTTTGCTGGATCTCTTCCTTCGTGCAGCGCAAGTCCTGATAAAGGTCATGGGTCACCGGCATGGAACACCTCCGTTTGTTAATCGGTGGCAAACGTGATCGATGGCGTTCGCCAACTATCAGAATGGCCTCGCTTACCCGGTTCTGTCGACCGTCTATCAGACCAGCGGTGTCCGTTCGTCGTCCTGTCGCCAACGCGATATCCCCCTTGCCCGAGCACCTGGAAAGCCCCCCTTGAATCAACCACCGAGTACCGTACGAACCATTCGTGTCAGCGCCTCGGGACCATAAGGTTTACTCAGCAGATAAGTGTCGGAGCTGAGTTGGTGATCGCGCGAAATGATGTCGCGGGTGTGTCCGGAGGTAAACAGCACCGCCACTGGAGGGTTTTGCACCTTGGCCCAGGCGGCCAGGTCCGGGCTTTTGATCAAGCCGGGCATGACCACGTCGGTGAAGATCAGGTCCACTGTCGCGCCGTCGAGCAACATCTGCATCGCCAGGTCACCGTTGGCCGCAGTCAGAACCTGATAGCCCTCTTCGCACAACAAGTCCACGGCCGAACTGCGCACCGCTTCGTTGTCCTCGACCACCAGAATGGTTTCATGCCCGCCCCGGTGCTGCGGAGCATGGCGCATTGTTTCGTCAGGCAACGGGCGCAAGCTGCGAGGGAAATACAGCTGCACCCGAGTGCCCCGCCCGACGACACTGGAAATCTCGATATGCCCGCCGCTCTGTTTGACGAACCCGAACACCATACTCAACCCCAGGCCGGTGCCTTGACCATCAGCCTTGGTGGTGAAAAACGGCTCGAAGGCCTGTGCAAGCACTTGCGGCGGCATGCCGACGCCTGAGTCCGCCACCGTCAGGCAGACATAATCGCCAGCGACGATGCCCTTGCCGGCGCAAAACTTGCGGTCGAGGACGATGTTCTCTGCGCTCAGGGCAATGGTCCCCTCGCCGTTCATGGCATCTCGGGCGTTGATCGCAAGGTTGAGAATGGCGTTTTCCAGTTGATTGCAGTCCACGTAGAGGCGCCATGGATCGTCAGGTGCGGACACCTTGATCTGGATCGTCTCTCCCAGCGCACGTTGCAATAATTCCCCGAGGTCTTCGAAGATCTGCCGTGGGTCGCATACGGCCGGTGACAACGGCTGACGTCGGGCAAAAGCGAGTAATTGCGAAGACAATTTGGCCCCGCGCTCGACTGCGGCAATCGAGGCGCCGACCCGGCGCTGCACGTTGGCGTTGTCCGGCTCGTGACGCGCCAGCAAGTGCAGGTTGCCGGCGATCACCTGTAACAGGTTGTTGAAGTCATGGGCCACCCCGCCGGTGAGACCACCAATGGCTTCGAGCTTCTGTGATTGACGCAGCTGCTCTTCGGCCGCCAGCCGCGCCTCGACTTCTTCAGCGACTCGTTGCTCCAGGTTGCGGGTGAACTTGAGCAAGGACTCTTCGGCAATCTTGCGTTCGTGGATGTCGATCAACACCCCGGGAAAGCGCAACGCTTCACCTTGCTCATTGAACTCGCAACACCCGCTGGCGAGCACCCACAGGTAACTGCCATCGGGACGCAGAACCCGATATTCGGCGTTATAGGGCACGCCGGTTTCCACCGACTGATTCATCCGCTCCCGGGCCCAGCTGCGATCATCGGGATGGATCTGCATTTGGGCGATGGCCGGTGGCAGGTTGGCCAGGTCCTGGCCTGGCGGATAGGAAAACGTGCGGGCGAATCGCTCGTCGCCCGATAGCACATCAGCCTTGATGTCCCAGACAAACGAGCCGAGCAAAGCCCCGGCATTGAGGGCCAGGCGAACCCTTTCATTGTCGGCACGGTAGGCGTTTTCGGCTTCCTGGCGTCGGCGTTCGGAAATCACATGGTCAGTGGTTTCGACCACCATTGCCATGACCCCGGCGGGACACCCGTCATCATCGGCGACCGGGCTGTAGTAAAGGTCCATCCAGACGTCTTCGGGAACGCCGTCGCGCAGCAATACCAGGGCTTTGTTGTGATAGGACAAGGTGCCGCCCGCAAGGCAGGTGTCCACCACTTGCCGATTGAATTCGGCGACCTCCGGCCAGCCCAACTCCACCGGGGAGCCCAGCAGGTAAGGATGGCGGCCACCGGCAAATCTTGAGTAGGCGTCGTTATAGATCATGTAACCGGGGCGGCCCCACAGCATCACCATCGGCAGCGGTGAAGCAAGCAGTAACTGCACCGCGCTGCACAGACTCCCGGGCCAGGTGTCGATGCGACCGAGTTCGGTCAGGCTCCAGTCGAACGCACGGATACGTTCGGCCATTTCGCCGCTCCAGCCGGTACATCCGTGGCTATTGTCTAGAAACTGCATCGACTGGCCTATGTCTTGTGAATGACATGTCTTCGGGCAGTGCGAGGAGACTGTGCGTGCCCGTTTGTTTTCGAGCATCGCCGACGCCAATGGTTTCATAGGTATAGCTGATTCTCGACCGGACTCTATCGCAACCGTATTTCGGAGAACGTGATTGCTTCTGTAGGAGCTGCCGCAGGCTGCGATCTTTTGATTTTGCTTTTTAAAGATCAAGATCAAAAGATCGCAGCCTTCGGCAGCTCCTACGCATGTATTCAGTCAATGTTGAGGCTCAGCGGAAATCCCGACTGCGCACATGGATACCGTCGAGCAATGAACTCAGGTCGCTCAAGCGTCCGGCAATCAGGTGCCGCACCTCGCCCACCTGTTCCCAGCGCCCGTCGACCTTGAGCAATTGCGAGCCAACCAATACCTGCCGTTGCCGTTCGGCCAGGTCGCGCCAGACCACCACGTTGACGTTGCCGAATTCGTCTTCAAGCGTCACGAAGGTCACACCGCTGGCGGTTCCCGGACGCTGCCGACCGGTGACCAGCCCGGCGACGCTGACCGGACGCCCATGCTCGACCATCAGCAATTCCCTGGAGCTGCGACAGCGCCGGGCCTTGAGTTCCCCCCGCAGCAACGCCAGCGGATGCGGGCCGAGGGTGGTGCCGACACTGGCGTAATCGGCTTGCAGGTCCTCGCCCACGGTGGGTTTGGGCAGCTCCACTGCCGGCTCTTCCTGACTCGGCAGACCGGCAAACAAACCGAGCTGCTTCTGCACCCCCGCCACCTCCCAGCGCGCCCGATGCCGATCACCGGCCAGCCCGCGCAATGCACCGGCATCGGCTAGTTGTTCCTGGGCGCGGGCATCGAGTCGTGCCCGTTCGCCAAGGTCGGCGATGTCGGCAAACGCCCCTTTCGATCTTGCCATCTCGATGCGCCGGGCATCGTCTTCGCGAAAGCCCTTGATCATCCGCAGCCCCATGCGAATCGCCGGCTGCGCGCCGGTGATCGGTTCCAGGCTGCAATCCCAGTCGCTGGCCCGCACGTCCACCGGGCGAATCTGCAAATGATGGCGACGGGCGTCCTGGAGAATCTGGTCCGGGCTGTAGAAACCCATGGGCCAGCTGTTGATCAGCGCACAGGCGAAAGCCGCCGGCTCGTGGCATTTCAACCAGCAACTGGCGTAGGTCAGCAAGGCAAAACTGGCGGCGTGGGATTCGGGAAAACCGTAATCGCCGAAGCCTTTGATCTGCTCGAAGATCTGCGCGGCGAACTCCGCCGTGTAGCCGTTTTTCTTCATTCCGTCCGCCAGGCGTTCCTTGTGCGGTTCCAGTCCGCCGTGGCGTTTCCAGGCCGCCATGGAGCGGCGTAACTGATCAGCCTCGCCGGGGCTGTAGTCGGCGGCGACAATCGCGATCTGCATCACCTGCTCCTGAAACAGCGGCACGCCCAGCGTACGTTTCAGCACCGCTTCAAGTTCTTTCGACGGGTATTTCACCTCTTCTTCGCCCTTACGCCGCCGCAGGTAGGGATGCACCATCCCGCCCTGAATCGGCCCCGGACGAACGATCGCCACCTCGATCACCAGATCGTAGAAGTTCTTGGGTTTGAGCCTGGGCAACATCGACATCTGTGCCCGGGACTCGATCTGGAACACCCCGATGGTGTCCGCATGGCCAATCATCTCGTAGGTTTGCGGGTCTTCGGCCGGCACCGTCGCCAGGCTCAGGTCACGGCCTCGGTGCCGACGCAGCAGATCGAAACAACGGCGAATCGCGCTGAGCATGCCCAGCGCCAGAATATCGACCTTGAGCAGCCCGACCGCATCCAGATCGTCCTTGTCCCACTGGATGATGGTGCGCTCGGCCATGGCGGCGTTTTCCACCGGCACCAGGCTGTCCAGAGGCTGCTCGGAAATCACAAAACCGCCGGGGTGTTGGGACAGGTGCCGGGGAAAACCGATCAGCTGTTGGGTCAGGCTCAGCACTCGGCGCAGCACCGGGCTATCGGGGTCGAAACCACCCTCACGCAGACGCTCGACGGGCGGCGCCTGATTACTCCAGTGGCCGCAACAGTCGGCCAGGGCGTTGACCTGATCCGGCGGCAAACCCAACGCCTTGGCCACGTCGCGGATTGCGCCGGCACCGTGGTAAGTGCTGACCACCGCCGTCAGCGCCGCACGAGCCCGGCCATAACGCTGAAACACATACTGCAGGACTTCTTCGCGCCGCTCATGCTCGAAATCCACGTCGATATCCGGCGGTTCATTGCGCTCCCTGGAGAGAAAGCGCTCGAACAGCAGCGTGCTGCGATCCGGGTCGATCTCGGTGATCCCCAGCACGAAGCACACCGCCGAGTTGGCGGCAGAACCGCGCCCCTGACAAAGGATGTGTTGCTGGCGGGCGAAATTCACAATGTCGTGAACCGTCAGGAAATAACTCTCGTACCCCAGCTCGGCAATCAGCTCCAGTTCCTTGTCGATCTGCGCCAACACCTCGGCCTTTGGGCTTTTTTCCCAGCGCCAGCGAATCCCCTTTTCTGCCAGCACCCGCAGCCAGGACGTGGCCGTGTGCCCCTCGGGCACCAGTTCCCGGGGATATTGATAACGCAACTGACCGAGGTCGAAAGTACAGCGTCGGGCGATGTTCAGGGTCTCGTCGAGCAGCGCCTGCGGGTAGAGATCGCGCAAGTCGTCGAGGCCGCGCAAATGCCGTTCGCCGTTGGGGTGCAGACGCAACCCGGCCTCGGCCACCGGCAGGTGATGGCGGATCGCGGTCATGGTGTCCTGCAAGGCGCGCCGGCCCCGGGTGTGCATGTGTACATCGCCGCTGGCCACCGCCGGGATTCGCAGCTCCCGCGCCAGGGTTAGCAGCGCCGCCAGTCGCCGGGTGTCGTCCTGCCCGCGATGTAACTGAACGCTCAACCACAGGCGCTCGGCGAAGGTCTGCTTCAGCCAATGGCCCTGCGCAAAATCATCGACGGCGTCCGGCGCCCACAACGCCAACAGCCCCGGCAACGGCTCGCTGAAATCCTCCCGCAGCACCTGATACTGGCCTTTCTGCGTGCGGCGTCTGGCGCGGGTAATCAGTCGGCACAGGGCTTGATAACCTTCGAGGTTTTCCACCAGCAGCACCAGTTTCGGGCCATTTTCGATACGTATTTCGCTGCCGATGATCAGCGGCAACTCCACGGTCTTGGCCGCCTGCCAGGCACGGACGATACCCGCCAGCGTGCATTCGTCGGTGATTGCCAGCGCCTGATAGCCCTGCTTTTTCGCCCGTTGAAAAAGCTCAAGCGCACTGGAGGCACCGCGCTGGAAACTGAAGTTGGACAGGCAGTGCAGCTCGGCATAGTCGACGCTCATGCGAACCAGCCTTGCAGCCACAACGGACCGTCTTCGCCCACCGCCCGATAGGCCCAGCCCTGCTGACCGGAACGGGTTTCGATCAGGTAGTAATCGCGGCGCACGTCGGCGCCGTCCCACCAGCCGGACTCGATGCGCTCCGGCCCCATGAGGATGCGCGTCGAGCTTTCGTGTACCGCCTGCGGTTCAGTCAGCAACCAGCCCGGGCGTTGCACGGCAGGCAGCCCCCCGCAGGCCTGGCTGTCGACAGTCGTCTGCCACGCGCATTCCGGCCGGTGATCGGCCTGGAAGCGCAAGCCCTGCACCGCGTCATCCCCCAGCCGTGCGCGCAAGCGTTCACGCAGTTGCTCCCAGGGCAAGGACTGCTGCGGACGGTCGTCGAACAACTCCTGACGCTGGGGCACGAAGGCCGGCAGATCTTCGGCGCGCAGACGAAAACCGCGCACCGGGGCTTCGACCTGAACCTGTTCCAGCCGCCCCCGGGCCAGTTCGAACAGCATCGCCGGATCGCGCTCGGCGCTGAGCAGGCCGACCTTGATCACGGTGTCCGGCAAGCCGGCGTGTTCCAGGTGCAAGTCGAAACGTTGCACGCCGCTGTCCCGGCCGCAGAGAAACGCCGACAGATCGCCGGTCAATCGTCTTAAAGGAAACAACAATGCCTGATGGGATTGCACATCGAAGTTGAGCTCGATGCGCACATCGAAACGGTCCGGCGGCAGGTAAAACGCCAGTGCCAGCCGCCGCTCACCGAACAGGCTGTCCAGATGCTTGAGCACCTGGGCCTCGAAACGCCGGGCCAGGCTATGCCGGGGCAGCGCCTGCACCTGACTCAAGGTGCGCAGCCCCATGCGCGATAACGCCGTAGCAACGCTGGGCTCCAGGGCAATGCGATCGACGGGCAGTTGCCCGAGGTGATGCTGCAAGGCTTGATTGTCCGGCACCACCAGACCGTCATAAACGTTGGCCAGCACCCGCGCCGCCACCGGGTTGGGCGCGGCGACAATCCGATGGCGAAACCCCAGTTCAGCGAGCTCGGCGCGCAGTCGCGCCTCGAACTGCGGCCAGGACCCGAACAAGCCCAGGCTGGATTCGATTTCAAACACCACGGCGCGCGGATAATGCACGCTGACCTGGGAGCTGAACCGATAGGCCCAGGCGGCCAGGAACTGCTGCCAATGTTCGATTTCGGCGGCATCGTATTCGGCGGTGACGAACCCTTTGCTCAGCGCCTGGGCGGCGGTCATCGACTGACCGGGTCGCAAACCCAGCGCCCGTGCCGCACCGTTGACCGCTTGCAGCACCCGCCGCTGGGCCGGGCCGGTCAGCAGCGCCAACGGCTCATCGGGGTCGGGGCGCTGACGCAATACCGCGTCCAGCGCCAATTGCGGGAAGACAATGCACACCCAGCGCATGGCAACCTCAATGCCCCACGGCAAAGGCAATCGGCGCCGAACGGGCCAGCCCGCCCCGGCACTTGAGCACCCGCAACTGAGCAGGCTTGGCGTCGATGGCGATGCGCAGGGCCGCTGGCGACGGGTTGATGGCTTCACTGAGCGAGCGATAGGCGAACGCCAGGGTCTGCCCGGTTTCGGCCGCCACCTGCAAACGTCGCAACGCCCGGTCATCGGCCTTGTGCGGCCAGCACAACACCGCCCCGCAACTGCCCGAACGCAGGCATTGTTCCGCCGCCCACAGCGCATCGCGCTCGCTGGCCTGGATGATCGACAACTGGCGCAGATCGACCCCGGCGTTCTGCCAGGCCTGGGGATACGGCACGTAAGGCGGCGCCACCAGCACGATGCGTTCGCCCGCCGCCGATAACCGTGCCAGCGTCGGCCACACCAGTTGCAACTCACCCACGCCCTGCCCGGCCAGGAGGATTTCGCTCAGCGCCGCTTCCGGCCAGCCACCGCTCGGCAGCGCCGCATCCAGCGCCGCATGCCCCGTGGGTTGCGGGCTGACGGCCGGTGGCGCAGGTCGGCCCTTCCAGACCTGGCCGCCATTGAACAGCGTATCCAGCGCAACGACGGCGCCCATCACCCTTGCCTCACCAGACCACAGAACACGCCTTCGATGGCCAGCTCCTGATCGGATCGAACAATGATCGGCTGGTAAGCCGGATTGCGCGGCAACAGGCGAACGGCATCGCCGACTCGCTCGAAACGCTTGATGGTGACTTCGCCGTCGAGCCGCGCCACCACGATCTGGCCGTTGAGCGCTTCAGGATTGCGCCGCACGCCCACCAGATCGCCGTCGAGAATGCCGTCCTCGATCATCGAATCACCCTGGACCCGCAGCATGTAATCCGGCACCCGCGAGAAGATCGACGGATCGAGCAGCAAGCGGCTGTGGACCTCGGCATCGGCACCGATCGGCGCACCGGCCGCCACGCGGCCCAGTACCGGAACGTCCAGCAGCTCGGGCCGCGGCGGCTGGTTCAACAAGCGGATGCCGCGCGCCTGATGCGGATTGACCTCGATGAAACCCGCCTCGGTCAGCGCCAGCACGTGCTTGCGCGCCACGCTACGGGAGGCGAAACCGAAGGCCTCGCTGATTTCAGCGAGGCTCGGGGGCTGACCGTGTTCGGCGATGCGATCGCGGATGAAGGTCAGGATGGCGGTACGGCGGGGAGTTAAAGTCGTCATGGAGTACATTTGTACTCTTTCGGCTTTTTCCTGGCAAGGACTTGTAGGAGCTGCGTAGGAGCTGTCGAGTGAAACGAGGCTGCGATCCCTTGATCTTGCTCTTTAAAAACAACATCAAAAGATCGCAGCCTCGTTTCACTCGTCAGCTCCTACAGGGAGAACTCGGTCAGTGACGCTTGCCGCAGCCATCATTCAACCCGCGAGAAGCCAGAAACCCTGCGATGTAATCGATAAAAGCCACGACTTTGGCGGTCGCTCGCCGATGGCTCGGGTACACCGCCAGAATGTGCGGGCCAAAGCTGTCGGGATCGATGTCGTAGTCCGCCATCACCCGCACCAGTCGACCGTCGGCCAGATACGGCGCAGCGCTCCATAGCGGCGTGTGCAACAACCCGCGTCCGGCCAGCGCATTGGCCAGCAGCAAGTCGTAATTGTCGCTACGCAGCCGTGGAGCCTGGGGTTGCGGCAGGCTCAAGCGCTGCCCATCGCGCTCGGCCCACCAGAATTCGCGGCTGAGCAAGGGATGGCGATACAGCAACCATTCGTGCTCATCGAGGGTTTGCGGGGTGACCGGCAACGCCTTGCGCGCCAGATAGTCCGGGCTGCCACACAACGCCAGACGATTGCTGCCAACGACGCGGGCGATCAGCCCCGGCAGGTCGTCATGGCCTTCGCGCAGGGCCAGGTCGTAGCCGCTTTCCAGCAGATTGACGAACTCATCGCACAGGTCCACTTGCAGATTGATCTGCGGATACTGCTCCAGAAAACCGCCACACACCTGATCGAGAAAGGCATGCCCATAGGCCAGTGGCGCGGTGATTTTCAGATTGCCGCGCAGGCCATGCTGCAACTGCTCGATTTCCTCACCGGCCTCGTCCAGCCGCTGCAACACCTGACGCGCGGTTTCCAGGTAGAGCCGCCCCACTTCCGTCAGCAGAATCCGCCGGGTGCTGCGCTCGAATAGCCGGGCACCGAGCTCGGCCTCCAGGTGATTGACCGCTTTGGTCAGGGCCGACGGGGTCTTGCCCAGTTGCTCGGCGGCGCGGCTGAAACTGCCCAGTTGCGCCGTGACCACGAACATTTTCAACGCACCCAACTTGTCCATTCTTTTTCCATTCCGGCAAAAACGTTTTTCGTGAGTGAGGCGTTCTGTTGAGCATAAGCAGCCACTAATCTGGCCATCAGACGCAATAACAAGGAAACATTCAATGAAAAGATTCCTCCCGAATCTATTGATGGCCGCTGTGGCTTTTGCCTCGATGGAAGCCATGGCAGCGACCGATCTGGTGCTGCTCAACGGCAAGATATTCACCGCCGACCGCAACCAGCCCAAGGTGCAGGCCCTGGCGGTGCAGGACGGCAAAGTGCTGCAAGTTGGCAGCGATGCACAGATAAAAGCCTTGATTGAATCGCAAACGAAAGTGATCGACCTCGGCGGCAAGACGTTGATGCCCGGCCTGATCGACAGCCATTCCCACGCGATTTTCGGCGGTCTGGAAATGGCCTCGGCCAATATGGAAGATGAGGTGGTCGACCTCGATGAGCTGGAAAAACGCCTGCGCGGATGGCGTGATGACGGCAAGGCGAAACACGGCGATGTGCTGAGCGTGGCCGGCATGAGTTCGGCGTATTGGGCCCAGGCCGAGGCCCTCGGCAAAAAATTCAACAGCGGCGAATGGGCCAAGGTGCCTGTGGTGTTCACCGGCAGCGACCACCACACCGCCTGGGCCAACAACGTCATGCTCGAACGCGCGGGCATCGACGCCATCCTGCTGCAAAACCTGCCGGCCGCCGAACTCGACACCATAGGCAAGCTTGCCGACGGTAGCCCCAACGGTTTTCTGGTGGACGCCGGTTGGGATCGGGTTGCGTTAAAAATGCCCGCGCCCAGTGCCGCCGACATGCTGCGCGCCGCGCAAACCGCCGTGCGCTACAACAACAGCCTGGGCATTACGGCCTGGATGGACCCCGCTGCCAACGCCGCCCCCGGCGAGCCGGTGTTTGCCCTTAAACCCACAGAGAAAACCGTCGGCGTACTGCCGGTGTACAAAGCGCTGTCGCAAAGTGGTGGCATGACCGCCCACGTCGCGGCCCTGCTGGTGGCCAATCCGAAAAGCGTACCGGCCGATCTCGACACGCTGGACAAGGTCCGCCAGCAATTCCAGGGCATCCCCAACCTGACCCTGCCCGGTATCAAGATTTTTGCCGACGGCGTGATCGAATACCCGGCCCAGAGCGCGGCGATGATCGATCCTTACACCAACTCGCAAAAACAGGGCGAGTTGCTGATCGATCCGAAGCACTTCGGCGAACTGGTCAGTGCCATCGATCAACGCGGCTGGCGGGTGCACATCCACGCCATCGGCGACCGCGCGGTACGCGAATCCCTGAACGGCATCGCCCAGGCGCGCAAGGATCGCCAGAGCGGCGTGACTCACTCGATCACCCACTTGCAAATGGTCAACCCGAAAGAGTTTGCGCGGTTCAAACCGCTCAACGTCATCGCCTCCATGCAGTTGCTCTGGGCCTCCGCCGACGATTACACCCTGGACATGATCAAGCCTTACGTCAGCGCCCTCGCCTTCCGCTATCAGTACCCGGCGCACTCGCTGCTCAAACAGGGCGCGACGATCGCCGGAGCCAGCGACTGGCCGGTGTCTTCACCCAATCCATGGAACGCCATGGCCCAGGCGATCACCCGAAACGGCCCGTTGGGTGTGTTGAACGCCGACGAACGCATCGACCGGGAAACGATGTTCTACGCCTACACCCTCAACGCCGCCCGCACTATCGGTCTAGAGAAGCAAATCGGCTCGTTGAGCCCCGGCAAGCAAGCCGATTTCATCGTTCTGGACCGCGACGTGTTCAGCGTCGATGAGAAAGCCCTGCACGACACCCAAGTGCTGCAAACCTGGTTCGCCGGTCGCGAAGTCTACGCCCCGACACTCTGAGAAAAATCGCCTGTACACGCTGCCCAACTCCGCATTCATCGCTGGGGTCTGGAGCAGCGTTGTCTCAAATCTGCCCATAACAATCACAACAAAGGCACTGCACCATGAAAGCGTTCACCCTGTTCGCCCTCGCATCCTTCAGCCTGTTGCCCCTGGGCAGCCAGGCCCTGCCCTTGAATGACGACTTCGCCGTGCTGGTCGACCTGACCCTGGCCAGCGACTATCGCACTCGCGGGATTTCGCAAACCCAGAACGACCCCGCCGCGCAAGCCGGTGTGACCCTGGCCCACAGCAGCGGCCTGTACCTGGGCGCCTGGAGTTCGAACGTCGATTTCGGCGGTGGCCTGAAAACCCGCCAGGAAGTCGACTACTACGGTGGTTGGCTGTGGCAGGCGACCGACGCCGTCAGCCTGGATGTCGGCTATCTCAAATACGCGTATCCAAAAGAGAGCCAGTTCAATCAGAGCGAGGTCTACGGGATTCTCGACGTCTATGGCGTGAAACTCGCGGCCTATTACTCCGCCGATGCACCGGGCATCGACAGCAAACAGAGCACGTTGTACCGCTACGTTGGCTACGAAACCGAATTGCCCTATGGGCTGGGGCTGAAACTGCGCTACGGCGAAATGGACTTCAAAGACCCGCGCCTGTATTCGGCCTCGGGGCATGGCGAGGAGGCTTACCACGAGTGGGAGGCGAAGCTGACCCGCGAAGTGGCCGGGGTGCTGCTGGGGTTGAGTTACATCGATACCGATTTGTCGAAAAGCCAATGCATCAGCAACTGGGGGTTCGACGATGTGTGCAGCGCGACCCTGGTGGCGAGTGTCAGCAAATCGTTCTGACTGCCGCACACGCTCTACGCAGGCCGGGATCTTTTGGCGACGTCAAGGTGACCAGGAGCAAGATCAAAAGATCGCGGGCTTCGCCTGAATCTGTAGGCGCTGGCGAAGCCTGCGATCTTTTTCTGGTTTCGCTATTTAGCCGACACGCAATGCGCGCAGGTCGAGGCGACCGTCCTTGAGCGGCGGGCACCAGTAGTAGCCGCCAGTGATCGGTCGGCTGATGCGATACAAACCGTCGGTGATGCCGTCTTCCAGACCGCTCATGCGCCGCAGCTGGGCTTCGAATGCATCGAGGGAAAAACCGAACGCCAGGAACATCAGGCCGGCGCGATCGCCTTCGATCCACGGCATCGAGCGACGGACCACGAAGGCTTCAGGTGCGAAGCTTTCCTGGGCGGTGCGTTTGACGTGGGCAGAGATTGGCGCATCGTCGAGTTCTTCGTTGTCGCTCAGGCGCCGCCCCATGATGTTGTCCTGCTCATGGGACGGCATCGCGTGGAAGCCTTTCAAGTCATGCTGCCATTGCTGGATCGCGGCGAAGCTGCCACCGACCAGCCCCTCAGCCCCCTCGCCCAGCAGCGCGGCGGCTACAGCGGCCTCATCATGAGGGTTTTCGGTACCGTCTTCGTAACCGGTCAGGTCGTTGCCGGTCATGTGGCGGAAGGTTTCGTTCATCTGCACCAGACGCAGTGCCGGTGCCAGCGCGGCTTCGATCGCGTGGCTGCGATTGAGCAATTCGCCACGGTCAACACCGTGCAGCCAGCACCAGAGCGCGTGTTGGGTCGACGGGTTGTCGACACCGACACCGACCAGCGCAGGAAAGGCGCGCAAGCCGTCGATCTGCGCGTGCAGCGCCTTGACCAGGGACTCACCGAAACCGACCACCGCCGACTTCCCGTCCACCAGGCGCATCAGGTTATCCAGCGCTGCCGGCAGTGCCTCGGCGGATTCGAGGGCGAAGAACATATGACGAGCTTGAGGCGGAACTGGGGTGGCGAGAATGCCCGGCTGGTAGTAACTCATATGAACTCCTTTAGAAAGAGCGTGAAGTTTAACCGGGGGATCATTACTTGTGTGCTTTCAAGGACAAAAGATCGCAGTTGCTACGGGGGCTTTCATGCGCAGATGGCCGACAGATTCACGATCCACAACGCCGAGCCAAAAAAACCATAAGATGAGTCATGACAAGCAAGGTAGAGGTCTGCTAAAACGATTCATCAGTGCATCACCCAATCCAGACGGGGTAGCGACATGACCACAGCATCGATCCTTGGCAACCTGTTTCCCACCGCCGACAGCATCCCGGAAAAGTACCGCCTCAACGGCCAGACCGAACAGCGCGAATACCTGGTCGACGGTGAACTGAAAACCTGGTCCGGCCCCCTCGCCCAGGTGCGCAGCCCGGTGTACCTGAGCGGCGCGAATGGCGATGAACAAGTGATCCTCGGCAGCACGCCGCTGCTCGATGCCGACACCGCCCTGACCGCGCTCGACGCGGCTGTCCGTGCCTATGACCGGGGCCAGGGTTTGTGGCCGACCATGCGCGTGGCCGAGCGTATCCAGCATGTCGAGACCTTCCTCGGTCGTATGCGCGAACAGCGCGAGGCGGTGGTCAAGTTGCTGATGTGGGAGATCGGCAAGAACCTCAAGGACTCGGAGAAAGAGTTCGACCGCACCTGCGACTACATCGTCGACACCATCAACGCCCTCAAGGAACTCGACCGCCGCTCCAGCCGCTTCGAACTGGAACAGGACACCCTCGGCCAGATCCGCCGCGTTCCGCTGGGCGTGGCGTTGTGCATGGGGCCTTACAACTATCCGCTGAACGAGACCTTCACCACGCTGATTCCGGCGCTGATCATGGGCAACACCGTGGTGTTCAAGCCGGCCAAGCTGGGGGTGCTGTTGATTCGTCCGCTGCTGGAAGCCTTTCGCGACAGCTTCCCGGCCGGGGTGATCAACGTCATTTACGGCAGTGGCCGCGAGACCGTCAGCGCACTGATGGCCAGCGGCAAGATCGATATCTTTGCGTTTATCGGCACCAACAAGGCCGCCAGCGACCTGAAAAAACTCCACCCAAGGCCTCACCGCTTGCGTGCGGCACTGGGCCTGGATGCGAAGAACCCCGGCATCGTGTTGCCTGAGGTGGATCTGGACAACGCGGTCAGCGAAGCCGTTACCGGCTCCCTGTCGTTCAACGGTCAGCGCTGCACCGCGCTGAAAATCCTCTTCGTCCATGAAGACGTGGTCGAGGCGTTCATCGAGAAATTCAACGCCAGGCTCGCCTCACTGAAACCCGGCATGCCGTGGGACAGCGGCGTGGCCCTGACACCGCTGCCGGAGGCGAGCAAAGTCGATTATCTGCATTCGCTGGTGGCGGACGCGGTCAGCAAAGGCGCCGCCGTGGTCAACCCCAATGGTGGTGAGTCCCGGGCATCGTTCTTCTACCCGGCCGTGTTGTACCCGGTGACACCGCAGATGCGCGTCTATCAGGAAGAACAGTTCGGCCCGGTCGTGCCGATCGTGCCTTACCGTCATCTGGACACCGTGATCGATTACGTCCTGGAATCCGACTTCGGCCAGCAACTGAGCATCTTCGGCACCAACCCGGTGGCGGTCGGCAGGCTGGTGGACACCTTCGCCAACCAGGTCGGCCGGATCAACCTCAACGCACAGTGCCAGCGCGGCCCGGACACCTACCCGTTCAACGGCCGCAAGAACTCCGCCGAGGGCACGTTGTCGGTGCACGATGCGTTGCGGGTGTTTTCGATCCGGACCCTGGTGGCGACCAAGTTCCAGGAAAGCAGTAAAGAGCTTCTCAGCGAGATCATCAGCGGCCGGAACTCGAGCTTCCTGACCACCGACTATATTTTCTGAGGACACCAAAATTTTCTGAGGACACCAGACCTGAGCATCATCAAAGGCCTTCGACTGCCACCGCTGTTGCGCCGAATACTGCGTCCATTGCTGGACCCGTACCGGCGCTACCGCCACGCGAAACTGATCCATGCGGTGCGGGTTTCGTTGGGGTTGCTGGCGACGATTCTGCTGACCACCGGCATCCATCTGCCCCACGGCGAATGGGCGTCGGTGACCATGCTGGTGGTGATCGGCGGCTTGCAGCACCACGGCAATATCGGCAAAAAAGCCGCCGAGCGAGCCATCGGCACCTTGATCGGGGCCGGTGTCGGCTTGTTGCTGGTGGCGCAACAGGCCTGGCTCGGGATGCCGTGGCTGACGTATTTCGCAATGTCGGTGGTGTGCGGATTTTTCTCGTACCACGCCATCGGCAAGGGTGGTTATACGGCGCTGCTGTCGGCAATCACCGTGTTTATCGTTGCGGGGCATGGTGACAACCCGGTCACCGATGGCCTGTGGCGCGGGGTGGATATTCTGATCGGCATCGCCCTGGCACTGGCTTTCTCCTTCGCCCTGCCGCTGTACGCGGTGTACTCCTGGCGCTACAACCTGGCCGATGCGTTGCGCGACTGCGCGGCAATCTACGGCCGTATCATCAACGGCGAGTCCGTTGCCGCTGACGAGCACCTGAAGCTCATGAATCGCTTGAACACAGTCATGGTGCAACTGCGCTCACTGATGCCCTCGGTGTCCAAGGAAGTGCGGGTTTCCATGACCGAACTCGATGCGATTCAGCGCAATCTGCGGATGTGCGTCAGCATCCTGGAGATCCTCGGCAATAGCCGGCCGAATGCCGATGACTCTGAGGCAATGGCCCATCTGCAATCGGCACTGAAAACCGAGCACCGACAGATCCGGGTGCAACTGATCGGTATGGCTCGGGCATTGAAATCGGGCGCTTCACAACGGCTCAGCCGGCCAGCCGAACCGCCATTGGACTCTACGCTTGATATGCCAGTCTGCAGTCCGCTGGATGGCTACCGATTGCTGACCCGACAATTGACCGCGAACATCGGCGAGATGCGCCAGCGTCTGGCGAAAACCGCACCGCGCTGGAACATCTGAGAGGCCGTTTATTGTGTAGCCACCCGCCGAAGCTTCAGGCCCCAACCCTGTTGCATCCCGGCGGCAGCCAGCAGAATCGCGGCGACACCGATCCATTGCAGCGGCTCCAGGCGATGGCCAAAGGCGAACCAGTCCACGAAAATCGCCGCAATCGGATAAATGAACGACAACGCGCCGGTCAGGGCGGTCGGCAGCTTTTGAATTGCCCCGTAGAGCAGCACATACATCAAACCGGTATGCACGATACCCAGGGTCACCAGGCTGGCCCAGGCACTGGGCGCTTGCGGTATCGCCGAGAAGTGCGCAAAAGGCGCGAGCAACAGCACGCCAGTGCAGACCTGGATCAACGCGATCAGATGCGGTGGCGTGCCGGTCAGGCGTTTGATGATCAACGCGGCAATCGCGTACAGGAAGGCAGCACCCAAGGCCAGAGCGATCCCCATCAGGTAATCGTTGCCACCCTCGCCTTGCTCGCCATGTGCGCTGACAATCGCCAGCATCCCGAGAAACGAAATGCCCAGCCAGAACAGTTTTTGCAGGGTGATTTTCTCCCCGAGAAACAACGCGGCCAGCCCCACCAACATGAACGGCTGGACGTTATAAACCGCCGTGCCGATGGCAATCGAGGCGCGAGAATAGGACGCGAACAACAGCACCCAGTTACCGACAATCGCCACACCACTCAGTACGGCCAACAAGAACGTGGTGGACGTCAAAATGCCAGGGCGCAGAAAGCCGAACGCCGCGCAGATCAGCAACAAGGTGGCGGCACCGAACACACAGCGCCAGAACACCACGTCCAGCACCGGTAGCCCGGACACCAGCACGAACCAGCCAATGGTTCCGGAAATCAGCATGGCGGCGGTCATCTCGAATGAGCCGCGACGTAGTGTTCTGTCCATCATCAACCTCCTGTGCTTGAGGCCAAAGTATGCCAATCCGCCGGGGGGCTTCTCCAGCGCAAAAAGCAGGCTAAACTCGGTATCTGCCTTTTTTATCAAGGCTTATCCAGCCGATTGCCTAACAGGGGATTCGCCATGACCGACGACATCGACCAAGTGCTGATCAGCGCATTGATGGAAGACTCCCGCCGCTCGCTCAAGGCCCTGGCACAGATCAGCGGCCTGTCTTCGCCCAGCGTTGCCGAGCGCCTGCGTCGCCTCGAAGAACGCGGCGTACTCAAGGGCTATACCGTCGAAATCGACCCTAAATGCTTCGGCTATCAACTCCAGGCCATCGTCCGCATCCGCCCGTTACCGGGCCAGTTGCAGGAAGTGGAGCGGCAGATTCAGGCGATTCCCGAATTCACCGAGTGCGACAAAGTCACCGGTGACGACTGCTTCATCGCCCGCTTGCATGTGCGCTCGATGGAACAACTGGACACCCTCCTCGACCGCCTCAACACCCACGCCGAAACCAACACCGCCATCGTCAAGAAAACCCCGATCAAGCGCCGGCTGCCACCGATGGCGTGAGTGCTGTTTGGTTCGCAAAGGCGTGGATATCCCGACTCCCAGACGATAAAAAACCCGCCGAAGCGGTTTTTTTACTCAAGGCTGGCGATCAATCATCGCGGCCCATGATGCCGAACAGTTGCAGCAAGCTGATGAACAGGTTGTAGATCGATACATACAGGCTGATGGTCGCCATGATGTAGTTACGCTCGCCGCCGTGAATGATGGCGCTGGTCTGGAACAAAATGCAGACCGAGGAGAACAGCACGAAACCTGCGCTGATCGCCAGTTGCAGACCGCTGATCTTGAAGAAGAAGCTCGCCAGCGTCGCACCTAGCAGCACGAAGAAACCGGCCGTGATGAAACCACCCAGGAAGCTCATGTCCTTACGGGTGATCAGCACATAAGCCGACAGGCCGCCGAACACCAGCGCGGTCATTGCGAAGGCCGAGCTGACCACTTCTGCGCCGCCCTGCATGCCCAGGTAACGGTTGAGGATCGGGCCGAGCAGGAAACCCATGAAACCGGTCAGCGCGAACGCAGAAACCAGGCCCCACGCCGAGTCACGGAGTTTGTTGGTGAGGAAGAAAAGGCCGTAGAAGCCGATCAGCACCACGAAGACGTTCGGGTAACCGACACGCATCTGCTGTGCGACAAACGCCATCACGCCGCTGAATGCGAGGGTGAGAGCGAGTAGGCCGTAAGTGTTGCGCAGGACGCGGCTAACCTCTAGCTGCTCAGCCTGCACGCTGTTATTAACTGCGTAATCCTGTTCGCGCATGGCGACACTCCTGTTGGTTTGAAACGTTCAGTCGCAAAGATCATAACAGACGCTCTGTAACAAGCCATGCAGAGAGTTTGACAGTGTGTTTCATTCAGGTATTATGGCGCCCGCAACGCAAACGGAGGTGTGGCCGAGTGGTTTAAGGCAACGGTCTTGAAAACCGTCGACTGTAACAGGTCCATGAGTTCGAATCCCATCGCCTCCGCCATCTTATGTACGACAAAGCCCTGATTTTTCGGGGCTTTGTCGTTTCTGGGGTTTGGCGAAAATCCGACCACACCCGAAGCGTTACAAAACTTTTCGGGTGTCGTTACAAAACTATCCCGTTTTCCCTGCCTTCCCGCACCCTGCCAACACCCCCGATCACCGTCCGAAAAGCCCTGCTGCTACGCTGAAAACTCCACGGAGGATTCACAATGCCAAACTCAGACCTGCTCCCTTCCCTGCTATTCAAGCGCAACGAAAACCAGCTCGCCCTTGAGGCTGCAATCCTGGAGCTTTCCAACCGGGTCGAGGTCCATGACTCGGCTGACGTCGCCGACAATGTGCGTTGTGCCTTGGACACCATCGACAAGAACGAGGAGTTCATCAAGCTTACGCTCGCAGCATCAAAACAATTCTGATTGGATTTTCTGCTGCAGGATGGAACCCAGTTCCCGACTAGGGTATTGGGCTTTCAAGCTCCGCGCTTTACAGCCGAGCGCATGACTAAAAGTACCGGCGTCCGTGAGGCCTTGGGCGCTCCCACACAATCGACAGCGCACCAGTGCGCCGTCGAGTTTCCAGTGTTTGTTCCAAGCCTCCAGCGGCAGGTAGGTCACGGACATTCAAAAGCAGTCCTTTGGCAATGAACGACAAGGGCTAAGTGCGCGTCAAACCATTCACTAGGCCATGAATCCATTTGAGCCACCTTTGCCGAGTTTTAACACTTATATAGGGATTCGAAACCTTAGCTTTCCTTAGCCAAACACGAACCCGGCGCCGCCGTTGGCAATGGAGAACTAGCTCTTTCGAGAATGCTCACACACTCTGCTCGGCCTTGTTCCATATCGGACTTCCCCCAGCAGGCCTGCATTGAATATCCGCCAGAATAACAATTTTTCGCTAGCTGTTTATTTTTCTCTTTTTCAGAAAGCCCTAGCTCTTGCGCCACGCCCTCAGTTGCTGTTCGACATCTACATGCTGAGTCTAGCTTTTCAATTTCGCATTTTAGTGTAGACGCGCATCGTTCCAACAAAGCTTGTTTTTCACTAGCTGTTTTCCTGTCCATGCACTCAACATAATTTTTGTGTAGGTTTACAGCATTCTCCTCTGTAATCCCTGGCTTGTTCATGAATACACCCTTCAACTCATCCGCCACGCCAGCGCTGAATTCCCCGCCTCGCTCAGCAATTTTTGCAGTTATATGAGCAGTGGTATCAGAATCAATACCAGCGCTGCAATATGCGATTGCATTTATGACGTCCGGCTTAATATTCTGGGTAGGTGGTACGCACCCTGAAATAGTTAGAGCCACTAGAACAACGAAAAGGAGACGGTTTTTTTTCATGATTCGCCCAAAGGTAGAAGTAAGTAGATACATGAAATTTTCTTTCGAAATTTAGCCTAGTCGATTTCGTCCGTCGTGCTAGAAAACTTAAAAAAACCGCAATTACTACTTTCACATTCTCGGCCTCATGATCAAGCCGTTACAACCAGCGCTGCCGATAGGCCCCTTGATCGCCCCGACGGTCTCACGCCGGCGTCACACATTCGGCCGACGACGACGCCACCCCGCCCGAGCCAATGACATGCGTGACCGACTCGACCTGCCACAGCCGATTAGCGCTGGTACGATGGTTGCGCACATCGAGCCGCCCCTCGGCGACAATCTCAGGCGTCAGCGGTCGGGTGATGGACATGGTGGACTTGCCGCGCTGCAGCTTCTTCAGTTGCGCCGCCGCCGCTTCCTGGGCGCTTTTCTGATCCGTATGGGTCTTGCGAATGATGTAGCGCGGGCCCGCCTGGCTGTCGGCGTCTTCGGTGGCCTCGCTGGCATTGTCCGGGGCCTCGCCGTACACCGACACCGCGCCAGCGACTATGCCCGCGACCGCCGGCACCTTGCGCTGTTCGGCTTCGTTGAACCAATACGCGACCACCGACTGATAGTCGTTGCGCTCTTGGATCGTGACCCGGCCACTGCTGTTCTCCGGGTCACTAATCACGACGGTCGGCAGCGCGGCGCCGGTGACGGTCTGGGCCACGCCCTTGGGCACCACCACCAGGCGACCGCCGACCGGCTTCGCCACGGCGCCCAGCTCACGAGCCAGGCGCGTTAGCAGGTTCATATCGGACTCGGCACGCTGGTCGATATGGCTGAAAACATGCTTTGCCAGCTCCGGCGCTACGGCCGCAATGTAGCCATGCTCCTTGGCCATCTTGGCGACCAGAGCGCCCAGGGTAATGCCGTCGAAGGTGGCGTCACGCGGGGCCTTGATCCCGCCCAACATCTTGGCCGCTTTGCCGTGAATCACTAACGCCTGATCGTCTAACGGCTCTTCCAGTTCGTCGACCTGATAGGCGCCTTTGAACACCAAAGCGCCCGGTTCACCTATCCACACCTTCAGTTCCGCGCCCGTCGACGGTAGACGAATCAAGTTATCGCGGTTATCCAGCTCAATCGCCACAGTGTCGCTGTCCTCACCGGCGGAATCCTGCAAGGTCAGCTTGATAAAGCGCTTGCGCAGCATGGCGGTAACGTCTGCATCGTTGGCCGTGATTCGGTAGTCAGCTTTTTTCATGGTCGTCCTCAATCCCACAGCGACACTTGCCCAGGCGCTTGCGCCGGGGCCAGGTCTGGCAATTCGATCAACAGCCCTTCAGGCAGCACCGCGCCCCGCCGGCAAAGCCCCGGGTTGGCCTCTAAAACCGCTTCGGCGGTCCCCGGGCGAGCGCCGTAATGCACATGGCAAATGGCGTCGAGCATGTCCCCCGGGCGGGTGCGATAAGTCCTCATGCTTCATCCTCCCCGTACTCGGAAATTGACAGCGACCCTTTGCGTACCAAGGGCGTCCCGTCCTTGAGAAAAAATTCGTCCGCCACGGTCAAGCCGTCGATCACCCACAACCCCAGGTCGGCCCCCGACTGTTTCAACTGGCCCTCCACCTTGGCCGTACCACCCGACACCAGGCGCAACGGCTCGCCCGCGTCGCCCATCATGCGCAGGCGGTCGAACAGCAACACATCCGCGCGCGACTGCGGGTAAACGGTGATATCGAAGGTTTTGCTGGTGCTGTCGGGGCCATGAAACTGCTTGCCGGGCTTGGCCCCGTAACGATCCTTTTTCGCCCAGCGCCAGGCCATCGAGGTCGACAGCCCCTGATATTCGGTCGTGGCCACGCTGAAGCGAAAATCGCCCAGAGCCATCATTACTTCAGACATACCCCTCCCCCGCGAAAGCCGCCCGGGGGCGGTTTCGCTATTTCACTAATTAGCCTTGGCCATCACCCAGGCGGCCGCGCTGCGACCGGCTGGCCTGGCGGTCGCGGGCATCCAGCTCGGCGCGCACTTTCTTCGCGACTTGCTCTTCCGACATGCCCGGAGCCGCTTGCACGACGATGCCACCGTATTGATTGACCTGTTGCGTTGAAGGCGGCCGACCGGCCGGCGATGCCACGCCCCCCACTGGCGCCGCCAAGGGCGCCCCCGGTGCGGCTACCGCTCCCGCGCCCGGGGCAGACGGCGGTAGCGCGGCGTTCACCGCGTCGGTGGCACCGGTGATTTTCTGCGTGATGGCGACCGCGCCGTCGCCCAGAAAGCCCCCGACCTTGTCCATGATGGACGTGACCGGTGCCAGAACCTTGTCCGTCAGCCATTGGGTCGACTCCGCAAACACGCTCTTGATGCGATCCCAAAGCGTACCGAAGAACGTAAACAATGGTTCCCACGCCTCGGTTACCAGCGCCAGAGGGGAATCGGCCATCAGCGCCTTAATGAATTCACAGGCTGTCGAGAACAGCACCCTGACACGCTCCCACAGCCCACTAAAGAACGCCACAAGCGGCTCCCATACCAGGAAGATCGACCAGACAAAGGCGAAATTCATCAGCGCTTTGATGAACTCCCAAGCCGCTGAGAACACCATTTTGACGCTGGCCCATAGGCCGCTGAAAAAGGCGGTCAGCGGCGCCCATGTCTGCATCAGTAAGGCCAGCGGCGAATAGGCCAACAGCGCCTTGATAACTTCACAGGCCGCCGAGAACACGACCTTGATGCGCTCCCACAGCCCGCCAAAGAAGCCTTTCAGCGGCTCCCAATAGCGCACCACCAGGGCCACCACACCCACCAATGCCAATATGCCGGCAATCACCAGGCCGATAGGATTGGCCGACATGGCCACGTTTAACGCCCATTGCGCCGCCGTCATCACCGCCGCGCCTACGGCGTAGGCACGACTTGCCGTGCCCAGCAGGAACACCCCCGTCGCGGCGGCGATCGATCGTACCCGCGTTACGAGTAACGCCGCTTGCGTGCGCAGGTTGGCCGCCGTGAAGAACATCAGCGAACGCCTGGCCAGCATCAGCCCATCGGAGAGGAACGCGAAGCCAAAGCGGGCGGCAATCGACGCCACCTTCAGGCCCACCAACCCGACCAGGGCAAAGCCAATCACCTGGGAAAGAAACGGAAAGCGCTCGGCCAGGCTGCCGATCAGGCTTGCCAACTGGCCCACGGCACCGGCGGCAAACATCATCGCCGGGGCGAGCACCGCGCCCAGGGTGACACTGGCGTTTTGAATGCGCTGGCTCATCAACTTGAACGACTCGTTCGGGCCGCTGTTCATGATTTGAGCCATGCGCTCAGTGGTCGACATGCCTGTTTTCAGCGCTGCGCCCATGCCGCTGATGTTCTTTTTCAGCGAGTCAATTTCGGGGTACAGCAGCTGGATCAGGGCGATAGCTTCGTCGGTGCCAAACGCCTTTTTCATCTCCTGGGTTTCCATCGCGTCCAGGGTGGCACCGTACTTCTTGCGCAGCACTTCCAGAATCGCCGGCATCGACAGCAGCTTGTCGTTGGCATCCATGAAAGAGACGCCCAGCTTTTCACTGGCCCCGGCGGCCGCACCGATAAACGAACGGTACTTCGTTGCCGCTTCAGAACCGGACATCGTGAGCTGAAGCTGGCCGAGAATGGCCAACTGCTCGGCAAACGGAATGTTCGCCGACGTGGCGGTCGCGCCCAAGTTGGTCAGCGCTGCCGACATCTGCTGCCCGTCCGACTTGAACACGTTGACCGTTTCGACCAGGCCCGCCGCGAAGTATTTGCCGAACTCGATGTCGCGTTCTTCCGCGCTCATCTTGTCCCAGCCCGCCACCACCGCTTTACCGAAGTCGTCGAACTGGCGTCGATACACGCCGTAGCCGGTCGACATCAACGATGTCATTTCAGCGGTGGTCGACTTGGTCGACTTGGCCACCAACGCCGCAATTTTGGTGAAGTCGCCGATAGCCTCGGCGCCCAGGGTGTCAATCGCCGACTTGATTTCGACCGCGCCTTCGATGAACTCCTTTTGCGTGGTGCCCGACCACATGTTCGAAAACTCTTTGGCCTTGGCGGTAATCGAATCAATGCCCGCTTGATCCAGCCCCAGGGCTAAACCGTCATTGCGCGCGGTGACCACTTCGCCATAGGCATCGACCAGTTGTTTCGCGCCGGCGATGGCCACCCCGACCCCGATGGCGTCGCCCGTCGCCGACATTTTCATGTCGCTGTTGCGCTGCTTGATTTCACCCAGGCGCTTTTGCTTTTCGGCGACCAGCGCCAAAGCTTTCTGTTCCTTGGCCAATTGCTCGTTGTAACGGCGCGTCTGCACCTCGATACGCCGCGTGGCCTCGGAAAGCCTGCCCGTGTTCACCCCCACGGCCGAAAGCTGCTGGCCGGTGCGCTGAAGCTCCAGGCGTTCGGACTGCTGTTGTGCCTGCAAGCGTTTGACCTGTTCGGCCGCCCGGGTAAATTCGTCCGTCATCTTGCGGGTCGGGTTGGCCGTAGCATTCAGCTGCTGCCCCAGGGCCTGCGCTTTGGATTGAGCCAGGGCCAGGGCCTGCGCCGTCTGGCCGGTGCGCGCCTCGAGCGCTTTGAAGTGCTCGATGTCCTTAGAGGTATTGCCCAGGCGCGACAGCTCGGACTGGGTCGCCTTGATTTTTTCGCCCATCCGCGACGTGGTATCGGTCACCTTCAGAATGGGCCCGGTGATTTTGTCCACCAGGCCCATGATCAGGTTTAGCCGCATAGAATTCGACATAGCCCACCCCAAAAAAAAGGCCGGGCGGCCCCTCTCAGGACTGCCCGGCCCGGCCCTGCTCGTACCGAGCAAGCGCGATCTTGTGCCAACGCATCAGCTCTTCAAGCCGCATGCGCTCCGTCGTCAGCGCATCCCAGCCGGTGAAGACCAGGAAAATGTCGGCTTCCGCCTCCATTACTTCGTGCGGTACGGCGGTCAATCCGTGAAAAAAGCGACCACCTCCGTCTGTACATTCAACAGGTCTTTGGGGGCCAGCAGGTCGAACTCGTTGGCGGTGATATTGGCGATACGCGGCACCAGTACACGGTGCGCATTCACGCCCATGCGGATCACGTCGAACATATCCAGGCCGCGCAATTCGCCGGCGCCTGGCTCGCGGAAGGTGACTTCAGTGATTTCGGTTTCGCCGCGCTTGATTGGACGGGAAAGGGTTACAGGCTTGCTCATGGGGATTCCTCGAAAATTGGGTAAAAAAACGCCGGCCCTTACTGGGCCAGCGCTGCGCGAATTTCTTTGTTGCGGTCCACGCCGTTGACGCGGAATTCGTTGTTGAGCTTGTCGATGTAAATCAGCTCTTTGCCGTCCACCTCAAAGTGGAACAGCTCGACCGCGATGGCGAATTTCATGGTGGCCTCTTTTTCCGGGGCCCACTCGTTGAACTCGGCGGACTTCCAGAAGCCTTGCATCCGCACAATCACCGTCTTGATGATGCCGCCCACGTCGACCGCACCGCGCAGCGTGAACACCTCTTCACGGCTGTCACGCGCACCCAGAAGGCCGGTAATGCGCTCGGAGTAGTCAGAGATAGTTACATCGCACTCCAGCTTTTCGAGGCGCCCCAGGTCGCGCTCGATGTCACCCGCGACGCCGGCCAGGGTCTGGTCCATCGTCTTGGTCACAACCTTGGGCAAGGTGGCGGTATTACAACGGCCAGCAAATGATTCGTCCTTGAAGAACGAATTCACGTCGACCAAAACACTAGGCAGCTTGGCGCCCATGGATCACCCCCTTATTCGAAAATGGCTTCGTTGTAGCCGTTACTGATGTGCTGACGGAACGTCATGCGTTCGGCCACGTCGTAGAAGCCCAGGTCGTAATCCCAATACACCTGGCCGGTGCCGATGGCGGCTTGATTCAACTCCTTGTCGACCCAGCATTCGCCGCCGCTGATTACATCGCGCGACTTCAAACGGCGGATCAGTTTGTTGACCCGGTTTTTCACGCCATCGACGTAACCCTGGGTGACGTTGCGGTCGAGCAATTCCTGGTGCGCGTACAGGATCGAATCGCCGACGATGTAGCGAATCCGCTGGTGCGGCATCATCACGGAATTGGCCAGGCGGTTGCCGTACAGATACCAGCCGCCTTGCTGATTGACGATCACGGCCACGTTCTTGCTGTTGTACAAGTTGGCCTTGCTGGTGGTGCTGCCGATCGCATGATCGATCACTTCGGACGTGCCGAGGATGCCGAAGATTTTCCGGCTCGACGCACTGTTCCAATAGCCCTCTTCATTGTCGACGCGCACGATATGCCCGGCGATGGTCGGCGACGCCTTGCGGGTCACAACCTGGCCGGTAACCTCGTCCAGCACCTTGACACCGCAGTTCACGAACAGCGTTTCTTGATACAACGCCGCTTCGCCGATAACGGCGGAATAGCCCTTCTCGCTGCCGTCGATGATTGGGATTGCGTTGAGCTTCTTCGCAACCACTTCCATTGCCGCCCCCACGCCCGTCAGGTGACTGAACTCCGGGGCGATGATTAGCCGCGGGCGCACGCCGACCAGGGATTCAGCGGCCAACAACGCCTTGAGGCCGGTGTATTTGCCGGTTTCGTTGTCGATGGTGCCGACCACCCCGGCGATTTGGGTTTCAGGGGTTTCCGTTGCGTCGACGCGCACCACCACGACCACCGCGCCGGACTGGCGGTAGATGTCGTTCAGCGCATCACGCAGGGTGCCCGTCATGCCGGCCTTGGCGATTAGCTTGTCGCTGTTGCACAGCACCGGGGTATTGAGCGGAAACACCAGCGGGTCGGCATCGTCAGCGGTGGCCACCAGGCCGATGGTCGATGCCGCCAGGACTTCGATAGGGCGGTCGAGGTTTTCGAGAAAAAACTGCTCGACCCCGTGCAGGTAATCAGCTGCCATTTCAATCTCCAGCAGAAGCGAAAGCCCCCAGGGCGGGGACTTTCAGGCGAAAAAAAACCGCTTTCGCGGCTTGGGGGTGTCTTAGCGGAGGGCGCTGGCTTAGATGGCGTCCAGCTCAGCGATCACCAGTTCACCGGCGGCGACCACCGCTTCGACGGTGGCCAACTCTGTCAGCGAGCCCTTGCCACCGATGCGGGCTGCTTCAATGCGGGCCGCCACGGCCAGCCAGGAGTCCCGGGCTTCAATCACCCGGTTTGCCTGTTCCTGCGGGGTAATCTGCAACGCCTCGGCTTCGGCCTTGAGCAACACATAGTCGCTGGCATCCACTGGCGAGCCGGCCGCGATATAGCGTTCGGCTTCATTCGCCTTGAGCAAATACATGGAATCCTGTCCATCGATCCGCGTGGCATTGCGCGCGCGGGCCTGCGCCACGGCCGCATCAATCCCTTTCTGGACATCCTCCGCAGCAGCTCCGGCCAGCACTGACACCGGTATCCCCGCTGCTAGCGCATCCTCCACGGTAAACGCCGAATAAAATTGCCCATCATATGTAAAGTTAAGTCGCATTATTAGTCACCCAATCAACCAAGAACCAAGTTACTGACGACACTTCTAGGCGTGCCATTAGAGTCAAAAACAACGCCAGTCAAATAATCACCCGACCATTTAGCGCCAGCCGGCAACGTATTATTTTGCGCAGACAAAATAATCGGAGTGCCTGCTGTCTCGATTAATGGCGTGTTCTTAACGACAGGGCCCACTCGACTGATCTTGTTCGAGTACAACGAAACAATACCGGTTTGCCCGTTGATGGTATGACGAGAAAGCGAGGTATCACCCAGTTCAACTTCGCAACGAGACAGATGAATCATGCCCATCGGTCGATCGTAGCGCCGGAACAAACCGGTGTAGACGTTGTTCGTCGTTGACTCGGGTTTCGCATAGTTGGCCGTGCGAATGCGCAGGTTATCCAGGACGACAGTAGAACTGTCCATCATAAAGCCAGTGGTCGAGTTATCCAGGTTCCCCGAACCGTCTGCACCGTTAGCCGGAATGCACACGTTTCGCAGGATTGGCATGACCGTCTCCCCCTCGGCCACCGCAATCGTAATATTCTTGGAAATTACGAAAATCAGGCTCTCGATCACATGTTCATGACCAAACAACCGGATATAGCCACCGCCGCCATAAGGGATGGCATTCACGGCCTTCGCAATCGTTTTGAACGGCTTGAGCTTGTCCCCCAAGCCGGCAGCATCGTCACCGGTAATAGCGTTGACATAATAAATCTTACTCATCGCCGGGACTGCACTAACGGCAGCAGCTACAGCGGCGTTAATGCCCTTCTCTTTGTCCTGAAACATTCCAACAAGGCGAGTAGCCTCAGCCAGCAGTGCCGACATGCCCATAATAATTCCCCGGTTTATTTCTGTTTAAGTTGCGTAACTTCGTTTTTGAGTACCCGGATCGTCTCGCTCATTTCCGCTAACGAATCTTTTTGCGTCATTTGTCCGCGCATCAAGTTCACCAGGCTGGTCGTGCAGTCGCCCGCCAGGGCATCGACCGCAGCCGCCGCCCAACCCCCTTCGTGGTACATCGGATAGACCGGGTAACGCAGGACCAGGCCGCCAGCGCCCTCGACTTTCGGTAGCACCGCGTAGATGCCCGAGGCTCGCACCAGCCGAGGCGTTCCGGTGCTATCCAACACCCAGCGTGGGCTCGCCCCGGTATCCGCCGGATCAGGGTCTAACACCGTGTCAGAGAACATCTCGGCCGGTGTGATGTAGTGCCGAGAACTATCACTGCGCCCAGTCCAAGCGGTTTGCGCGGTAGCGCCGTCGCCAGGCGTGGCGGCTACCGTGGCGATGCCGTAGGGGTTCCAACCCTCCAGCGGCGTGCGCAAAATCAGCTCCAACGGAATCGCGTAGCTGTTGCGGTAGGTTTGACCGTCCGCCGCAAACGACGCCACTTCAGGGCGCGTGTTGGACGCCACAAACAGCGTTGGGTCGTTGTAACTGCGCAAGCCCTTGGTACGGCCGCTGGCATTGCGTTCGTGCCCATACCGGCGGTTGTAGTAAGCCGCGTTCAGCAGCTCGGGACTGTCCCACTTGGTCAGTTTGGTCACCACGCCGCTGTCCGTGTATTGCTCGACCAAGTTTGCGCCGGCGCCGTTCAGTCCCGGCACCTTGGACATCAGTTCATCCAGCAGGTCGATGGTTGGGGCTTCGTTGTACGCACCCCAGGTCGGATCGGTCGACAGTTCACGGTTGATGCGCCACCGCTGGCGACGGCTTGCCGCGACCTGCGGCCCCGTCAGGTTCGCGTGCCAACGCTGCAACGGCAAATCGAGCGGGGTAATAAGTTTGTCCACGGGGTAATCCCCGACGCTGCCCACATCCGCGACCGAAATGCGATAACGCCAGGCCACGTACTGCGGCCGCCCGGTCTTGGACACTTGCCGCACCGATCCGGGGATAAACGATCCGTTTTCATTGCGACCGCTGAAACCAGTGGCGCCCATCAACAAGGTGCGCGACAACAGGTCACGATATCCGTTGATTTCCTCCAGATGGCGGAAGCTTTCAAAGGTGTCGTTCACCTCGTCGGTCAACAGCTCCGGCCAGATTTCCAGCACCGACAGGTTCCAGCGAAAGTGGGGCTGATAGTCGCGAATCGACGTGTCACGCGCAGCAAAGGCCCGAAAATATTCGCGCATTTCTGCGACCTTCGCCGGAATGCCGACCGCCGCATTCACCGACGCGGGGGCTGCTGGTGGGGCAATGTCCACCATCGCCAGGTAGTTACCCGGCGCAGCACTGCGCAGGCGGTAGTCGTTGTGCCGCGTCCTGACCATGTGGCCATTGATCATGGCCGCGATTTCACCCAGCCCGGGGGTCGCCAGCAGGTTCGGGTGGTTGTGCAAGTTGATGGCCGAATAAGCGCCGTCGAACGTGCGGTTGAACGACTCGGTACCGGCAGAACCGTATTGGCGACTGCCCAACACCCCCGACTGGCCAAAGGTGCGGAAAATCTCCGCCAGGTATTCCGACTGGCTCGACTCCGACACCCAGTCGGTTTCGATGAAATTGGCCAGCGGGTACTTGTGGGTTTTGCCTGCCTCATGCTCGGCCGACAAGACGCTGGCCAACTCCGCATCAACAAAATCTTTCACCCAGGCGCGGGTCGCCTGAATGACCGACCCGTCGAGCATCAGCGTCACGTTGTCGGCATTGGTCGTGGTGAAGATCGTGCGGATACTGACTTCGCGACCGGCGCCGTTGTTGATCAACGGCTTGTATGACTCGGGGTATTTACCGATGGCATACAACACGCCGGTGTCGGTCCAGACGCCCACCTCGCGCACCCACCAACCGCCCACTGTTTCAGGAATGACGGCCTCGACCACCAGCCAGGCGGTGTTCACTTTGTCCTGATACAGATTGTTTAGGTTGCCCTCCCACACCTTGCGCTTCAGCGCAGTTTGCGTATCCACAGGGTTATAGGACGCACCGTTACCATCGCCGACGCTCATTTTTACCAGCTTGATCGGCTTGCCGTTGGCCTTACATTCGGCTTCGTATTGAAAGCCGGCCTTGGTCAGAATTGTGTAGAACTCTTGCGCTGCCATCACACCTCCAGCGGGTAGATAGTTGTCAGTTCCACCCCGTCCGCGCCGACTGATTGAATCGTCGCGGCTTGCTGTTCCAGCTCGGTCATTTGCAGGGGGTAGATCGTGGTTTGCTCGCCAGAATCGCCACCTACCGAATCCACGGCAGGGTTAGCGCGCTGCTCGAGCAACGTCGGTTGAAGCGGGTAAAGCGTGGTGGCATCACCGGTGGTCAAGGTGCCCAAGGCGGTCGGCAACCGACAGTGCTGCTCGAAAGCCGTGGCCTGCAACGGATAGAGCGTGGTGTTTTCGGTCATCGTGGCCACACCCGCCGCCGCGCGTTTGGTATGCGTTTGCTCTAACTGCGTTACCTGTAACGGATAGATCGTGGTCACTTCCCCCGCGACAGATGCCGCGACGGCCCGGGACTGGCTCCGCCCTTCCAGCTTGATATGGACGGTGGCCAAGTGAATCGACGCGCGCTTGTTCTGCTCCAGGGCGGCCATGATCCGCGCGTCCAGCTCAGGCGTTATCGGAACGCTGTCGGTGGCCAGGTCAAGCCGGAAGGTGCCGCGCGGTAACGGTGGCACCGCGTCAAACCATTCCGTGACCTTCGGCGCCAGGTCGAACTCAGATAGCGCTTGCTCGACCGCGCGCAGCGTCCCTTTAATCCGGTGCAGGTCCAGGGAACTGGCCACCGCCGCCCGCTGCCTTTGCTCGGGCCAGCTCGCCCGCCAATGATCGATGGACAAATTCCAGGCCAGCCAGGGCAACACCTCGACCGGGCAGGTCCAGGGATTCCACAGGGTTTCCGTCCGCACCGGAATGGCATCGATGCGCGCCGTGCCGGCGTCAATCTTGCGTTCAAGTTCGGCCAGGTGTGGCGGTAGGATGTTCATCGGTCACCCTCCCGGCCGTAGCACCAGGTCATAGCAATAGGGCGCCTGCGACTTGCTGCAACGAATGTCTTGCCAGCCATTCAATACAACCTCAGTCACCCCCTCGACCGTCAGCGCCGCGTCTACGGCCGAGCGTACGACCTGACCACCCAGCTTATGCATCTGCGCCACATACGCCTTGGCGCGCGTCTCAGCCACTTCCAGCGCCATTGCCGGGTCTAGCTCGGACGACACAGACACGGTCGCATTCAGGGCATAGCGCACAATCTCCGCTGAACGCACCCGCACACGGTCACCGAAGGGCCGAAACGGCTTCAGGTAGGTGTCGACCGCCTGCAACAACGCGGGGCCCGCCTGGCCGTCACCCGTGCGCCCCAGGACAAACAGGTCAATCTCACAGGGTTGCGGGCTGTCGACCGAAACGTCTTTGACCTCCTGGCTGGCATTGCGCGCATGAAAGCGATAGGCGCCCTCGGGGCCCGCCACCGATAGCCCTTCGGGTGATTCCTGCAAGCGCGCCCGATAGTCGTCGTCCAACTCCCCAGCGCGGCGCAGGATCGGGCTGCCGTCCGGGTTGCGGTAATAGGTGACGCCGATGTGGTCGAGCTGGCCGCCGAAGGCATACGCCAATGTCAGCCCCTTGGCCTGCTCGTTCATTTCCTGGCGGATCAACATTTCCCGATAGGCGCAGGCCAGCACAACCCGATAGGCCGGGTCGGCCGGGCTGTTGTTCTCCACCCCAGCCGAGGCGGCGATTTCAGCGACAATAACTTCATAGTCGACCGGTTTAACGACGGTCAAAGGCGGCAGCAAAGCCGGGATTACGCCTGTCATTTGAGCAAGATCCTTTCCAATTCCACCGCGCTGGCTTTTCCCTGCTCGTACAGCAGGCCGTTTAGAAACAGCTCGATATGGTTGCTGGCCACCACCTCAACCCGCATCGTCAACAGCCTGAAGTCATCCAGGCCGTTGGCCTTGTTGTTGATCGCTTCAGCGAGCCGGACAAAGGCGTCCATGTGGAATTCCGAATCGACGTTTCGGTCGAGTAGTTCAAACAACCGAGAACCAAAGTCGCGGCGGCCGACCAGGCTGCCGATCGGCGTCGCTATGACATCGCTCAGGCGTTGCCACAGGTAGGGAATGCCGCCAATCAGGCGCCCTGTAATCCTGTCCATACCTTGCTTCATGCTGTTCTCACTGTTGCGGATCAGGGGCCGGGCTGTTGCCGTGTTTATGGCCGTTGTACAGCGCCCGGTCGGCGCTCATGTTGCGCACGGCGTCACCGACTTCGGCGTCGCCTTTGATGTCGCCCGTTACGCGTAACGTGCCGTCGATTTCGGTGTCACCGGTAATCTTGACGCCACCCGGGGCGACCACTTCGGCGCGACCGCCGGCGGGCAAGTCGAGCCGATGCAAGTGCGCCTTGCGGTCGTAAGACACCGACCCGCCATCGCCGTACTGGATCAAAAACAGGTCGGGGTCGTTCGATGGCGCGACAAAGTCTTTGTGATAGCTACCGGGCAGAATCTCGCCCAGGGCCAGGTCCCCCTCACTGATCACCGTGACCCCTTCGCCCTTTTCGGGGCACCACCAGACAATCGCCTTCCCGGTCCGGATCGGCTTCCAGGGCAGCCAGCCGGTTGTCATGCCGGGCCCGTACTGGACCCGCGCGACGGCCTTGACGGGGTCGACCTCGGCAATCTTGCCGCGCACCACCATTTGGGCAACGCGACGTTCCAGCTCTTCCAGGCGCTGCAAAACGTCCATCACGCCTCCGGCTGATCGTTACCTACGTGGTCTTGCCCTATGAACACCTCAAGCGCCGGACCATCGACGGGCAGTTCCCAGGCTTCGCCTACATGGGCCGTTTGCTTCCAGCTCACCAGCCAACTCTCGAAACCCTTTTCGCCCGGGGTAAACAACCCGGGAAACGCCTCTAACTCGCCGGCGCGTTCCACGTATTCCAGCCCCCACCGTGCGCCGTCGATCAAGCGCAGCAGATGGGCCGCGAAGTTGCGCACCTCCAGCTGGACGTTTTCGGTCTGCGCGCTTAAGACACAGTGCGCGGTCCATACCAGCTCCATCGGTGTGCGGCCGCCCGTGGTGCGCCCACTGGGGCGAATCTCGGCCAGCTCCAGCAGCACCGCCGGCGTCTTGATCGACTGGCTGTTCGGGTCCACGGGGTTGTACATGTCCACGGTCGTCAACCGCTCACCGAACCGCTCGCGTATGGCCGCGATAATCCGGTTATGCAATTCGGTCAAATCGACTTGGGATTCGTCAGGTTTTCCGCTCATGATTCACCGCGTAATTGATTTCTTGTTCGATCAGCTGGGCAAACCGCGCCAGGGCGCGCCGCTCGTAACGGCGGAACACTTCGCCGGCCATGTCGGCCAGTTCGATGCCGACACGCACCACCGGGAAACGTCCCCGGTTGCTGCTGTCATTGCTGCCACCAAGATCAAGAAAGCGAGCACTGCCCCCGCCGTTCTGCCGACTCATAGCCGGCAGTTGCAGACCCAGCGCCTGGGCGCGGCTTTTGCGAATCCAGACCCGCGAAACCCCGTCGTAAACGCTGCGATAGAACGCCCCGTCGAAGCGACGACCCGCGACCGTTGTGCCCTTCTTGCCCTGTCGGGGTCGACCAGCGTTCTCCGCCGGCAAAGGCAAGGTGCCAAACCAGAGAATCGTCACTTGTTCGGCGCCAGAGCCGGCCGTGGTCGTGCTCCAGCGCGCTTTTAAGCTTTTCTGCGGCACCCGCAGGGCCTGGCTGATTTCGCGCGCCATACGCGTAGACAGCCAGCGCATGGTTTTACGGCGGGCTCGCTCGCCGGCCTTCGTCACCTGCTCGGGGGTGGCCTGAATCTGCGCGGTGACGCGGGTGATTTCTTGCGCGAAGTTCAGTTGAAAGTTAACGCCACTGGCTGCCATGGCTTCCGCCCTCCTCTACGGCGGGTTCGTCCAGGCTGTCGGCCAGCCAGAGAGTCAGCCAGCCCGCACCGTCGGCATAGGGCGCGGGGCAAAAGTAAACCTTGTCCTTGATGGTCAGCCGCCACGCTTTGCTGATCCCGGCCAAGCGTTGATCGCCAGTGGTGAACACCGGTTGCCGGCGCTTGAACTTCAAGCCGCCAGAGTCGCTGGAGCCTTCTTTTCGATGCTCGAAATCGACCTCGGCATTGTCGAAAATGCCCTCGACATCGAAGCGCTCGCCCGCGTACGTCAGCACCTGCGCCGTGGCGTCCTTACAAATCAGCATCGTTCGTTCAACAATGTTAAATCGGCTCATGACTCCCCCTTTTCGCATGCGAAAGCCGACCCTTGTCGGCAGGCTTTCGGTTGCGAAAAGCCCCGCACTTGGCGGGGCTCTCGGTACAGCCTGGCGACGCTTAGATCACGTTTTGCAGAAGCAAGCCGCATTCTTTGGCAATCACCAGTTCCTTGACCTGCTCACCGACGCGCAGGCGGTAACCACCCTTCAGGCCGACGCTTTCGTCATACCAGGTCCCGGCGAAGCGATCGTCATATTGCGCAGTAGCCCCCCAGGTCAGGGTCCCAGCCGGAATCTCGACGTTGGCCGCCTGGTAGGTGAACGCGCAATGCCCGGCCCACACTCGTTTGACCTCGGCCGGCTTGCCCTTCTTGGCGATGTTCACGCGGCTTTCGCCGATGAACACGTTTTCGATTTCCAGCAGTTCCATCAGTTGGGCGATGCTCACCACGCCTTTGTCGCCGCTGTTGCCGTGGGCCGCCGCGACCATGCTGCGGTTGACCCGCAACTGGGTCCACTCGGCGCGGCCGATGGTCAACGTGTTCGGGCGCATCAGCGGGCCATCGAGCTGGGCCAGCAAGAACGGCAACAGGTCGGCGTCGCGGTTGCTGAACTTCTCTGCGGCCGCCAACGGTTTCCCGTAGGCATGGTTGTCCGGGTTGAAGGCAGTTCGGGCGACGCGCACTTCGCGGTCCAACAGAATCAGGTCGGTCAGCGCTTCTGAGGCGTGATCGAGCGGGTCATAGTTGCTGTTGGCGGCCTTGTCGATGTCGCTTTGCGGGACCACGTCGTCCAAACCGAAATCGGCCGTCGAGGCGTCTTTTTCCTCGGCCGCGAATTCGACTTCCTGAGCGGCGCCCTTACGGCTGATTTCAGTATCGATATGGGTCAGGCGCTCGGCCTTGTCATATTCGAACCACTTGAATTGCTCACCGCCAACAGACTTACGCGGCATCACCTGATCAGCGATCAGCTTGTCATTGCGATAGGCAATGACGATCCCGGTACGGACCGGGTCAATAGGAAACGGGGCTGGCATGCTTGAATTACTCCAGGGTCAAATTAAGCGGCCGGCACGAAGCCGCGCTCGATGAACACGCGGCCGATGGTGCCGGCATCGCCGGTTTCGTCGGCGCGGGCGACGTAGGCTTCGCCGGGTTTCGCCTTCACCGCACGACCGGCGACGTCGGCGGTCAGCAAGTCACCAAACCCAACAGCGTCGCCATACTCCAGCTCGGTTGGGCCGCTTCGGATCACGTCGCAGACGGTGCCTGCCACCGCGCCGAGGCTGCCGGTCACGCCCATCAACGGCGCTTCGCTCGGCCCCGCGGCTTGCTTGAACTCGCCTTCGACATCGTCATAAGCGGCAATGCGGTAAGGCTCGGCATCCGTACCGGCGCGACGGCTTTCAATGTGTTGACGCATCAGGCTTTACCCCCTTGGATCATTCGCACAGCGGCGGAAATAGTGATTTTGTTGCCCTTGGCGGCTTCGGAGTCGACCAGGGTGCGGGCTTCAGCGGCCAGCGTTTTCGGGTCAACGGTGGACTTTCCGCCCTGGGGTTCGGCGCCGCCCTTGACCTTGTTGGCTTCGGTCTTGGCAGCGTCGTGCAGGTAGTCGGCACCGCCTTTTTTCTCGGCGGCGATAATCTGCGCGGCGGCTTCTGGGCCGCTGGTGGTGCCGTCCAAGGCCAGGGCCTGAATCAGCTTTTCGTGCCCGGGCAGGCTGTTAGCAAACACCGCTGTGACTCGTGCGGTTTCAGCGGTACGGCCGGCGATTTCCCCTTCGGCTTTGCCCGCCGCGTGACCCGTCACACGGGCCGCTTCGACGGCGGTGGCCATGTCGGCCGCACCGGTGGCGGCAATGGCGGCGAAAGCGTCCGGGTGTTGGGCCTTCAGGGCGTCAGCAACGGCGGCCGCCGTCGCCCCTTCTGCGATAGTCAGAGGCATGTGGTTTGCTCCTACGTTGGTCTTGGCGGCGGTTGACGCCTTGAGTGGTTGAATCGGGCGGGACGACTGCCGGCCGCTTAGCTCGGCGATCAAGCCTTCCAAGCTGCCGAGGCGGTGCGCCATGCCCTGCTTTACTGCCTTGGCACCGATGAAGGTGCCGCCCCGGCCAAAGTCGGCCAGGACCTTGTCGCGGCCGACACCCATGTTTCGGGTCACCGCGTCGATGAACACCGTTTCGAGGTCGTCGACGATGGTCTGCACGGCGGCCTGGCCGTCCTCGCTGGTCGGGTCAAGGCGCTTGTTCGGCGCATTGCTCGACACGACTTCGATGCGTTGTTCGCCCTCGACCGGCGGCAGGATGCGAAACCCCGCCACCGTGCCCACCGAACCCAGTTCGGCGGTCGCGTCGATCACCACTTCGGCACAGGCCGAAGCCATCCAGTACGCCGCCGAACAGGCTTGGCCGCCGACATAGGCGACGATCTTTTTCCGGCCCCGAGCCTGATAGATCATTTCGGCCATTTCATTCAGGCCGTTGACCTGGCCACCGGGCGAGTCGAACCACAGCACCACCGCGCGGGCCTTGGGGTCTTCAATCGAAGCCGACAGCGATTTGGCCAGCGCTTCGGTCGACGTGCCGCCGCAAATGTCGTGCATCCAGCTGGCATAGCGCGACACCACCCCGCGCACCTTGATCAGTGCCACCCCGTCGCGCAGCTCGACGGCAGGGACCGACTTCAGCCCCTCCCCGTCTTGCGTGGCCAGTGCCTCCAGGCTGCCGGCCTTCAACTCTCGGCGGGCGATGGCTTCCATGTCAGCCAGCATCGTCGGCGGCAGCGCCCAGGCTTGTGAAGCCAGAAACTGCAAGGCCATCAGCTTTTTCATGCGTCCTCCCCTGGCAGCAAAAGGCCCCGTTGGCGGTTGCCTTCGGGGCCTTGTTCGACGTTGTCGTCATTGGGCGGCGCACTCGGCGCCGCCGGTTTGTACTTGCGACGCTCCTCGATCACGCGTCGGTTGTTGATTTGTTCCCAGCCTTGGCCCAGCAAGTGACGGCTTTCCCGTTCGTGCGTGCTGATGCCGATCTTTAGCCGCTTCTCAGCCGCATTGACCGCCTTCAGTTCGTCCAGCTCGCCCAGATTGGGCCCGTGCCACAGCGCTTGGCAGTAGGCTCGGCGGACCAGCGGGTCCTGAAAGAACCCCGGCAATCGCAAGCGCCCCCGTGCCACCGCTTCCGCGATCACGGTTTCGTAATACGGCTGGCACACGTCGACAACAAAGTTGGCCCGGTCGACCATGATGTAATGGGCGAACTGCAACAGCGCCGCCCGACTGGCCGAATAACTGGCGGTAAAGTGCTTGATCAACACTTCGAACGGCACACCAATGGCGCCGCCGATCATGCGCCAGAGCGCCGTCACGAACGGGTCAAAGGCCGCATTCGGTCGCCCCGGATTGGCCGTTTCGATGCTCTCGCCTTCGTCCAGCTCGTACACCAAGCCATCACCCAGGCGCAGGTCGCGGGCCTCGTCGCTGTCGTCGTCATCGTCATCCGCTGCGTCTGTCCTGCCCCCTCCCGGCCCATAGGCATCCCCACCGCCATCGCGGTCGGACTTGATGAACACGGTGAATTTCGAGCTAATCACCGACGCCATCAGTTCGGCGTCGATGTAGCGCCCGGCCTGCTTAATCACTTCGATCACCGGCGCCAAGTCGGGGATGCCCCGCGTTTGGCTGGCCCGCATGTTGTGGTTGGAGTGAATCAGCACGTTGCGCCGGCTCTGCTCGCCAAACAGCGGCACCCGCTGCCAGGACGCTTTAGAGCGCAAAAAGCGCTTCGCCGGGTTGGTTTGCAACACATGTACCGCCACGGCGGCGCCGTGTTCGTCCAGCTCGAAACCGCCCGACAGGGTTTCGCTGTCGGGTTTGTTGTTCGGGTTGCACACGCGGTCGGACTCGACCGACTGAAAGTGCGTCGCGTACGGTGACCCTTCACGCTCGAAATGTGGCAGCAACAGAAACGCGTCGCCATTCACCCGGGCGCTATGGAACAGCTCGGCTTGCTTTTGAAAGAAGGTCTTGCGCCGCGCGGCGTCTGCCTCCAGGCAATCGGCCGCCAGGTTGAACTCACGCAACATTTGCGCCTGTAACGTCTCCGCCTGCTGGGAACTCAGCCCCAGGAACTCGGCGTCGATACTCGGTTCAGGCCGTAGCCCGGTGCCGATCACATAGACCGTCTTGGTTTTCATGGCGCCGTGGGCAATCGGGTTATTGCGCTCCAAATCGCGCGACCGCGACCGCAGGGTCGCCAGTTCGGGGTTAACGTCGCCGTCGGCGTCCTTTTTCGAGGTAAACCACGATTTTAGCGCCGGGCGACTTTTCGACGCCCCGGCGAATGAATCCAGGGCGTCGAGACTCATCCGGTCCCGCGCGCGGTCCAATCCCGCCGAGGCGGAAAAGAAACCGACCACGCGGTCGAAGACGTTTCGACTCATATCGGAATCCCTTGTCGAGCCACCGGCCCGCCGCGCAGGCTGCGCCGCAGGCGATCGCGTTGTGCATACAGGGTTTTAAGGTCCGCCATCTGCACCTTTCGCGTCCCGGCGGCCGTCGTCACCTCGACGTTTTGACCACCCTGCAGCACATCAAGAATGGCCTTGTCGATGGCGGCGATTTCCGCCCGAACTGCCCCACGGTTTCGGCTCATAGTTGGCACTCACTCACAGCCCCCCGACGGCGTTTTTTCCGCTTCGGCGCCGGCGCTGCCGGTTCCGGTGGGGGTTTGGGTTTCTGTTTTACCCGCGCGCCATCAGGCAACGCAGGCATGTCCGTTAGGTCAGGCGCCGTTTCATCCGGCAGGTCTAGCATTTCGTCCCCCAAGCGCGGCAGGCGATGCACCTGCTCAAGATGGGCGGCTGTCGCCGCCAACACTTCAGCGTCGAAATAGTGGTTGTCGGTACGCAGCTTGTGCCAGAACACGCGCCCCGCCTGGGTCACCAGGCGCGCCTCGGCGACCACCTGCTGGCAGTAATCGTCGGTCGCGTCTTGTGCGATGTACCAAGCGCCGGCATGTTCCACCGGCCATTCGATACGGGCATGCACCCAGCTTTTGAAGTGGTCGGTGTGGATGTGCATCAACTTCAGCGGTTGGCGTTCGTGGCCCTTCTGGTCCACGTCAGCAAACTTGTACGGCTTGTCCTGTTGCTGCCGGCCCTTGGTCGGCACCGCGCGGCCGTAGTAGCGCCGGCAGAACTGATAGACCATATGCACCGGTGCGGCCTTACCGCCGGGCTTATAGCCCGAATCGACCAGCATCCGCGCAATCGGCCGGCCGTCGTAGGTCGTTTCCAGCAGCGTGGCCAGGTCCTGCCACACCTGTTCCTGTTCGGTGTCGCCCCATATCTCGCCGTGCTCAATCAGCCACGACGAAAAGTTGTAGCCGAAGCCGCGCACCACATAGACCAGACGATCGCCTTGCACGTCGACACCGGCCAAGATCAGTTGCACCCCGCGCGGCACCTCGCCAAAGGCATAGGGCCGGCGTAGCGCGGCAACCGACTGCCAGGCCGGCGCCTCGCCCTTGACCATGAACAGCTCGCCGAATGCGGTGTTAATCGCGGCCTGCATCCGGCCGGGCTCGCCCGACAACATGGCCACCACGAACTTGCGCGCGCGCTGGCCAAAGGTCTGCCAGGGCGAGCACAACCCGGACACCCAAAACGACGCCGAAGTGTCTGCCTCCAGCGGCGCCAGGTAGGTACCGAATTCGACCGTTACCGTCACGCCGCCCTGCTCGATCTGCGCACCCGCCACGTTGAAGCCGACCAGGCGCTGGCCTGGGGCGACAAACACACCACGGTCATTCATCCACTCTTTCGATTCCTCGGCGATCATCGCCGAGCAATGCGGGCAGAACAGCCGGGCGTCGTCCAGGGCCTGCTTGGGCGTCGCCCCGTCGGGGATGTACAAGGTCGAAAAACGCGGGATGAAGTACCGACCACAACCCTTGTGCGGGCACGGCCAGGCCCATTCGTGCCGCGTGCCTTCCTGCCACAGCTTCCACACCGGCGAATGGACATCGTCCGACGGCCGCCAGCGCTCCAGGCCATCGTCGTCGGTTTCGGTTTCCACGCTGCCAACGGTCGGTGTTGAAACGACCGTCACATTGCCGTCGATGAAGTTGGAAATACGCGCTTCGGCCAGACTGATCGGGTCGCCTTCGCCGCCGACGTTATTGCCCATACGATCGCGTTCGTCGACGAACACGTCACGCGATGGATGCGACGCCAGCTCGGTCGCCGAGCCAGCCCAGCCGAAGCCGATGCGCTGACCGTTGATGAACTTTTCATTAATCGTGTCTTGCTTGCCCTTGGCCAGCGCCTCAAACAGCGAAGGCACCGATTTCAGCAGCTTGGAAAAACGATCCTTGCTCACCGACTCGACGTTCTTGCGAGTCGGACCGATGTACAACACCGGACCTGGATCGTCGTCCATCCGCCAACCAACCGCGTTCAACAGCACGCCGTCGGTCTTGGACATCTGCGCGCCCATCACGCCGGTCACCATCTTGAACAGCGGGTCGCGTATAGCCTCAGTGATACCCTTAACCCAAGGCGCGCGGTCGCTGTTCCACGGCCCCGGCTCGGGACTGCCCGGCGGCAAGACGCGCTTCTGATTGGCCCACAGCCAAGCCGCGCGCAACGGCGCCGGCCGAAACACCTTGGCCCCCCGCTTAAGAATCCTCTTCAGACGGTGCGGCATGGATGTCTAACGCCTCCAGCATGTCGGCCGCGACCGACATGGCCCGGGTCAGTTCGTCGTCGAATATCTGCAAGCCCGCCGCTTCATTACGCGCGGTGAATACTTTGGGAATCACCTTGCGGCCCACCGGGCGCAGGATCATTGCCATCTGTGTCAGCGCGCTGGCCAGGGTCTGCTCGACCAGGTCGATGTCGATCAAGGTCTTTTTCTTTTCGCCCAGCTCCAGGGCGCGCAACTCGGCTTCGGCTTCCCGCGTCTTGCGGTCTGCGCGCAGCTTCAACAGTTCTTCTTGTTCCTTGGTTGTGGTTTCGCCGTCGACCGCGTGACCGTCGCCTACTTGCTTGGCCACTTCGCGGGCAATCTCCCAGGCGGTGGCCTTGGCCATGTCGATGCGCATGGGGTCGCCCTTCTTGCCGCTCCCCTCATGCGGCAGCCCCTCGCCAAGCCAGCGCGTAACCGTCCGTTCGGACATACCCCGGGCATCGGCGTATTCGCGTTTATTCAAAATCAGCGGCATAGGTCGACCAATGCGAAGAGGTGGCCGAGCGCTTGGCCTATTTGTCCACCTTGCCCTTCTCGTTCGGCGCACACGTTGCCAGTAAATTCAAGGGCTGCACGTGGCCACCTGTTCAAAAATTGAACGATAAAGGTGGACAAAGGGCGTGCTTTTCCGAAAACCGAAAAATTCGCGAGCCGCGCGGGCCTGACGACCGTAGGTTCAAATTTTGGAGCCAGAGGGACCCAGACCCATCGGCGCACCATCGTGGTGCGTTGTCGGTGCCTGTTGCTCGATGCACGCCAGCACCTGGGCGGCGCAGGTCTTCAACGCGTCTTCAGTCACCAACACGGCGTCCTTCCATTGCTCATTGGCCAGCACCGGCGGGCGTGCCGGCAGGCGGCAGGCCACCAGCGGGCAGGGCTGCGTCTGGCTTGTACTGGGTTGGGTCGGTGGTTTCTGGACGGGCGAACTGCACCCCGTAAGCAGCAGGTACAGCACCGGCCAGGTAATCAGCGATAGCTTGATCATTCTCTTTCAGCTCCTGTAGTGCGTTACGCGTAACGTCACCATCCCTAGCGATGGTCTGCGCCAATGATCGGAACAAGCGGTCGGCGGTCTGCGCTTGCTTCAGTTGGGCGCGCTGGTCAGCGATCACCCCCGCCTGTTCTTCGGCTCGCAACTGCTCGGCTATCAGTTGATCACCGGCATTACTGCTGGCCTGTTCGGCCAACGCGCGGGCTGAATCCACGGCCTCAGTACGCCAGAGCGCCAAGACCGCGACCAGCAATGCGATACCCCAGGGAATCAGTTTCATACCGTCACCACTTGAGTCGGCCCGACCGCCAGAGCGGCAGCCAGAAGGAACACGGCACTCACCAGCGCGTCAGTCACAAGTCCCACGTACATAAGGTTTCCTCCAGGGCGCGGCGATGAATGATGCCGTCGCACTTGCTGCTCTTCAGCGCGCAATCCTTACCGGCCACGAATCGCCACCGCTTGAGTTGATCGCACGCTTGCACGTACTGCCCCTGGCGCAGCAGCTTGGCCGCTGTCGAGGCGCAGAACTTCGGCCCGCCGACGTTGTAGGTGAACAAGCCCCACCCCGCTTTCATCGATTCAGGCATGGGATCGGAGGTAGTGACACAGCGCGCAACGTCCTTCAGACCGATGTCGATGGCCTCACGGTTGCGGCGCATGCAGCCTTCGGGCGTTTCAACATCGCCCAGCTTCACGCCCTTGGTCACACCCCCGCAGATGGTCGGCACGCCACCAATGTCGAGATAGGCCCGCAAGGGGTTTCCCTCGACGATGGGGACCGCCACGTCCATCAGCTGATAGGCCGAGCCACCGGCGGCCAACACCGCCAAGAGCGCGGCCGGCAGCTTTATTTTCGCCATGCCGCCACCGCTGATGTGACCGAGCTAACCAGCGTGGATCGCCAGGACGGGAACGCTTTGTCGAGCAACAGCAACAACGTGTACAGCAGTGTCAACCAGCCGATGAGGTGGCTGATTTCAAAGCCGAAAAGCGTGGTGCTGCTGAAATACGCCACCGGCGGCGCGGCTTTCACAACTGTCATCGCAAGTCCAGATTCAGTGCTCACTTTTCTGTCCCCATAAAAAAGCCCCGGCCGTTGAGGGCCGAGGCTTGAAGGTTGTTACCCCCGTTTCGGGAGAGTGGAATAAAAAACCGCTGTATGGGCGGACAAATGTGCAATCAAAAACGAAAAACCCCGCACTGTGGCGTAATGCTGTTCACTTAAGAGTCTTGAGTCAGTGAGTAACCTGTGGCGAGGGAGCTTGCTCCCGCTTGAGTGCGTAGCGCTCACAAAAATCGGCGATTGTTATCAGATTTTTGGGGCCGCTGCGCAGCCCAACGCGAGCAAGCTCGCTCGCCACAAAGGTAGGCATGACTGAAGAGTCGCGCTTAAGTGAACAGCATTACGCACTGTGGCGAGGCTTATGAATAGGCACAAAAAACCCAGCTCAACTGGCCGGGTTCTCGAAGGCGTCACGCTGCGTTCACAGCAATACACGCTGCTATAAAAACAGATCTATTCCGCGCGGAAAAGCGATTTCTTCATTTTGCACCTTCCATTGGCGAGCCCGTCGGGGTTTGCAGCTTTGAACCTAAAAAAAAAGTCACTATGCTGGCGCCTCGCACCTTTAACCAGCCTCGAAGCCAGCGAATAAAAATCATGGAAACTGTCCCTCGCACACTATACAAATATGTAACGCCTGAAAGAGTTGACATCTTAAAAAACCTAAAAATTAGATTCACACAGCCATTCGCTCTAAATGATCCTTTTGAGTTCAACTTATCATTTCAGGAAATAATTTCAGAAAAAGAACTATTCGACAAAGTATCCACTCTCGACCCAGACTTAATGATTCGCCAAACTCTGGAAAAATTATCAGAACCGGAGCAAGCCGCACTTAAAAACATGCCACCTGAGTTTCACGAGTTTTTAATAGCCAAGGTACAGCAACTTACCTCATTGGAAAATATTAAAAAAATCAACAACGAATACATAAGGCCCCATACAGACAGAATAAAAAGCGAAATTTCATTAGGACTTAACAAACACATTGGAATATTAAGCCTCAGCTCCAACTGTTCTATCCCTCCGATGTGGGCAAATTACGCTGACAACTCTAAAGGCTTCATAATAGGTTTCGACACAACGAATCAGTTCTTCAACCGAAGACGTTCAGAGTCCGATGAGCTTTACCATTTACGGAAAGTTGTTTATGAAGATACGCAGCCTTTGGGTAGCGTTTCGGAAGTAAAAAAAGACATTCTTATTCAGAAAAATAAAAGCTGGGAGTATGAAAATGAGTGGCGGATGCTGCTACCGCTCAGTGCAGCAAACGCCGAAATCTCCACTCCGGCCGGAGATAATGTTTTTCTTTTTGACCTCCCGGCCAATGCCATATCTCAGATTATTTTTGGACTAAACACTGAAGATTCAACTATTTCGGAGGTTACGAAAGCCATATCAGAAATCGCCCCCAACCCTCACGTTAAACTTAGCAGAGCTACAAAGGGCGCCATCGGGCTTGAAATAGTTGAATTGTAATCTGGCAACTTCAAATTATAATTGCCACCAAGCGGCGGCAATTATAAATACGTAAACCTTTCCTTTCAAAAACGAGTTAAGAGCAACCTTTCGGATCTTTCTATGCCGCGTCCCTCATCCCCCCAACAGCACAGTCGATCCACGCAGCGCCCGCGCGGGCGAGCTCTCGTGTCTTACCTTCACTTAATCCGTAGTGCTTACCCACTCGGACCATCGGCCATTTGGCGCCGTAGTACAGCCAGATAATGTCGCCCATTTGCTGATCGCGACGAATGAGTCTGGCCACCGCCTCATCAATAGCAAGAGCCCAATCATCGGTGATGCAGTAGCTCGTGCTCACGGATGGCTGCGGTGTCACTTGGCGCATTAGCGCGAATGTAGGCGAGATGTAACTGGGGACCCCCATCCCATCCATACGCCACCAGCCCCACTGTTCCAGTAAGTACTCGGTATCCCCCAAAGGCCGTCCTGCCGGCTTACGAATCATCATGCTCTCAATCCCCTGTGTAATTCGACCCGCCTGCTCCCAGGCGGTTGTTCAATTCGTAGTGTTTTCCGATACTGGTGGTCGACGCACGCTTCAACGCCTCGACCTTCCGCTGTGCCTCCTGCAACTTGAAGCTCAATTGCATAACCAAATCATGCAACTGAAGCGCCTCGCCGGTTTCGGCAACAACCCACCCCGAGGCGTTGCACTGGATGCAGGCCAGGTCGTAAAAAACACCTTTGATGAACGCCTTCCCTCGACAAATCTGACACTGGGCCAACTCGATCTGCGGTGCTTGAAAGGCGGAGCCGTGGCTCTTTTTCATGCTTTTGAAACCTCGCCTATGGTTGATTCTTGAATGGCCTTGCAGGCCTTGTGTTCTGTGGCTTCCAGCGCTTTACCGGAATCTCCGGATCTAACGCCGGTCAACATATGAATCTGGTCAAAGCCCTTCGTATCTAGATGCGCGTGCCACTGCTCCAGGGCATCGCGCTTACGGCTCATGACGTCCGACTGGATGTACACCTTCACGTTGTGGCCCATGGCATGGTTGATCAGCAGCTCACCGATCAGGTGGTCGACGCCAAGGTCTGCCCAACCGGTACGGGCGACTTTGCGCAAGTCATGGCTGGTCCACTCGCCCTGCCCCAACCGCCCGAACACGGCACTCGCCTGCCCTTCACTGAGCGCTTTGCCGTTGCGCGACGGAAACAGGAACTGACCGTCATACCCTTTGGCTCGCTGGATCTCGCGATAACTGATCAGCACCTTGCGCACCTGTTCGGTCAGTGGCAGGTGATGCTCGACGCCAGTCTTGGTGTGCTCGGCCGGAATGAACCACTCGCGCTCGGCCAAGCTGATGTGCGACCACCGCGCCTGTCGCGTTTCACCTATGCGCGTGCCGTGGCAAAGCATCATCAGCGCGAGCAGCCCATCCGACGGGTTGTTCGCCATGGCACCGAGCAAACGTGTCATGAGGTCTTGAAGCTGGGTGCTGCGCAACCGGGAAGGCTTGATACCCACCTTCGCCTTGGAGAAGTCACTGAACTTGACGCACGCCATGGGGTTGGCCGAAATCAGGCCCAGCTTGAACGCCTGGCGGAAGGCCAGGGCCAGCAACTGGAACACCAGGCGCACGTAGTCGATGGAAATGCTTTCCTGCAATGGCCACATGAGCTGACTGTCGAGGGTGGCCTTGTCGATGCCGGTCAGCAGCAGGTCGCCCAGGCGTGGCATCAGGTGGCACTTGATGGCCGAGGCACCAGTTTTTTTGCGTTTCTCCGACAGGTTGCGGTCGCGGGCCATTCGATCGGCATACCAAGCCAGCAACTCACCGGTAGTGACCCAGGTTGAAAGCGTTGAGCCCTCGTCGGCAGCAACCCGAAGGCGCACCGCCGGCAACGCGGCCACGACCTGCTTGGTACTCAGATCTGGAAACCCGCCAATCCGGTGCCAGGTGCGCTTGCCGAGCAAGTACCAGGAACCGCGCGCTCGATTCTTCGCGAAACGAAAGTGCAACGCCGGATGACTCGCATCTCGCAGATCGCGGATGTGCAACTTCTTGGCACTGCGCTCAATTTCGGCATCCGAAAGTTTCACGGTCAGGGTTTTCACTTGGGCGGTCATTGCGGGTTACCTGCGGGCGCCAAAAGATCGACGACTTGAAAGGTGTTCGGCCACATCGATGCGCCATAACGCTCGGCCATCGCCTGATCAACAAACAGCGCCAGTGCGTGATCGGGAGTACTCCCCAGATCCCACTTGTAAGAGCAGCAGAACACGGCGAAGCGGTAGTTCTCCGGGTCAGGAACAGCCAGCAGGCGATCAGGCATTGGTGTGGCCCTCGATGTTTGTTTTTTCTCGAATACCGAACCGAGACAGCAACTGAGCGCGGGCGGTCTGGCCGTCGACTGGAATGGATTGCCGAGCCATGGTTGCCAGTAGCCGCGCATCACCGTATTCCTGGGCCAACTGCACTTCAGGCTTCTGCGAGTCGTGCCCGATGCCGACGGCGATATCCTCAAGCGGCTTGCCCTGAACCAGCATCCGGATGGTGATGTCGTAAGCCCGGTCGAAAACCTTGCTGGCCCTCTCCGACACCAGGCTGTTCAGGTTGTGCATCTCGCACTGGAGCGCGGCATGACGCACCGCTGAGTGCGACCACACGCGAGAAGAGGCGCGGCTCGGGTCCAGATTGACCAGCGCTTCACGGAAAGCCTTGTCGTGTGAAGGGATGCCCAGCATCTCAGGCGTTGGCTGACACCACTTCACGAACTTGCCCACGCTCGGCGCGAAATCGCCGCCGTACTGACGGCAGTTCTGCAGCCCGTACCGGATCTGCTCAAGCGTATTGATTCCGGCGACGATGAACGCTTTGATCCAGCTACGCTTGGCAGCACGCAAGGCGTCATCGTCTGGCCAGGCCTGCTTCCACGCGGGAAAAATCGCCTGAAGTTCTTTGAACAACGCATTCACCACATCAGTGGTGCCGGGCGGCAGTTGCTTCGGCTGAACCAGTGCAACCGGTGGCAGGTTTCCCATCTTGCTGAGCAGTTGATTGGCGCTGCGCGGAGCTTTCATCTCCATCACAAATCCCCCAGATCATCAGCCCAGCTTGAGTCATCAAAATCGGGTGGTGCAGATTGTCCACCGGCGCGCTTCACCTGCTCACGTTTGATCCACTTGACCAGACGAAAACACCAGCCAGAGGCACTGTCTACGGTCGCAGGCTTGGCAACGAAGAAGCCCTTGAAATCAGCGAACAACTCATCAGTCACCGACTCAGCTGGCAGCCCCGCGATTACGAGTTGATCAGCCAACGCCTTTCCACTCGGTACCCAGGCGGCGAACATGGCGAAGCGTTGGCGATCATCCAGCGCATCGATGGCGGCCTGATCCTGTTCGGCAATCACATCGGAAATCTCGCGCTGCAGCTGCTGTTCGGTTCCTTGATGGTTAATTGACGTATTGGGTGCAGCCGCTGCACCCCGTTCTGTTCCAGGCTGCACCCCGTTCTGTTGTGAATTGCACCCCGTTGCGTCATTTGCACCCCGATTTGTACGGGGTGCAGGATTTGCACCCCGCGATAGTTGGAGGTCGTACACAACTGGGCGGCGGTCATGACGATCGATGTGCACGGCGGCAATGGCTTGATTGCCCTTCTGGATCAGTCCGACCTTCTCCAGATCATCCAACTTGTAGCGAACGGTTCGTTCGGACAGGCCGGTGTCCTGTGCCAGGGTTGAGGTGGATGGAAAGGCGCCAGCACCGTTCGAACCGGCGTAGTTGGCAAGGCACAGCAGCACATGACGCGCGCTTGAGTCTTTCAGGGATTCAGTAGGCAAAGAGAGCGCCCAGGACATTGCTTGAACACTCACAGGGAGGCTCCGATATTGAATTCAGCCAAACGGGCAAGCCCCTTCGGGGTGACCAATGGATCGAAGGCTGCGCGCTCGGCGCCGGTTTCAGGGTTTGCCTTCAAGGTGGTGACTTTGTGGACCATGTAGCCGGACGTGATGCGCGGCTGGTACGCAGTCCAGCGGCCTGAGCCTTGGCGTCGAAAAATCCAACGGTGCTGTTCCATCCAGGTGAAAAGCTTCGAAGGTTGGACTTGCAGGTGCTTGGCCGCGTCGGTGATGCAAATCGCGCCGCCGGCCGCGGCAAGACGCTTTATGGCCGCAACCTTTGGCGCCTGATCGAGAATGACCAGACGCAGCAACTGGTTGTCCTTTGCCTGGTCGGCGGCAGCCTGTAATGCTTCGGCGTACGTTGCTGGAATCTGAAACTGGCCCGCCTGAGCTTCCAGTTCCTGCCAGCGATCAATGATCCGCGCACGCAACTCGACGCTGTAGCCCGAAACCACCACCAGAGTGTCGCGCTGGGACAGCAGAAACTCGCGATAGACCTGGCCGTTTTGTGGATGGATATAGGGGGTGTCGTTTGCAGAAACGACACCCTTGGCAACCAGCGTCCGGACTGTTTTCAGAACATTGTCATGCGTGCTGCCGGTGAGTTCGGCAATCTCGCGTGACGACATGGTGTGACACGACACGTTTTGCGAACTGCTCAAAAGTGTCGCGACATGGCGGGTATTGCCGGGGGTAGCGATCGTGTTCATAATGGCCCCTCAAGTGTGTTGCGTATTGAAAAAGCCGGGTTGCAGCCCGGCTTTTTTGTGCCTGCGATTCAGGCAGCCTTTAGCGACTCGCGTAGAACCTGCAGCGCATCGATTGCTTCAAGGATTGCTTTCTCGCCCTGGGCTTTTTCATGCTGGCTGATGTGGTTGTCTTCGGCGGCATCGAAAATCAACCGGCCAACATCTCCGCATTCAGCCGATAGCTGTCCAAGAGCAACCATCAATGGCTTAATCGCCGGCTTCTCTCGAGCAACAAGATCGAAACCAAACTGATCAGCGAGAGAGGCCAGCGGGCGCATGTCGTCGGTGTGTAGCAAAATCCCGAACAGATGCTCGATGGTCAGGTGATGCGCCGCGTTGTCCGGGTTCGAGCGCTGAAGCAGACTCACGTGCGCCATGCACATTTTCCCGGCTAGCTCCTCTGCCCCACTTTCCTTGACCGTGGTGTGGCAAGCCCTCAAAAAATCTTCCATTCGTAAAACCTCAAATTTGTTTCCGTGGCGCCACTGAAGATGCTCAGCGATCATTTGTTCAGAAAATCAAGCGGCGGAAGGTTCTGAAATGGTTTCTGGGGGGAATGCATCATCCAAAGCGCACTCCGCACCGAGGCTATTCAGCGCCGCCACGATTTGGCGGGCCTCACTAAGCCCCGGACAACGCAGACCAGATTCATAGTTGGCCAGACGCGACTGATTCCAGCCGAGCGACCGCCTCAGATCTGCCTGGGTGATGCTTGCTCTTTCTCGAATCAAGCGAACGTGGTTCATGGATTCATTCCTCTCATACGTTCAAGAAGGATAAACACGTAACGTGTTTAATTCAATCACAATAAGTGAAAGCCGAATATTTCGTTTCGTGATGAAATCACGCGCATGAACGAATTATTAGGTCAGCGCATCAAGCGCCTGAGAAAAGCAGCGGGCATATCCCAGGCTCAGCTCGCAGAGGCATGCGGCTGGAAATCCCAGTCCCGGGTGGGGAATTATGAAGCTGGGACAAGGGAGCCAACGCTTGCTGATATAGCTGCGATGGCGAAGGCTATTGGGGTGGATGAGTCTGAGATACTACTGAGAACGTCGGGGACGCCCTCCACTATAGTGTCGGCGGTTGCCTCCGGCTCGGTGGATCTTGTGCGTGACATGCTTGCGCAGGCCGGAAAAAGGCTGCCCAAGGAAGTTAGGGAGAAAATCCTTGCTGCTGCAGAGGAGTCAAGTAAAAAGCCAAACAACGTGATCGTCACCGACTTCTCCCGACCTGGCCAGGTAGGTGATGAGGTGTGGATTGCGCATTACGACGTTCGCGCAGCTATGGGTGGAGGCCAGGTTCCGCACGACTACCCCGAAATGCTGCAGGATGTGAGGGTCAGCCCGAAACACCTTAGAGAAATGGGAGTTGAATTTACCGAGCACTACCACCTGAAAATCGTCACGGGGTGGGGCCAGTCAATGGCGCCGACGATCAAACACCGCGATCCTTTGCTGGTGGACGTGAGTATTCGGGAGTTTGTCGGGGACGGGATATACCTTTTCTCTTGGGGCGATCACCTCTACATCAAGCGCCTACAGATGCAGGGTTCCGACCACTTCAAAATGATTTCCGATAACACCAATCATCCGCCTGAGCCGATCCCACGTGATCAGACGTACATCCAGGCGCGCGTGCTGCTGGTGTGGAATGCACATTTAGTTTGATGACAATAATTGTTAAAAGACGAGGTGGTAAGTCATGTTCGAGCAACGGAAGGCGCTGTACGCAGACCTCGAGAACCGGAGATCTAGTAAGGTCATAACTTATATTACGGGTGATCGGCCAGGGTTAGAGACCCAAATACATGAAGAGGTTTTTGATTACTTCGCGAGTCACCTGGATGCCATTGGCGTCACCGAAAAAATTTCTCTGATCCTCTATACTCGCGGCGGCAATACACTTGCAGCCTGGAGCTTGGTGAACTTAATCCGGCAGTTCTGTAATGAGCTGGAGCTAATTGTACCGTCGAAGTGCCATAGCTCTGGGACCATCATGTCTCTTGGCGCCGACCGAATCATAATGACTAAGCAAGCCACTCTAGGGCCCATTGACCCCAGCCTAAATACACCGCTCAACCCTGCGATTGATGGGGCCCCTCCTCAGGTCAGATATCCAGTGAGCGTCGAGGCGGTTAAAGGCTACATGGAGTTCATCGCAAGCTCAGGGGTAAAGAATGAATCGGAAGTGGCCAAGCTGCTTCTGGATCTAAGCCAAAAGGTACATCCTTTGGTTCTTGGGCAAATGCATCGGTCCCGTAGTCAGATACAGATGCTCGCGAAGCGTCTTTTGCAGTATCAAGTAAAAGATGAAACCGCGGTGGAACGAATCATCAGCTTCCTCTGCAGCGACTCAGGTAGTCATGACTACACCATAAACAGGCGTGAGGCTGCAGACCTTGGGCTTATCATCGAAAAACCGAATGACGATCTGTACCTGCTGATCAACTCAATCTACAAAGACTTTAAGGATGAGATGCAGCTTGGTCAGGCGTTCGACCCTGAGCAGGCCCTGGGACAGAATGCCATCGCGGATTATGAATTCAGACGAGCGATTGTTGAATCCTCTGCTCATGGCTGCTATTACTTTTCTACCTGCGGTAACCTCAATCGGGTACAACAGCAGGCACAATTGCTGCAGGGATTCCCGCCTGGCGTCCAGTTACCGCCAGGTTTTCAGATGCCTGTCGGTGGAAATGTTATTAACGATAACCGCACGTTTGAGGGGTGGAGATTCACACAATGACGACTTACAGTAGTAATTCAGGTAGTTACGTCGCATACGCAAATCAGGGAGGTTCTTCTCAACCAGCAGTAGCAGGAAGCCCGGCTGGATCCACCAAGCCTGAATGCTACTCAAACATTATCAAGAATCAGTCGTTCTACAGCCAGCAACCCAGTTACGTGCAGTCCACATCGTCAAATCGTTGACAAGACATCGCACTTAAAAAAGCCCGCGCTACTGAGCGGGCTTTTTTTGCCTATCAGAAAGGCGCCGGCTCAGCATTTACTAACTCCACCGGCCGTTCTTCCTCGAGACTCATCTCCCACCGAAGCGTCACCGCCCCGTCGTCGCTGAATGTCATGTCAATGCCGTCCGTCTCGGATAACAGTTCCATCACTTCCTCCCACTCTCGATCACCATCCGTGTCCAGGCGATGGATCGTCACCCAACGCTGAATCTGCGCAACGGGGTGATTGATCATCGAAGAGATGCGCAGACCAAGCCGCTCTACCCCACTGATCTCTTGTTGTTCTACCGGTTTCGACTGCTGCTTCGGTATTGCCATACCATTCTCCATCTACTGTACATCCATCCAGCTATCACATAATCATAGCCCAGCTCTTCTGAAAACGTAAGCGCAACCGGGCGTATTAGCCATTCCAAAATAAATCACAATTCGTGTTGACTAAAAAAACACGATACGTGATAGTTGGCCCATCGCAGCGACACACAGCCGATGCGAAGGACCTTCACTGGCCCGCCGCTCTTTAACAGTCTGCGCAACAAACAACAGACCGCATTGCCTCTACCGGCGACCGGCGAGCAGACAGGCCCGAAAGCCTGCCAACGACAGGAACAACCTGGACGGCTGCTCGATGGTGAAACGCCCTTACAAGCCCTGACCGTGTGAATGACCCGGTATGCAATGCGCCCCGCCCCTTCCGGCGGTAATTGGACGGACAGCATCACTGAAGCACCTTCTCGCGAGGGTGCTTTGGGATGACAACATGAGGTTTACGAAATGAAAAATGTGTTGGGTGACACTAGCTTTTTCTTTAAGCGAACAGCTTGGATCAAGCCGCCAATCAATCAGACGATCTTGATTTACAACTCATGTGATGGTTATTACCTGGCTACTTGGTCTGGTGATGAATTCATCTCGGCCATGGGGAGTGTTTTGCCAGATGGATTGGCAGAGTTGTGGCATGAACTACCATCTGAAGAAGAGCTTCTAAATGCCCTAAACGACCGGGCATTTATTGAGCTTTCACTAAAAACGATTACTGAGACGAAGCTGCCTTGAGCTCATCTAGGGCTTCTTTGACTTCGCGTCTAGAGGTGCGATCTAACTCAGGTTCAAGCAGCCGCAGGGCCTCAATATTATCGCTGCTAAAAAAACTCTCGCCCTCCAAGACGACCAAGGACGCTTCATGAATCCGCGACTCCAACGTCTGGGCCCACTTCGCGTATCGGCGGAGCACTGACGATGCCAATTGAGCAATATCGACATCGTTCAGGCTACTGAGCTCGTTCACTGTGTTCAGGATGTCTTGCCGAAGCAGTTGGTGAAGATCGTACTTCCAGAAGCTGAGCCCGACTAAAACACCTGCCGCTGCCGATTTCGTCGGGCGGCGCCGAGCAAACCAATGTTCGAAGGGTTCCAGATTCCCTTTGCTATCAGGCTCAACTTCATGGGAGTACTGACGCAGAGCTTCTGACTCATCCATCAAAACAGTCTTGAACAATTTGAACTGAGCTAGCTTTGCTCTACCCAATATCAGACGAGCCAGTTGTGGGTGGGCTTTGTTCAGAAAAATTTTAAGCCTAGCAACCCTACCGGAGCGCATTTCAAGATCGTCCAGCGAAGGTTGTAGAGTTGCAAGCAGTTGTTTCACTTCAAATATCTGCTCAACATTTCTGATTTCGCTTTGCTTCTGGCGGAATGCTGTCCGTTTCTCTTGGAAATTGACGCCAAGATGTTTTTTTCCACAAACATTTCCAATGTTAGTTTCTAAACCATCTGTGGTAACAACTAGGAAACCCCTCATATGCGATGTCCTGCATCCCTGTATCCCGCACGGAATCATTTTCGTTTCTGGGAAAGTGTATTCACCAAGGATATCCAGAAGCTCTCGTGAGCCGTCACTGAAGTTCAGTGACTCACGGTAAAGAGGGCGATCTCGAAGCTCTTCAACGGTCTTCACACTGACAGCCATTGCTGTGCATCTCCTATGCAGGCCAATCGAATGACAGGCAATCCTATATCAAACAGCCACTACTGGCACACACGAATGCAGTCGCGTCCGCACCGCGCAACGCGGCCCTCTGCATTTCAGACCAAGTAACACGGAGGATTGGCAGCCATGTAAACCGAGCAGACTCAAGATCACTGCATCTGTGAAAGGCCCGAACGTCCAACGGGCCTTTCTTTTTACCCGCATTTATCCGCCAGCACTCTCCCCTGCGCCCAACGGCAACCAGCAGGCGGAAAGAGTGCTTACGAATACACGCACCCCACATCGAGGATTCGCCATGAACCAAACCATCAGACAAAGCCAAGCAATTCTCCATGGGTTGCGGCTTAGAACTTCGCTGGCCACCGCGGAGATGTACCAGCGAATTGGCCGAGATGAGCCCGTCCGCGCTCCACGCTTCAACGTCATACCCCGGGGCAGCAACACATTCGAAGTGATCGAGCGCTCCACCGGCACGGCAAAGGGCGAACGGTTCGGCCACGACAGCGCTTGCCAGCTCGCCCAACAGCTCGAGGACAACGCCGACTTCTTCGCCGCGCGCTGCAAGTCGATGAAGAAGTTTTCCCGCACGCTTCTGCGCTGGACTGCCGGCGCGGCTCTGATGCTAATCGTGTTCGCCTACTACGGATCGGGTCATTGAGGCGCATCAGCAACCAGGTGCGCCAGCGCCGACGACAGACATGGCTGGATGTACCGGCCCACGGAATTGAAGAGGCTGGCCATGGCCAAGAGCAACGCGGAACGATCAGCGAAGTCCGCGGCGAAGAAGAAGAGCCGCGGCGAAGAGGAAATTCGGCTGCACTGCCTATCCGGCACCCGCCAAGCGCTGGCTGAGCTAATGGCTTGGAGCGGCATCGAGGAACAGGGTGAGGCCATTACGCTCATGATTCACCACCTGCATGGCCTTGGCCCGGGCGGCGCGCTCCCGCTACTGGAAATTCCGCGACACGAAATCAAGGTATCGCAAATCGTGTCGCTGGAATTTCAACGGAAGAGCATGTTGATGATTCAGCAGGATCCAGGTGATGAGGTCATCAAACCAGGCGGCGACACCATAACTATTTAGTTTGAACCTCTGTTTGCCGGGGCTCTCCTATAGCAGGGATTTTATTTGAAATCACTGCATGAATGCCGATTATAACCAGGACTACCAACATGCCTGCGCAGGCCCATACCGACCACTTTCTTGTATTTCTATAAGCAGGCTCGCCGAGCTTAATTTTTTCCCATTCGCTTTTTAGAAGCGTCCTTGAAGATGTTGTTATTTCATTCGTCGCGCTATGAACCTGTTCTCTCAAAACACTCCATTTACTAGAGTCATTCTCACGGCGAATCTCATCAAGTTTCGAAAAATAAAAGTCTATTTTATGCTCTATCCTAACAAACTCAGGATCCTCCGGTTTAAAATGTAAGCGTACATTGGCGTGAGCAAGATTGACTTCCTCTAGTAATCTGATAGAAATATCGAAAGCTTTTTTCAACATCTCGGAATTGAAATCAACAACCCCCCTTAAAACTTCCTTTTCCTGATCACTATCAGATTTATGCAGCCTATTTAGCTCTGTATGTAAATTATTCTCCATATTCCTATAATTAACCACAGCAATAACATGAGTGTTTATCTTTGCAATCAAATCCGCCATAGCTACTCTAGCGGACTCAGTCCACATTTGCCGGAACTCGGTTATCTTACTTTCCTTGTCGTTAACCAACTTAACAATGCTTAGTACTGCAGTAATTAAGCCGGCAAGAGCTGTAAGAAAAGCCGTTAAAAGAATTTTATCCATCGCAAAGCCTCAATCGCTTCAATCCACAGGTTTCTAAACCACACACCATACCACATCAAATTGCCACCATCTGCTACGGAGAGCGGCGCCTGAATGGAGAAAGCCATGAGCCACAACTGCGCATACGTCCGGCAGCACTATCAGGTGCCCGCCGAAGTCGGCCGCCGTGTCATCGCCTACGGAAAACCCGGTGTCATCCTCGCTGATCGCGGCCACTACATCGGCGTAGTTCTGGACGACGACCCGAAGAAGCGTATCCGGAACTACCACCCAACCCACGAAATGCAGTACGGCGAAATGGCTGAGACTCTGCCGCTCAAGGAGTGGAAAGTCATCCCTCCATGGGTCGATTGGTTCGATGTTGAGCATTACATCGGTGACGCCCGCCACTGGGTGAAAACAGTCTGGGCAGTTACGCGCAGCCAAGCCAAGTACAAGGCTTACGAAGACCTACAAGACAACTGCTATAGCTCGAAGGCCATGTGCTACTTCAAAGCCAGGCGCGCCTGACCCAACCTCACCTATTGCGCTGAATGGTCTGTAAATAGGTCAATCGCCTGCCTATAGGTAGCAAGCTCAATTATCTGCCGCAAGCAAATAACGACCTCCAGTTTCTGCTTGTCGTCGGGAATTCCTATTCGCTTCAGCATCGCTCGGGCGTCTTCCTCGATCGCCGCGAGTGCATCGATATCGCTTTGCAATCTCATGTCAGTCTCCCGTCAGGCTGCATCGAACATAAACCAATAGCCCACTTCAAAGAATCACGCCAGCCGGCGAGGACGGTTCAGTCAAAGGGGAAACTCCTTTATGGCTTGACACATCGCAGCCACTGCCCCGAAGCCAGCAGCCAAACGGTTCCAATACGCTTGTTTATATGTAGTGTCCTGAAGGTTGAACCTACCTTTTTTATCAATCCCCGTGCTTGGCGCCTGCATGAGCTTTCCATTGGAATCCCTAAGGCTGTAAGGCACCCGCACCGTTGCCGACCTGGTCCAGGCGATGGCAGAAAAAAACGCAAATGCGCAGCTCAATTTAGTGGGGTCCAGATAGGCAAGCATCGACATGTTTACTCTCAACTGATTTAACCAAAAGGGATGACCATGATCTCATACGGAAGCGTTTGCAGCGGAATTGAAGCAGCGACCATGGCCTGGCATCCGCTGGGTATGCGCGCCGCCTGGTTCGCCGAGATCGAGCCCTTCCCCAGCGCGGTGCTGGCCCACCATTACCCCAACACGCCGAACCTCGGCGACATGACCAAACTCGGCGCCCAAGTGCTGGTCGGCAAGATCCCCGCGCCGGACATCCTCGTCGGCGGCACCCCGTGCCAGGCCTTCAGTGTCGCCGGCATGCGCCAGGGCCTCACCGACCCGCGCGGCGCCCTCACAATCAAATACGTGGAGCTTGCAGATGCAACTGACTATGTTCGCGCCAGCCGAGGTGAGCCCGCCTCCGTTGTCGTTTGGGAAAACGTCCCCGGTGTCCTCAGTGACAAAGGGAACGCCTTCGGATGCTTTCTTGGCGCGCTTGCTGGGGAAGACTGTGAATTGCAGCCTTCAGGGAAGAAATGGCCAGACGCTGGTTGTGTGTATGGACCCAAAAGAACAATCGCGTGGCGGATCCTGGACGCCCAATATTTCGGCTTGGCCCAACGACGCCGTCGTGTGTTCGTTGTCGCAAGTGCTAGAAATGGATTCGATCCCACCGAGGTACTTTTTGAGCGAGAAGGCACTCGCCGGGATAGCCCGCCGCGACGGGAAGAGAAGTCAGCACTTCATCCTACTCTCACGGCAAAAGGGGCTGGTGCTCTCGATGACCGAGAGGCATATGTGCTGGAAGAAGCAAAAGGTATTCGCCGAACAAGCGTGACGGAATGGGAGCGATGCCAAGGATTTCCTGATGACTTCACGCTTATACGTTGGCGAGGCAAGCCTGCCAGCGAATGCCCGGACGGCCCGCGCTACAAGGCGATCGGGAATTCTAAGGCGGTGCCGGTTGTCCGCTGGGTCGGGATGGGCATCCAGAAAGCGCTAATGAAATGAGGGTGCGATTGACGCTGGCTTCCAAATCCAGCATATAGATTACAGATAATTTTGGAACCTGACAGATGGACCTAAGACAGTTAAACCTAAAAAACAAAACCACAGAAGCAAACATCACCTCAGTTTCAATATTATTTGCAAACACATGGATGACCTTGATTTCGCCGGTTTTGATCGGCCTATTCATAAGCAAGCTATTTTCAGCAAATAATAATTTCACGGGCAGCGAGACAGCATTTGCAGTCATAGCAATTGCAATTCACATTGTACTCGCCTTGATACTCTACAAATCGGGATCACGGCAGAGCAACTCAGTTGAAATTGACAACATGATTCATGAACTCGACACATTAAAACAAGATGTGATCCCTAAAGCGCAAGAAATATTCGCTTGCTCCACAGCGCAACAAATCGTCATATACTTAATGACATTAGAGTTAGAATCCCGAATAAGGGAAATCAACATGAAAGACAAAGATTATCCCGTTGCGCAAAGGTGGGAGGATTGGGAAAAGGGTCTAGAGGCCGTTTTATCGCATCTTCTTAAGCATCGAGTGCAACTGTTTGGATATACCGGAGGCAGCCTATATAACATGGCACTCTATATATATGACAAAAAAGATGATGATTTGTTTATTATCTGGAGGAGGCATGACGATCGAATGTCAACATCGAACAGGAGATGGAAGCCTGGGTTGGGCCACGTGGGCTTGGCGTTCGTGCAGCAAGAAGCAAAAATTTGTCATGACATTTTCATGAGTACGGAATTAGCCAACTCCTCAACCAATGATGAATCAGATAAAGCAAAATATAGGTCATTCTTATCCATACCTATTACGGACTCATTTGGAAACAATAATGGTGGAAAACCCCTAGGCGTGCTAGTATTCACCAGTAGTAGCGTAGGGCAATTTGATTGGGAACGAGACAGATTTTTTACACTCACCATTGCCAAGCTATTATCGATTTACATTGAAAGAAATGTAGCAGATTGGACAGGAGCCGCAAAATGAGCAAATTAAAAGACGTAAAAATTGCCATTGTGCCAGTAGCGTCAGCGCCAAAACGAGCAGAGGGTGTTATTTCAGTGAGTATGAGCTTCGAAAATTGCTTGGTAGAGAGTCATAAAAAAAATGATGCCTACCTCGAGAGCTGGGTCGACACTGAACTTAAAAAAAGCAGCAACTACTTCAAAAAAGAAATATATAGCGAAGACTGATCATCACACCGAATATAAAGAAAACCGGAGATAATATCTCCGGTTTTTTATAGATCACTCATAAAGAGTAGCAACTGCGCTTGGGCCGTTTCTTTCCATTGCTCAGCATCTGTCCGCGGTTCCCACCGCCCCTGGGCAATCCCGCCGCGACAGTAGCAGCTGCGGGCGACAGCCTAGCCTCCCGGCCCGCCAAGCTCATCATCAACACTATCTAGATTCTCCCCCTTCAAAGTCAGCCGCTATAGCGGCAAGGACGAAGTCATGCCTGAAGAAAAAGAGTCTGAAGGGTACCCGGACACTGGGAGCTTCAAGCCAACCACCCGCAACCTTCTGAAACTGGCTGCCGATTGCGAGCTGGCTTCAAACACAAAAGCCTAACCCCTCTCTTCCACCTACCAACCTGCCGGAAGACCTGTCCTACCTGGCACCGGAAATCACCTCACAGGACGGCCGCCGATTCCACGCCTACCGCTTGCAGGTACTCATGTGTCGCCGCCAAGACGCCGCTCAAAGTGGCTTAACCCAATAACCACCCTCTTCCGCCACCCGCGGCATGGAGCATCAACATGGAAACAGAAATTCTCTCGGACGAAGAATTGGCAGATCTCACCGGCTACAAGGCGCGGGCCTACCAGCGGCGCTGGCTGATTGATCGTCATTGGGTGTTCGTCGAAAGCCGCGGCAAACGCCCTCTGGTTGGCCGCATGTACGCCCGAATGAAGTTAGGGGTGATCTCCCCGACCATCGCCGACCCAAACCCTCCCCCGGCGACTCCGGCATGGGTGCCCGACTTCTCACGAGTGAACTGATATGCGACCCCGCAAGGCCGAAACACGCAACTTGCCGCCCCGGATGTATCAGTGGACGCGGAAACGGAAAAGCGGAAAGGACTGGATTGCCTATTACTATCTGGACCTGACCGGCAAGGCGATTCCACTGGGCAAAGACCTGGACCTGGCCAGGATCAAATGGGCAGAGCTCGAGGCCAAGGAAAAGCCGCTCGATCTGCGCACGATGAAGGGCATCTTTGACCGGTACATCCGCGACATCGTCTCCCAAAAAGCGCCGCGCACCCAAAAAGACAACCTGGCGGAGATCAAGCAGCTCCGGCCGATGTTCGACAGCGCCCCCATCGACTCGATTACTCCAGCCACGATCGCTGGATACCGGGATGCACGGACAGCAAAGGTGCGGGCGAATCGCGAGATCGCCACCCTCTCCCACGTTTTCAACATTGCACGAGAATGGGGACTCACGACGAGGGAAAATCCCTGCCAGGGCGTGCGTAAAAACAAGGAAACGCCCAGAGACTATTACGCGAATAATGTGGTTTGGGATGCTGTTTACAAGAAGGCAGCTCAAGAGCTGAAAGACGCGATGGACCTGGCTTACCTGACCGGGCAGCGGCCGGCGGATGTCCTGGTCATGCGGAAGGATGATATCGAAGGGGAATATTTGGGGGTGCAGCAGAACAAGACGCACAAGAAGCTTCGAATTCAAATGACGGCCGATGGCAAGGCAAACAGCCTAGGCCTGCTGATCGCAAAAATGGCCGAGCGCAATGCTCACCACATTTGCAGTTATCTGATTGTGAGTGCGCGCGGCAAGCGCATGACCGCGAAGATGCTCCGCGACCGGTGGGACAAAGCCAGGGAAAAGGCCAAGAAAGAGGCCGATGAGAAAGGCGACGTTCAACTGGCCGAAAAAATCGGCAGCTTTCAGTTCCGTGACATCAGGCCAAAAGCTGCGTCAGAAATCCTCGACATCGGCGATGCCAGCTTGCTCCTGGGTCACACCAAGGGCGACATCACGGAGCGCGTTTACCGTCGCATCGGCGCCATTGCCAAGCCGTCAAAATAGCCCGAAAACCCGTTACAAAACTCAAAATTGGCCCCTTATAGAATGCGGCCTGCAGAGGAGCCAAAAAACCAAAGTACTGTAACGAAAAAGAGCTACAGGCCACGGTTTTAGCGGCTTTGAACATCGGTCTTGAAAACCGTCGACTGTAACAGGTCCATGAGTTCGAATCCCATCGCCTCCGCCATCTTTATACGACAAAGCCCTGATTATTCAGGGCTTTGTCGTTTCTTGTTTCTGTAAAAAAACCTCCCAGCCCATACCTTGGCCCTTGGCTTTCGGTAGTTCTACGTGGAACGGAAAAGACAAAATATTTCATAACCAACTGTTTTTAAAATATTTTTCGAGCCAAGCAGAATACTGAGCGCGACCAAGATGCAAGCCTGCGTCAGCCTGGACGTCATCGATCGCTGTCAGAACCATGTACTGGCCTTTTAGCTCATTTCCGCAATCCTGCGGGAACTGATACTGGCAACTGACTGGGCACTCGACCGCATGGCCCTCAGGGTCGGCGAAAGATCGCCATTCGCAGCTGTAACTTATTTACTGCAAGCGAATTCGTTTTATGTCCCTCTGCGGCGGCTCTCCGAACAGACGGCTGTATTCGCGACTGAACTGCGACGAGCTCTCATACCCCACCAACCCTCCCGCACTGCTCGCATCAACATTCTGACTTAGCATCAACTGTCGAGCCGCTTGCAGCCGCAATTGTTTCTGATACTGCAGCGGACTCATGCCTGTTACGGTGCGGAAATGCTGGCGAAAGGTAGACGGACTCATGTGTGCATTCGCCGCCAAGTCGTCCATGCGTAGCGCATGGCGAAAGTTAAGTTTCAGCCAGGCAAGCGTCTTGGCGATGTGTTGGCTCGGTGAGCCCGCGGCGACGACATGTAGCAACTGCGAACCATGAGCGCCGCTTAACAGGCGAGCTATGATCTCTTCCTTGATCAGCGGCGCGAGTGTTTCAAGCAGTTCAGGCTCGCTGAGTAGTCCGACCAAACGCTCCAGCGCATCAAGCACCGCGGCGTCCAGCGCCTGTACGGTGATTGGCCGGAACCCTTCATCCTTCATGCGCTGTGACAACCGCATGCGCTCGGCGAGCTGTATCACTGTGGCGCTGTCGAACGTCAGCATCATGCCCAGAAACGGTTGTGCGACGCTCGCTTGGGTCACATGTGAAATGACCGGTAGGTCAACGCTGGTAACCATGGACTGACCGGGCGCGTAGAAGACAGTGCTGCACGTGCCATTAAAGGTGTGAGAGCTGTGCTGCGTGTACCGCTTGATGGGGGGGCTGAAGGCGTAACCGTCGTCGCTGACGGTTACTGGCAAGCCAAACAAGGGCGTGATGCGCTGAAGCTGCAATGGGATACGACGACTGTCGAAAAGGTTGATAGCGACAAGCAGTTGGCCGACTACCGAGAGCTGGCGGGTCGTCCTGGTCCACGGCTCTTCGAGGTGGACATGACGCCATTGGAAACAGCACCACATCAATTGGAAGCCGAGTTCGTGTTTCCTTATCTGGCCCATGCGCCAATGGAACCGTTGAACTGCACAGTCAAACTGTCCGAAGAACGCTGCGAACTTTGGGTGGGCACCCAGTTTGCCGGAGCCGACAGCGCCGCGGCCGCACGTGTACTGAACCTCAAGCCCGAGCAGATTCAAATTAATGTGCAGACCGCTGGCGGTGGCTTTGGCCGGCGTGGCATAGCCACCAGCGACATAGTGGTGCTGGCATGCGAGGTGGCCAAGGCCGCGCGAATGGCCGGCTTGGATGTACCGGTGCGCACCCTATGGAGCCGCGAGGACGATATCAAAGGCGGCTATTACCGCCCCATGCACCTGCACCATGCTCGTATCGGTTTTGACGAAACCGGCAAGGTGCTGGCCTGGGAACACGTGGTGGTAGGACAGTCCATCATCAGTGGCACCATGTTCGGGGGGCGGGTGAAAAACGGCATCGACCCCACGGCAACGGAAGGTATGCGCGATCCCTATCCTCTGCCGATGCGCCTGACGGTGCATCACCCAAAACTCAACGTACCGGTGTTGTGGTGGCGCAGTGTGGGCTCCACCCACACAGCCTTCGTGATGGAGACGGTGATCGATGAGATCGCCCGAACAACCAAACAAGATCCAGTGGCCTACAGGATGAAACTTTTTGCCGATCAAAGTCCGCGCCATCGAGCTGCATTGCAACTGGCGGTGGACAAGAGCGAGTACGGCAAACGCGAGCTGCCTGCTGGTCGAGCCTGGGGCGTTGCGGTACATGAGTCATTCAGTTCGGTAGTCGCATACGTTGTGGAAGCCTCGGTGCAGGGCGGCCGCCCGGTACTGCACCATGTAACCGCTGGCATCCACTGCAACCTGGTGGTCAACCCGCGCAGCGTTGAAGCCCAAGTACAAGGTGCCGCCCTTATGGGGCTGTCAATGTGTCTGCCGGGCGGCGCCATCACCTTGAAAGACGGCGTCGTGCAACAGAGTAATTTTGGTGACTTCAGCGTTCCGCGCATTACCGATACGCCGGAGTTTTCCATTCATGTCGTGCCAAGCGCCGAACCACCCACAGGGATGGGTGAACCCGGCCTGCCACCGTTGGCCCCAGCCTTTGCAAACGCGGTCGCCCGCCTCACGGGTAAGTCGGTGCGTGAGCTGCCCTTCAGGCTGACGTGACAGAGCCGGGGGGACTGACGGTCAAGAACCTTAATCAGCCAGAGGCCCATCCACTTGGGAGGGCCTTTGGCAATAGGACCGGGATCAACGAGTCCAGACATACGGACTCGTGATCCTCTCGGCTAACAACCATCACAGCCACATTACCTCCAAATATTACGACGACTCGTAATCGACCTGATGCCGCGCGATGCGTGAACTCCCCAATTCACCTTTCACCCGCAGATGCTCGGGATGGGAAGCGTAGGCATCCAAGGCTTCTTGCGAATCGAACTCACTGTAGAGCACCACATCGCACGCATAGTCGATGCGGCTGAAATCCACGCCGACCTCGATTTTCAGAAGTCCGGGTATCAGTCCGGTAAGCCCTTCGAAACGCTCCTTGAGGAACAGGCAGGCTTGTCTGTGCTCCTCGGGCGTTTCACCTCCAAGTTTCCACATAACAATGTGCTTGATCATTGTTGCCTCCCTGCGGTGCCGGTCATGCCTGCCATATCAACCTTTGCTCTTCTGATATACGTCCACAAATACCGCCGCCAGTAACACAGCGCCTTTGATCATCTGCTGGTAATCGATACCAATTCCCATGATCGACATGCCGTTGTTCAGCACACCCATGATGAAAGCGCCAATCACCACGCCGACCACCTTGCCAACCCCTCCGGACGCTGAGGCGCCACCGATGAACACCGCAGCAATCACATCCAGTTCGAACCCGGTGCCGCCCCGAGGTGTCGCGCTGTTAAGGCGAGCGACGAAAATCAGCCCGGCTACCGCCGCCAGCACGCCCATGTTGACGAAGGCGAAGAAGGTCACCCGCGAGGTGTTGATCCCCGACAGCTTGGCGGCCTTGAGATTGCCACCCACTGCGTAGATCCAGCGTCCGATCACGGTACGGTTCATGATGAAGGTGTACACACCGATCAACACGCTCATGATCACCAGCACCGTGGGGATGCCGCGGTAGGTCGAGAGCAGGTAGCAGAAGTAAACGATCAGCGCCGCGACCAGACCATTCTTCAGCGCGAACAGGGTCATGGGGGCGACATTGCCGCCGCTCTTGAGGGTGCGTTTGCGACTGCGATACTCGACCACCCAGAACGCTGCTGCGACGGCGATCCCCAGCAGCAACGAGGTAATGCGCAGGTTTTCGTTGGCAAAGACGTCCGGGATGAAGCCCGAACTGATTGCCGAAAAGGCTGGCGGAAACGGCCCGATCGACTGTCCCTGGGAAATCGCGATGGTGGCGCCGCGAAAGATCAGCATGCCAGCCAGGGTGACAATGAAAGACGGCATGCCCCACACCGCCACCCAGTACCCTTGCGCCGCACCAATCAGCGCACCCGCCGCCAGGCAGATGACCGTTACGGTGAAGAAGTCCAATCGATACTGGACCATCAGCACGGCGGCAAGCGCGCCAATCACGCCGACCACCGAACCGACCGAGAGATCGATGTGGCCACAGACGATCACCATCAGCATGCCCAGTGCCATGACCACGATGTAGCTGTTCTGCAACAACAGGTTGGTCAGGTTGAGCGGCTGCATCAGCGCCCCGCCGGTGGCCACCTGGAAGAACACCATGATGACGATCAACGATGCCAGAAGACCGTATTCGCGCGCTCCGCGCTTGAATGACGTGAGCGCCGTTGGTTTGGATGTGAGAGGTACGCTGACTTCGCTCACTGGATCACCTCATTTTTCATGATTGCGTGCATGATTTTTTCCTGCGATGCCTCTGCGATCGGAAACTCGCCGACAAAGCGCCCTTCATTCATCACATAGATTCGGTCACAGGTACCCAGCAGCTCAGGCATTTCCGAGGAGATCATGACGACGCCCCTGCCCTCGCTGACGACCTGATTGACCACCGCGTAAATCTCGTACTTGGCCCCGACATCGATGCCGCGAGTGGGCTCGTCCAGGATCAAAACCTTGGGGTCGGAAAACAGCCATTTACCCAGCACGACCTTCTGCTGGTTACCCCCCGAGAGCTTGTCCACCGACTGCAAAACGTCCGGGCTACGAATGCGCAGACGCGTCTGGAAATCGACCGCCACCGCGGTCTCGGCCAGTTCGTTCATCACCCAGCGTTTGGACACAGCGGCCAGGTTGGCCATGCTGGTGTTGCGCGTGATGCTCTCGCCCAATACCAGGCCGGCGCCCTTGCGGTCTTCGGTGGCGTAGGCCAAACCGTGATCGATGGCCTTTCGCACGGTGCCCAGATCGACTTCACGCCCTTCCAGACGCGCCTTGCCACGGATGTTCGAGCCATAGGAGCGGCCAAATACGCTCATGGCGAATTCGGTACGGCCTGCGCCCATCAACCCGGCAATGCCCACCACTTCGCCCCGACGCACGTGAAAATTGATGTTGCGGATGCGGTCACGTCCAGAGTGCTCCGGGTCGCCGACCGACCAGCCTTCAACCTCGAACAGCTTTTCTCCAATGTCAGGAACGCGCTTCGGATAACGGTCCGAGAGTTCGCGCCCGACCATTGAGCGGATCACCCGGCCTTCATCGATAGGCTCGACACGACAGTCGATGACATCGACGGTACTGCCGTCACGGATCACCGTGATCTCGTCCGCCACCCGCCCAATTTCATTGAGCTTGTGCGAGATGATGATTGAGGTGATGCCACGCCCTTTGAGCTCAAGCATCAGCTTGAGCAAGGTGTCGCTGTCCTTTTCGTTGAGGCTCGCGGTCGGCTCATCGAGAATCAGCAGGCGCACGTCCTTGGCCAGCGCCTTGGCGATTTCCACCATCTGCTGCTGGCCAATGCCAAGATTGGCCACCAGGGTCTGCGGCCGCGCATCGAGGCCGACTCGGGCGAGTAACTCGCGGGCTCGCTGGTGCGCTTGATCCCAGTCGATCACGCCATGACGCGCGATCTCGTTACCGAGGAACAGGTTCTCGGTGATCGACAGCATGGGCACCAGGGCCAATTCCTGGTGAATGATGCAGATGCCCAGCGCCTCACTGTCGCGCAAACCCTGAAACGTTCGCGGCGCGCCATCGAAGACGATTTCGCCGGTGAAGCTGCCATGCGGATAAACGCCGCTGAGGATCTTCATCAGGGTCGATTTTCCAGCGCCATTCTCACCGCAGATCGCATGGATTTCGCCATCGCCGACCTTGAGGTTGACCCGACTAAGTGCCTTCACCGGGCCGAAGCATTTCTGGATATCACGCATATCGAGAATTGTTTTTGTCATTTTTCTCTCCTGCCAGCACGCACCGATCACTGATTGCCTTAGCGCAACTGCTCAGGCGTGTAGAACTTGGTGTCATCGACGAGGACTTTCTGCCAGTTGTTGCCATCGACCAGTTGTGGGGTCAGCAACTGGGTCGGCACGATCATCGAGCCGTTGTCGTAGGACGTGGAGTCGTTGACCACCACGGTCTTGCCACTCAAGGTCGCGTCCATCATCTGCGCGGCGGCTTCGGCGAGGGCGCGGGTGTCCTTGAAAATGGTGGAGGTCTGGTCGCCGCGAATGATCGACTTGATGCTGGAAATCTCGGCATCCTGGCCGGTCACGATCGGCATTGCTTGCTTGCCCGAGCCATAGCCCACACCCCGCAATGAAGACACCACGCCATTGGCAATCTGATCGTTCATGGCCAGTACCGCGTCCAGGTGGGCGGTGCCGTAGAAGGCGCTGAGCAGGTTATCCATGCGCGCCTGGGCCTGGGCACCGTCCCAGTTGGGCGTGGCCACTTTGTCCAAGTCCTGCTGGCCGCTGCGAATGACCAGCTTGCCGCTGTCGATGAAGGGCTTGAGTTGCGACATCACCCCCGCGTACACCACATGGGCATTGTTGTCGTCTGTGGAGCCGGCGAAGATTTCCAGGTTGAACGGGCCCTTGCCCTGTTTGAGCTGCAGCTTGTCGACGATGGACTGTCCCTGCAGCACCCCGGTGCGGTAGTTGTCGAAGGTGACGTAGTAGTCGAAGTCTTTGGTGTTGCGGATCAGGCGATCATAGGAAATGACCTTGATGCCTTTTTCCTTGGCCTGTTTGAGCACATCGGCCATGGTCGTGCCATCGATCGGCGCGACAATCAGGCCCTTGATGCCCTTGACCATCATGTTTTCGATTTGCGACAGCTGGGTCGGCGCTTCGTACTGGGCATATTGCAAGTCGGTGTCGTAACCGAGTTTCTTCAACGAATCGACGATGCTGCTTCCGTCTGAAACCCATCGCGCTTCGGTTTTCGAGGGCATGGCAATGCCAATGGTGCCCTTGGTGCTGGTTTCATTCTTCGAGCAGGCACTGACGGCCAGGCCCAACAATACTGCCGCGGCAACCTTGATGATCTTGTGCATGGTGTCCTCTTCTTTTTGTTGTTGGCATTTCTCGGGGATGCAACTTCCCTTCCGGCTCTGTTTACAGAGCCGGCGGGGGTATTTCGCCTACGGGGCTTTCGCCTACAGAACTACATGTCGCTATTGAGCCAGGATGACTTCCTGGCCATTCAACTCAGCGGACTCGAACAGCGCTTCGAGTATCACGTTGATGTTATGCGCCTGGCTGGCCGGCACCGTCGAAGGGCTGCCAGTGCGCAATGACTGGACGAAGGCAGCGGCTTCACGGTCGAAATACACCGGGTTACCGATCTCGGCGATTTCCGGGGAATAGACGGTTTTACGCACCGCCCAGATCTCCGGAAAGCTGTTCTCGTTCCAGTGCGTCCAGCCTTGCTGATGGCCGTTCTTGCCATCGTGGTAAAGCTTGTACGACGCAGGCATCGGCGTGGAATGCATCACCCCGTGAGTACCGTAGGCAGTAATGTCCCAACTCTCGGTCCAGGGCATCGGGTCCCAGGACATGAAATCGATGGTGATCAACTTATCGTCGTAGTTGAGCACCGCGCCCACGGCGTCCTCGCGCGCCGAATCGCTCATCTGCCCGGCGAACTTGGTAATCCGCGCATTGACCGATTTGGGCATGCCGAAGTGCAGCAGCAAACGGTCGATGGTGTGGCAGCCGATCACATAAAAGGCACCACCACGGTCACCCGGTTGCTTCATGTGGTTGGTGTCGGCCTCGTCGTGGGAACAACCAGCGTGCGCGCGAACCTGCAGCACCTTGCCGATTTCACCGCTTTGCAGAACCTGCTGCATTTTTTCCACCGACGGCGCGTAGCGCCAGCAGTAGCCAACCTGGAACAACCCGCCGGTGCGCTCGACCGCGTCAACGATGCGGGTGGTGTCAATGGTGCCGCGGCCCGCCGGTTTTTCGCAGAGCACCGCCTTGCCGGCCTCCAACGCTTCAATGGCCCAGTCGGCCATCAGATAGCTCTTAGGGTGCACGAGCACCACATGCACGTTCGGGTCGGCGAGGATTTCTTCCTTGCTGCGCGCCTGCAAATCCAGCGCATCGCAGAACGGTGCTAGCAAGGGGCTGTCGTCATAGGCGCCAAGAAACTGCACGCCGGGTATGCGCTTGAAGGCTTTGACGCGACCCGACGTGTGTGGGTGGGTAATCCCCAGGCAGGCCACACCAATAGTGGCGCCACTCTCAAGCTTGTAAGACATGATGTTCTCCAGGTGTTCTTGTCCGAGATAGCCAACGACCGTTCAAGCTTCAGAGCCTGACCGCCCGCCCGGTCTTGACCGATTCGACCGCGGCATCGGCCAGCTGCAGGGCCTTGAGGCCATCCTGCACGGTGGTCGGCATCGGAGTGCCCTTCACCAGCGCTTCGATATAGGCATCGAGTTCGGTTTTGTAGGCTTGCTGATAACGCTCAAGGAAGAAGTTCAGCAACGGTTCGCGCGCATCGGTGACGTCCTGGTTCCAGCGACGGATTGTCGTCGGACGCAGGTTATCCATCTGCAACATGCCCTTGGAGCCGAACACTTCGATGCGCTGGTCGTAGCCGTAGACCGCCTGGCGGCAGTTGTTGATATGGCACTGTTTGCCCGACGCCGTTTGCATCTGCACCATGGCGGTGTCGTAGTCGTCGTACTTTTCCATCATCTGCGGATCGATCAGGCGGCTGCCGATGGCAGTCAGTTCGACCGGCTCCTCGCCCAGCAACCAGCGACCGATGTCCAGATCGTGGATGGTCATGTCGCGGAAGATACCGCCCGAATGCTGGATGTAGTCTTCAGGCGCCAGCCCAGGATCGCGGCTGCTGATGATCACCTGGCGCACTTCGCCGATATCGCCGGCATCGATGGCCGCACGCATTTCGGCGAACGTGGACTCGAAGCGGCGGTTAAACGCCAGCATGACCCGCCCATTAAGGCGCTCCACTTCCTCTACCGCGGCCAGACTCTTGGCCATGTCCAGGTCGATCGGTTTCTCGCACAGCACCGCTTTGCCCTGGCGCACGGCGCGCAGCATCAGGCTGATATGAGTGTGAGTCGGGGTGCCGATAACGATAGCCTGGACATCGTCGCGATCGATGGCCGCCTCGCAGTCAAGCATGGCTTCGGTGCCGTAGGCGTCGGCCAGACTCTGCGCGGCATCGCCGAACGGGTCCGCGACCACGACGAGCTTGGCAAACTTGCTGGCAGCGACGTTGGCTGCGTGGATCTTGCCGATACGACCGGCGCCGAGAACTGCGATACCTACCATTTGTTATCTCCTTGAAGCGTTATTGTTCGATGTTGAAGACGGGCAAAACGTCAGCGTGCCTGGGCGCATCAACTCGGGAACTGGATACCTTCGAATTGCGCGAGGGTGGTGTCGAAGGCTCTCTTTGCCGCCACTTCCAGGGGCAGCTTGCGCAGCTCAGCGGAGATCAGTTCGACACCCCAAGGCCCGTTGTAGCCGACATTGACCACTTGCTGAATAAAGTCCGGCACGTCGAGTTGGCCTTCGCCGCAGCATTTACGGTAGTGCGTCGAGTCGTTGAACAACGTTTCGACGATAGCGTGGTTGGCGTCATCCAACTCGATGGACTTGATCAGCTCCAGTGGAATCTTGGCGATTTCGTCGAAGCTCATACCTCCCCGCGCAACGTGCCAGGTGTCGACCAACAAGCCGCCGTTGGGGCGTACGCCCTCGGCCACCGCTATGGCGAGATCGATAGTGCGCACGCTGGAAAACGGCAGGAACTCGATCACCACATTGACGCCGAAGGGTTGAGCCCGATCGCATAACAGGGCAAATGTTTCACGCATGCGTGGTACGTCGGGCGGCCCATCTTCGAACAAGCCGGCGGCGACTTTGAGGCTACGCGCACCGAGTTCGCCGGCGACTTCCAGTAGTTCGTCGCGGATCTTGTCCGAAGCCGTGCGGCGTTCCCCATCCAGGTGCCAGTCAGTCAAGAACTCGACTTCCAGGTGCTTGATTCCATTGTCCTGGAGGATGTTGCGCACCGTAGAGATACCTAGCTTGGCGACGTTGTGCACAAGGTCGGCGTGCACCAGGCCCATGCCTTTCCAGCCGGCTTTCGAGGCGGCTTGTGCACGGTCCTGCAAGGAAAACGGACTGATCTCGCTGGGTGCGCCGGGGTACGTATCGCCAGCGAGGGTCCAATAGGCGGCAAGCAGTTCAATATTGTTATTTGGCATGACGATCACTTTTGAGTGAGTGGTTTGAGGACGGTCGCTAGCAGTTGTCGTTTAATCAGGCCGGGGTCAGGACGAAGTCCCAATTGACCGCCAGGAACGGCACGGGCAAGTCGTAACGTTCGGCTACTGCCGGATCGCTTTGAGTCGTGAACTCGGCGATCAATTCTTTCTTCACACCAAACACGGTGTCCTCGTGCAAGTACTGGCAGTCGGGCGTGAAGATATGCGTGATGACCTGGTCGTAACCTTTGGCGGTAACGATGAAATGCAGATGCGCTGCGCGGTTCGGGTGTCGACCCAGATCACCCAGTAACTTGCCTACGGGACCATCGGCAGGTATTGGGTAATGGCGCGGTTTGACCGTGCGCAATGCGTAGTAGCCATCGGCATCGCTGGTAAACAGCCCGCGCAGGTTGTAGTCCGGCTGCACACCTTTCTGCTGCACGTCGTAGAAGCCATCGTCGTTGGTCTGCCAGACATCCAGGGTCGCGCCGGCAATCGGCCGGCCGGCCGTATCCAGAACCCGTCCGCTGACAAGCGTCGGTTCGCCCTTGCCGTCCAGGCAGATGTTCGCGCCGTTCTCGTAGTGCGGCGCATTGGCCACATAGAACGGACCGAGAATAGTATTGGGCGTCGCGCCCATGGGCCGCCGATGGTTTATCGCATCAACCAACATGGTTACGCCCAGAACGTCCGACAGCAGAATGTATTCCTGGCGCCAGTCGGTGCACATTTGCCCGGTCTGGGTCAGGAACTCGATGGCCTTGAACCACTCTTCGTGGGTTGGCTCGATTTCCTTGATGGCCGCATGCAGATGCCGGGTCAGTACCGCCATCACTTCTGCCAGGCGCGGGTTGGCGTCGGCAGAGATTCGGGCATTGACGATCTCGGCGGAGTTTTCTTCTTCGAAAAGGCCGCCAATGGCCATGTCGGTATCCAGGTGAGTAGTCATGATTCGAGATCCTTGATCATTATTCTTGAAGGCCGGCCGGCTTTAAGGTTGGGGCGAGGGCCTGCGCATTGACCGTTCTCAATACGCACTGGCGTCGACGGCCCGCCATTTACGCCCGCTGAAGCGTTGCCTCATCTGCTGTTCGATCTCTTCCAGGGTCAGGCCCTTGGTCTCTGGCAACCACAAGGTGCAGAAGATGATCGAGCCGATGTTCACCACCGCGAACAGGAAGAAGGTCATGCCGCCCATCACGCTCAACAGCACCGGGAAAACGAAGGCGACGATGGCGTTGAAAATCCAGAATACGCTCACTGAAATGCCATTCATCAAACCCCGGGCATGGGTCGGAAACAGCTCTGACATCAACAGCCAATACACCGGGCCGATGCACATCTGCATGAAGAACAGGAACACCAACACGCCGGACAGCGCCAGGTAACTTTGCAGCAGCGAATGCGGCATGAAGTTGAGCACGACACCTAGGAAGATTTGCGCCAGCACCACGACGGTCAGCCCCAGCAGCAGCATCGAGCGACGGCCCATGCGGTTGATCACCCACATGCCGATCAAGGTGGCGATCACCGACACCACGCCATTACCAATGGTGGCGATCAATGCGGCATTAGTGCCCATTCCCGTCTCTTTGAGAATCATCGGCGTGTAGTACATGAACGCATTGACGCCGGTGAACTGGATAACGAAACCGAGGCCGATACCGATGGCCAGCAGCTTGAGCAACCAGGGTTCGTTGAGCTTGCCGAGCACGCCGCTGTGGTGCCGTTCGACGTTGCACTGGGCAATGATTTCATTCAGCTCGCGGTCCGCCTCGCGCTGTGTGTCACGGATGCCGGCCAAGGTCGTCTTGGCTTCTGCGATACGACCTTTGCTGACCAGCCAGCGGGGCGAGGTCGGTACAAAATGCATTCCGATGTACAGCAGCACCGCCGGGATCAGCGCAATGGCGAGCATGTAGCGCCAGATGAATGGACTCTCGAACAGGTGCGCCAGGCCGGCGCTGGTGATGTAGGCCAGACACTGTCCAGAGACGATCATCAACTCGCTCTGACACACCAGCCGGCCGCGATGTTTGGGGGCCGCCAACTCGGCGATCAGCACCGGAACGGTCGATGACGCACCGCCAACGGCGATACCCAGAATGAAACGGGTGATGACCATGGTCCAGATATCCGGCGCCACAGCCGTGCCCAGCGCCCCCAGTGCAAACAAAATGGCCAGGGCCTTGAGCACACCGAGGCGGCCATAGCGGTCGGATAATTGACCCGCGAACAGTGCGCCGAAAGCGCCACCAAATATCAGCGAGGAAGCCACCAGCCCTTCCGTCATGGGCGTCAGGCCAAGGCCACCTTGACTGACATCAAGCGTCATGAACGGCAGCGCTCCGGAGATCACTCCGGTGTCGTAACCAAATCCCAGCGACCCCATGGTGGTGATGGCTGCGATACGCCAAAGAATCTTTGACGAAGCACGGGAGGCATTTTGATTGTTGGACATGAGGTCAACCTTATTGAAATTATTTGTACGCTCAGTGGAATTGAGACTACTGCCATTGAAACGGAAAAAAAATGCCTCTATGGCAAATGTGTTTTCCGCTGAGTGGAAAACTGCAGGCAGCCCCGCCACGGTTCGTGGTCCATTGATCGTGGCGGGGCATTGCCGGGCTAGAACTTCGCTTGCACCTTGAGACCGGTGATCACTGCAGCGTCGATTTCACGCACACCACCGGGGTATTTCACGTACTGCAGGTTGGGCCGTACGGTGAGCCAGTTGGTGACGTGGACCCCGTAATAGATCTCGCTGCTCACCTCGTTGTACTGCAGGGGCAGATAGGCCGGATCCTCGTAATCGGCGATACCGTTCTGCTCATTCTGCAAGCGGGCACGCTGGCGATAGTCCGAGTTGGTGTGGACCTGCGCGATGCCCACGCCCAAATCATCTTTTGGCCGGCCGTCGAACGGTCCCTTGTAAACGATGCCTGCCTGAATGAAATGATCGACCCGGCTGGTGGCCTTATCGTGTGCAGTGAAGTTGGCGAACACCGAAAGTCCGCGCTGGCTGTCGCCGTCGCGAGAGGTCAATTGCTGCTGGGCGACAAACCAGTAACCGTGACGACTGGAGTGCTGTTTGAACTGATCGCCGGACGCGGGTTGGGGGTTGCCATTGCGATCTTCCAGTACGTCATCGGCGTTGGCCGTGCTCTTGTAATAGCCCAGCCGATATTCTCCGGGCAGTGCGTTGACCGTGGGGCTCCAGACCAGCTCAACCGGTATCAGCGCGCCTTTGGCTCCGCTGCCACTGAGCTTGAAGCCGTTGCCGGTTTCCAGGTACGAGGGGTTCTGCTCGAATACCCCGATCTGTGCATACCACTCGGAAGCGAATTGGTAGCGTGCGCGCAGGGCCCATTGGCTGACAGGCCAGTTGTACCAAATGTCGCCAATCCAGTTCGCCGCCTGAGCGCCACAGAACGGCGTACTCTGGAAGTCGCATGGGAAACTGTTGAAGTCCGAGCCTTCGTCGAAGCGGCCAAATTTCAGGTCCAGCGCCCCGTCTAGCCAGCCTTTACTGAGCCACATCTGGGTCAGGCGCCAGGTCTGCCCGCGACCATAAACTTCCTGGGAAGAGGAGTAGCCTCCGACTCGCGGATCCGCGATGCGATCATTGGTCAGGTTGCGCCCGTCACGCTCGGTGACGGTGAACTGGAACTGCGAATTTTCCCAACCGAGGATTTTCTGCATGTCGGCCTTGAAGCCCAATGCATATTGCTCGGTCCAGCGCGCCGTATGATCTTTGTCATAACCACCGCGCAGATTGGCGGCCATTTCCCCGGTGTAACCCAGTTCGATATCAACGCCCTGATCCAGCCAGTCACTGCGTACGCCATCCCAGTCACCGGTCATCCAGCGCGAATCGCTGGAAAAGGCTTCATTGGCGGCACTTGATAAATTGGGAACCAGCAGGCAAAAGCTGACCGCAACCGTGCACTTGGCAAAGTTTTTCATGGGTTTAACGTTTCCTTATTATTAGATTTATTTTAAACGCGCAGGCGAACGCAGACGCCTTTATTGTCGTGTTTTTGAGCACTATTCAAACGGAAGGAACAACTTCTCTTTGAACAAGAGAAGCTCAACTGTTCAAGCGGAACGGAGCATAGTTTGCACTCGCCGTATTGAATACCATCAAAAAAATAAATGTGTATTCCGTTCAGCGAGAAACTGCTTTAACGCGTCCAGTAGCGTTCGTATTCGTGCTCGGCAAAGTCCGCGAGCAGAAAATCGATGAACACACGCAACTTGGTCGGCATGTAGCGACGGCTTTGAAAAGCCATGTTGATGGTCAGGCGCGGCAAGTCCCAATCATCCAGCACCGGGATCAGGCGCCCCGCCACCAGGTCGGCATTGATGATGTACTTCGGTTGCACCAGGATACCGCCATGGGCCAAGGCCGCTGCGCGGACAATCTGGCCGTCGTTGGTTTCCAGGATAGGGTCGACCTTGACCACGCGTTCTTCATCGCCTTTGGTAAAGCGCATGACCCGGGGCTGGTTGGCGTGGCTGTAGATCAACAGATCGTGATTGGCCAGATCGTCGATGGTCTGCGGCGTGCCCTTGCGCTGCAGGTAGCCGGGTGAAGCAGCCAGCACCCGACGCGTTTCGGCGAGTCGGCGAATGGTGATGTTGGAATCCGGCTCGTATTCCTTGGTCCTGATCGCCAAATCGATTTCGCTGTCGATAATGTCGTAATAGCGGTTTTCACCCAGCACTTTGACCGTGATGTGCGGGTATTTCTTGCGGAACGCCGGGATCAGCGGCGCGATATGCAGCATGCAAAACGAGATTGAAGAGGTAATCGTCAGGGTGCCTACCGGCTGCACCAGCGATTCGCTGAGCGAAGCCTCGGCTTCCTTCAACTCGCCGAGCAGGCTTTTGCAACTCGCATAAAATTGATGACCGGAGTTAGTCAGGGCCAAGCGCCGCGTATTGCGGTCAATCAACCTGACATTGAGGCGTTGCTCCAATGCCACCAAGTGCCGGCTGGCAGCAGCATTCGACAGCCCGAGTATTTCCGCCGCCTTGGTCAAGGTACCGACTTCTGCCGTCGTTACAAAAAGTTCCAGTTCGGTCAGCCGGTCCATTCAGTGCTCCGTTTTTATTTTTTCATATATGAAATAAAGAATTTCGTAGACGGACTTTTTCAACGCTGTGCGGAACTATAACGTGCAGCGCTATGACCTGAAAAGAGCGGCCCAAGACGTATCTCGCCTATCGCAAGCGTGCTTCGGGCCTTAGAAAACCAAGGAGTCAAGATGCGAAATCTGGACGAAGCGACCATTACACAAGCCGTATTGGCGCGTAATAGCAGCACCGCTGATGCGCGCTTGTGCGAGGTAATGACCAGCCTCGTACAACATCTTCATGCCTTCGCTCGCGATATCAAACTGACAGAAGAAGAGTGGCGAAGCGGCGTTGATTTTCTCGAACAAGTGGGCAAAGCCTGCTCGTCTGATCGCCAGGAGTTTGTGCTCCTGTCACACACGTTGGGTCTGTCGACTCTGGTCCTGGCTCAGAATGACAGGAAGCCGTCGGGTTGCACTGAGGCGACAGCCTTCGACGTGCCACAGATTCACAACACCACGGTGTATGACCTGGGCGCCGACATCAGCGGCGGACTCCACGGAGCCAAAGGCTACATGCGTGGCACCGTTCGTGACGCCAAAGGCAATCCAGTGCCCTGCGCGGCCATACAGGTCGGCCAGTCAGGTGACGACTTGGAGAATCCTGAGGTGAACGATACCGACCGCGCCTTACTACAAGCCGACCCACTCGGCCGGTACTTTTTTTCCACCGTCGTACCGCAAAGCCACCGCGTACTCCATGACGGTCCTGTCGGCACGATGCTCACCGCGCTCAATCGCCATGCCTGGCGCCCGGCGCACCTGGAGTTCGTGATCAGTGCCCCCGGTTACAAACGGTTAGTCACCCAGGTTTTCCGCGAAGGTGATCCCTACCTTGATTCCGACGCTGTGTTCGGCGTGCGTCCTTCACTGATCACCCACTGGACGCAACAGCCTCCCGGCGAAACACCGGACGGGACGGTCAGTAGCGATCTGTTTTACACCCTGGAATTCGATTTCTTCCTGGCGAAGGCGTAGTCGTCCATCACCTTGCCAGCTCCAATCGCGAGAGCCCCATGAGCAACGAGCCGTCCATCATTGCGTTGATTTCAGCGCTGGAAGAGCAACGCTATCAGGCGATGCAACGAAATGACGTCGAAAGCATTCAGCGTCTACTTCATCCCGAACTCAGCTATGTCCACTCCAGTGGCAAAGTGGATAACCGTGACAGCTTTATGAAGAACTTGCGTGATGGACTTTCTATCTATCACCGCATTCAACACGTTGTTCATAAGGTCCACCAATCAGGAGACACCGCCATGGTCTTTGGCGAAATGGTTGCCGATATCACTTCCCATGGCGTGGCTAAAACAATCCAGAACCGAACGTTAAATGTCTGGCTGAGGACAGGAATGAATTGGCAATTGTTTGCCTATCAACCGACCCCTATCGCCACCCGTTCATCATCCCTACCTGCTTGCGGAGAATAGACGTATGTCCACGTCCCCCTTTATTTATAACGGCCAACCATCGCGCGTCATCTTCGGCCAAGGTTCGCTGCAACAGTTGGAAGCAGAAATCGATCGACTGGGTGCCAAGCGTGCGCTAGTTCTCTGCACGCCAGAACAACGCGCCCAAGCCGAAAATATTGCCCAATTACTCGGCAACCGTGCAGCGGACATTTTCGACAAGGCCGTCATGCACGTGCCCATCGAAACGGCCCGGGAAGCCCGCGAACTGGCACGCAAGTTGGGCGCGGATTGCGCGGTGGCGATTGGCGGCGGCTCAACCACAGGACTCGGCAAGGCCATTGCGATGGACTCGGGGCTGCCTATCCTGGCGATCCCGACCACCTATGCCGGATCTGAGATGACGCCAGTATTCGGCCTGACCGAAAATGGCCTCAAGCGCACCGGCAAAGATCCGCGCGTGCTGCCCAAAACCGTGATCTACGACTCGGAGCTTACCGTCAGTCTGCCCGTCGACATGTCCATCACCAGCGGCATGAACGCCATTGCCCACGCCGCTGAAGGCTTGTATGCCCAGGACGGAAATCCGGTGATGTCGCTGATGGCCGAGGAAGGCATTCGGGCGCTCGCCGCCGGCATGAAAACCATCCGTCACAATCCAAGCGATCTTGATGCCCGCGATGACTGCCTGTATGGCGCCTGGCTCTGCGGTACCGTGCTCGGCAACGTCGGCATGGCGTTGCATCACAAGCTTTGCCACACCTTGGGCGGCAGTTTCAACTTGCCCCATGCACAAACCCATACCATCGTGCTGCCGCACGCGATTGCCTACAACCAGTCTGCCGCTCCAGCCTTGTCGCGCATCTGCCGAGCGTTGAACGTTGAGGATTGCAGCCCGGCGGCGGCACTGTTCGACCTGTCTAGCTCACTGGGCGCTCCGACCCGGCTGAAGGACCTGGGCTTGACCGAGGCCGACCTGGATCGGGCGACGGACATTGCCTTGTCCAACCCCTACTGGAACCCACGGCCGATTGAAGCAAAGGCCATCCGGCAGCTGCTGCAAGATGCGTACGAAGGTGTTCGCCCGGCTTAAAACAGATGAGTCAGTAAGGCAGATTGAACGGCGTGACAATCTGCACTTGCGACGACGCAATTGGTCCGGCCTTCCACAGGCGATGGAATTGCAGGATATGCAAGAACACGTGGCGAGCATCGATCTGCAGGTTGTGATCGATGATCGCGGCGATTTTTTCCTCGGCCAGCAGTTGGCGGTTTTCCTCGTCCAGATCGTGGCCGATAAACACCTCAAGCGGTCGATCCAGTGCGGCGAACGCGTCGACAATCGCCCGGTTGCCCCCGCCCACGCTATAGACCGCCTTGAGCTCGGGGTGCTGTTTCAGCGCCTCGATCACGCGCTCGAAGGTGCGCTCGTAAACCCCGTAGCCACCGCTGATGTCGAGCACCCGCAAATGCGCGGCACGGCTGCGCAGCCACATGCGAAAGCCCATCTCCCGCTCTTCTTCACCGCGAAACAGCTCGCTACCGATGACCACGGCGACGTCCTGCGGCTGTGGCGCCAGCCATCGCGACAGCAGGTAGGCGGCGGTCTGCCCGGCCGTGCGATTGTCCATGCCGACATAGCCGATACGCTCGCTGTGCGGCAGGTCAGTGACCAGCGTGACCACCGGAATGCCAGCCGCGGCCAGTTGCTTGATCGCCAGGTTCACCGCCGGCTCGTCGGCGGCCTTGAGCACCACGCCCTGACTGCCGGTACTTATGCAGCGCAGTAACTGGTCGTGCATGGCCTGTGGCTCGATGTCTTCAAACAAGTGAAACCGCGGCGCGATGCGAAACGGCGCCAGGCTGCTCAATTGCGCGGTCATCGCCGCCTGCACTGCCGCGCTGAAGCGCTGCGGTGTATGCATGATCACGTCGACATGAACGGTACGCCCGGCCGCCAGGCCATTTTTTTCCTGGTCCTCCAACTCGTCGAGGGCCTGCTCGATGCGACGGCGGGTCTGGTAATGCACGCTGCCGCGCTGATGCAGGACGCGATCGACAGTCGCCTTGCTGACCCCCGCCTGGCTGGCGAGCTGCTTGATGGAAAAGTGTTTGGCACGTTCGAGCATCGTTCTGAGCCTGAGGTTTTTTTGAGGCTCTTTTGAGCATTACTGAGGTGAGGCTAATGCTAGGCTCAGTTTCGCCAGGCGTCGAGCCTACGCACGGACAACAGCGCTCATAACAACAAAAAGCCAGGAGAAACCCATGTCTCAAACCGACCTCAGCATCTCGTTAAGTGGTAAGTACTTCGTCGTTACCGGCAGTACCCAGGGCCTCGGTGCGGCGGTGGCCCACACCCTGGCGCGCCGGGGCGCCGCCGGCCTGATCATTTGCGGGCGCCGCGCTGACCAGGGCCAGGCCCAGGTCCGCCAGTTGGCTGAACTCGATTGCCAGGCATTTTTCGTCGAGGTCGACCTGGAACGCGTCGAGGATTGCCGTGCGGTGATCAAGGCCGCCCGCACCCGCTTCGGCACCCTTCATGGCCTGGTCAACTGCGCTGGCATGTCGGATCGCGGCAGCATCCTCGACACATCCCCTGAACTGTTCGATCGCCTGTTCGCGGTCAACGTGCGCGCACCGTTCTTCCTCATGCAGGAAGCGTTGAAGCTGATGATCAGCCAAGGTGTGGAAGGCGCCATCGTCAACATCCAAAGCATCGTCAGCCACGGTGGGCCGGCGTATCTGACCGCCTACTCGGCGTCCAAGGGCGCCTTGGCGATCCTGACTAAAAACGTGGCCTTCAGCGCCCTGCACAACCGCATTCGGGTCAACGGTTTGAACATCGGCTGGATGGACACGCCCCATGAAGATGAGATCCAGCGCCGCTACCATGGTGCCGAGGATGGCTGGCTGGCGACGGTCGAGCGTGCGCAACCGTTTGGTCGCCTGCTCAAACCCGAGGAAGTGGCGCAGAGCGTTGCGTTCCTGCTGTCGCGCGAATCGGGAATGATGACCGGCACGGTCATCGACCTGGAGCAAGGCGTGATCGGCTGCGGCGACGACACTGCCCCACGCCCTGGCAGCCCGCTGAGCCTGACGGGAGACGCGCTATGAACCAGCCGCTGTCCGCATTTGTGCGTGCCGATTCAGTGCAGCTGCAGGACTTCGCCCGACTCTGCGAACAACAGGCCAATGCCGAGGACTATCCCCACTGCAGCGACGTGCAAAACAATGTGCCGATCTATCACGCGCAGACCTTGCGCGATGGACATCGCGTGGAGGTGCAGAGCGAGTTGCACCGACTGTTTCGCGACGGCCCCGGGGTCATGGTCGTGCGCCAGGGTTATGCAGACCTGGACGTGGTCGATCGCCACAGTCAGGTGTTCGAAGCCATCTTCGCCAGGGAAGCCGCCCAGGGCCTCACCGCCGATCACTTCGCCAAGGCCGGCACCAACGGGCGCATCTGGAATTCGTTGCAAAAGGCGGCACTGCAATCGCCGTCGTCTTTTGTCGAGTACTACGCCAACCCGCTACTGGGGCTGATTGCCGAATCCTGGCTGGGACCCGGCTTTCAAGTCACGGCACAGGTCAACGTGGTGTACCCGGGCGGCCAGGCGCAAAAGCCCCATCGTGACTATCACTTGGGTTTCCAGACAGAGGACGTGGTCGAGCGCTTCCCGTTGCCCCTGCATGCGTTGTCGCAGTACCTGACTTTGCAAGGGGCCGTAGCCCACTCCGATATGCCGCTGGAAACTGGACCGACCTTGCTGTTGCCGTTTTCCCAGCAATACGCACTGGGTTACCTGGCCTGGCGCCGTCTGGAGTTCATCGACTACTTCCAGCATCACGCAGTTCAGCTGCCATTGAATAAGGGCGATCTGCTGTTCTTCAACCCGGCGCTGTTTCACGCCGCCGGCACCAATCACACACCGGATCGCCAGCGCATGGCCAACCTGCTGCAAATCTCCTCGGCATTCGGCAAGCCCATGGAAACAGTGGACCGCGAATGCATGATGCTGGCGCTCTACCCCTGCCTGCTGCAGCGCCTGGCCGACAAGGTGCTGGATGCACAAGGGCTGAACGCGGTGATCGCCTGCACCGCCGACGGCTACGCATTTCCAACCAACCTCGATACCGACCCGCCCCTGCATGGCCTGGCCCCGCAGACCGGGCAGCAGTTGATGCTGCAGGCGCTAACGGAACGCTGGCCCTACGCGACCTTTGCCGAGTGTGTCGCGCAGATGAGCGCCAAGCGCCGGGCATGACCTGTGTTTCCAGACGATTCAAAAACAACAACAAAACCGGACTGAAACCATGAAAAAACGACTCCTGACCTTCCTCTTTGCCACCGTCTTCGCGCCCTTGGCACTGGCCGATATCCGCATCGGCGTCAGCATTGCCCAAGTGGACGATGTGTTCCTTGCGCAGATGCGCGACTACATGGCCGCCCATGCCAAGGTACTCCCGGGCGTGACCCTGCAATTCGAAGACGCTCAGGGCGATGTGGTGCGCCAGTTCAACCAAGTGCAGAACTTCACCGCCCAAGGCATGGACGCGATCATCGTCAACCCGGTGGATACCGCCGCCACGCAAAAGATAACTGACGACGCGCGCAAGGCCAGCGTCCCGCTGGTCTACGTCAACCGCCGTCCCGACCAGGCCGAACTGCCGCCGGGCGTCGGCTATGTGGGTTCGGACGAGATAAAGGCCGGCGAAATGCAAATGCGCTACCTGGCGGAAAAAATGGGTGGTAAGGGCAATCTGGCGATCATGCTCGGCCTGCTCTCCAACAATGCCACCCACAACCGCACCCAAGGGGTGAAGGAAGTGCTCAAAAGCTATCCGGACATCCACGTGGTCGAAGAACAGAGCGCCGAGTGGCAGCGCAGCAAGGCCATGGACCTGATGAACAACTGGATTCTCTCAGGCAAAAAAATCGATGCGGTGGCCGCCAACGCCGATGAAATGGCCATTGGCGCAGCGATGGCCATCAACCAGGCCGGCATGCGCTCGGGCAAGGATATTCTGGTCGGTGGCAGCGACGGTGGCCCCGCCGGCCTGGACGCGATCAAGAAGGATCAACTGTTGGTGACTGTCTATCAGGACAATAAGGGCCAGGCCAGCGGGTCCATTGATCTGGCACTGAAGATGATCAGGAAAGAACCCTATACAGCACAGTTGACCATTCCCTATCGGCTGATCACCAAGGCCAACTATCAGGAATTTCTTAACCCTTGATCGGGACGCGCTGCACGGCCGACAGATGAAGGTTGGATAGAACGAAAACGTCGCTCCGCAGTTCCAGTGTCCGTATATAGGTCCAGGCGGTGTAAAACGTTTTAGAACTGGTTTGTAGTAGTCAACTAATCCCGGACACGGCGTTAAGTTTTTTCTCGGCCTGAGCTGACATACGGACGCCACCTTATAGCAAGCCAACAGCCCACACACGTGAAGAAGCCCGACGCTGGAACACTCGCCGGGCTTCTTCCATCATTGCTCGGCAATGACGGTGTATCGGTTCAAGGCAAAGGATCGAACTTCAAGCTGCTGAGGCTCTGCACTTTGTCCTCGCGAACCATTTTGTACTCGGTGTTCGGGCCGATCCAGCGATCCCAGATCGCGTCGATCTCCCCGGCTTTTTCCATGGTCGCCAATGACTCGTTGACCTTGGCGAGGAACGCCGGCTCATCCCTGCGCATGCCCGCGCCAATTGGCTCGAGCGCCATCGGCTCCTTGGCGAGCGCCAATTCGACGCCGCTGGCCTTGGCCTGATTGACCAGTTTCAGGGCGGTCATGGTGTTGGTCACCAGGCCCACGACCTTGTTCTGCTGCAAGGCCATGTAGGCCGAACCGGTGTCCTGGAACGTCACCGGTGTGGCCCCGGCAATGCGGATCGACTGCTCGGAGGTCGAGCCTTTGGTGGAGCTGATGCGCTTGTCCTTGAAGTAGCTCTTCGGTTGATCGGCGTGGGCCGCGCGCACCACAAGGGTTTCCTTGGCGATGTAGTACGGATCGCTGAACTGGATCTGTTCAGCCCGCGTTTTTGTGTAGGCCAGGTTGGCGAAGATCACATCGACTCGGCCCATTTTCACTTCAGGAATCCGTGCTTCGACAGACAGCGGTTTGAGCTCCAATGCGACGCCCATGGTCTTGGCCAGGGCCTTACACAGGTCGACGTCCATACCCACCAGCTCACGGGTTTTCGGGTCCGGGGCGGAAAATGGCGGCACGTCGGCGTACACACCACAGCTCAACGATTTCTTGGCCATGATGTCGCTCAATTGATCGGCCTGCGCCACCGCAACAGCCAGAGGACCTAACGCCAGCGTGACAAACAGATGCTTCATACGCATGGAAAAACTCCTGGGATTGGAAAGTCGTATGGCAGAGGGAGCAAAATCACTGCGGCTCAATGGGCGCGCAGATCGGCAATAAAACGTTGTGCTCGCGGGTGCGAGGGCTGATTGAAAAAGCTCTCGGGCGTGCTCTTTTCCAGAATCTGACCCGCGTCCATGAACCAGATGGTGTCAGCGACTTCACGGGCGAAATTCATCTCGTGGGTCACGCACATCATGGTCATTCCATCCTTGGCCAAACTCTTCATGACGTTCAGCACTTCACCGACCATTTCCGGGTCGAGGGCACTGGTGGGTTCGTCGAACAACATCACCGGCGGCTCCATCGCCAGTGCCCGGGCAATCGCCACCCGTTGTTGCTGACCGCCGGACAACTGTGCCGGATAGGCGCCGGCCTTGTGTGCCAGCCCAACCCGATCAAGCAACTGCATGGCTTGTTGCTTCGCCGCCGAGCCTTTCAGGCTGCGGATTTTGGTCGGTGCCAGCGTGATGTTTTCCAACACCGACAGGTGCGGAAAGAGGTTGAAACTCTGGAACACGAAACCTACACGGCTGCGCAGCCGATTGATGTGAGCATCAGTGCCGTGCACGTCCTGGCCGTCGAACAGAATCTGGCCTTTCTGGATGTCTTCCAGACGATTGACCGTACGGATCAACGTCGACTTGCCGGACCCCGACGGGCCGCACAGAACCACCACTTCTCCGGGCTTCACCTCAGCAGTGATGTCGGTCAGCGCGTGGTACTCGCCGTACCATTTATTGATGTTCGAAAACATGATCATTGGATGCATGGACGCAACCCTCTTCAATTATCGATGGCCAGCAAGGGGTCGGCCGCCACGGCCTGACCGCCATTACCCAGACGCTTGCGAGCGATACGGCGCTCCACCCAGCCGGCCAGATGGGTCAGGCCGAAACAGAGCAGGTAGTAGATGATCGCCAGGATGAAAAACACCTGGAACGGTTTGGTCAGCAGTTGGTTGTTGACCTGGTTGGCGGCGAAGGTCACTTCCTGGACGTTGATCACATAACCCAGGGAGGTTTCCTTGACGATCGAGATGAACTGGCTGATCAGGCTGGGTAGCGCGTTGTACAACGCTTGCGGCAAGATCACCCAGATCGTCGTGCGCAGGTAACCAAGGCCCAGCGCCCGGGACGCTTCGTACTGCCCCGCCGGCAGCGCCTGGATACCGCCGCGAATGATTTCGCACAGGTAGGCGCTCTGGTAGATCACCAGCGTACAGAGCATGGTCACGAACCCGGTGATGTTATGGCCGATCAGCAACGGCACCAGGAAGTAGGTCCAGAAGATCACCATCAGCAGCGGGATGCCCCGCAGCACATACACCCAGACCGTGGCGGCCCAACGCAGCCCGGTCCACGGCGAAACCCGCGCCAACGCCAGCAGCAAGCCGAAAGGGAATGCCAGCAACAGCGCGAGCGCCGCGAGAATCAACGTACTCGCCAACCCGCCCAAAGGGCCGTGCGGGTACTGGCCGATCAGGAACAAGGTCCAGTTCTGCTGCACAATCGAAAAGATATCGAACATCGTCGTCTACCTCGCCAGCGCTTTGTTAAAGCGTCGCGCCAACAGCGCGCCGAGCCCCATCAACAGTAATGAAAAGACCAGGTAGAACACCGTGGCGACCAGGTAAGACTCGAACGTGCGAAAGGTGTAGTTCTCGACCTCGCGGGTGGCGTACGTCAGTTCCACCACGCCGATGGCCATGGCCAGGCTGGTGTTCTTGAACAACAGCACGGTGTGGTTGATCAAGGACGGCAGGCAATTGCGCACGCCTTGCGGCAGGATCACGTAACGCATCGAGCGCACATAACCCAACCCGAGTGCCCTGGAGGCTTCAGTCTGCCCGGCCGGAATGGCGCGCAGGCCACTGCGGATGTCTTCACAGAAATACGCCGCCTGACACAGCCCCAGGGCAATCACCGAGAACAGGTATTCAGTGCTGTAGTTCGCCAGCCACAGTTGCGTGGACTCGCTGAGCAAGGTCGGCACACCGAAATACCAGAGCATCAATTGCACCAGTGTCGGCACGTTGCGGTGGTAAGACACGTAACCGGCCACCAGTCGGTCGGCATACTTGTTGCCGGTCAGGCGCACGGTCACCAGCAACAGCGCCAGTGCCATTGCCAGCAGCCAGGCGAACAGCGCCAGCTGTAGAGTTATTTCGATGCCCTTGACGATCAGCTCGGCATATTCGCCTTGCAGAACCGCGGCCAAATCGAAGTCATGCTTCATGGTTAATCCCTATCCGCATTGGGCTAAGGGCAGGAACAAGTCACCAAGCACAAGCTTGGTGTGGGTGCAGCAATGACGGATCGATCCGTTCTTCTGTAGCGTTTCGTGCGGGAGAACTCAGCCCTGGTAATCCTGCGGACGGGCGGTGGAAAGGCCGCCGGGCACTTGCAGGGTCGGGGTGATTTCCATGTGCCCGACGTTGACCGCAATCGGTGCAGCAATGGCAAACGCAATGGCGTCGGCAATGTCCTTGGCCTGAGGCAGTTCGAACCCTTCGACAAAGCGCTTGTAGGTTTCTTCGGAGTCACCGTGGACGTGGGCGAAGATGTCGGTGGCCACTCGCCCCGGACAAATCTCGGTGACCCGTACCCGCTTGCCGAAGGAATCGATGCGCAACTGTCGCGACAGCATGCTCACCGCCGCTTTGGTCGCGTGATAAGTCGAGTTGCCACCGAAGTTGTACGCCGCGGCAATCGAACTGATGTTGATGATGTGGCCGCAATCGCGCTCGACCATCCCCGGCAACGCCAGACGCGCCAGGTGCAATACCGCACGCAAATTGACGTCGATCAGCAAGTCGATGCCTTCGGCGTCAGCCTTGAGAATCGAGCCCGGTTTGTCGACACCGGCGTTGTTCACCAAAATATCGAACGGCTGTGTTTCGAACAGACGCGTCAGCCCGGCCAGGTCGGTGACATCGATGGCATGAGCGATACAGCCGGTTTTAGCGGCCAGTTCCTGCAGCTTGTCGGCGCTGCGGGCCAAGGCATGCACCTGCACGCCTTCCTGACAGAGACGCTCGACGACTGCAGCGCCAATCCCGGAAGAGGCGCCGGTCACCAGCGCGGTTTTGTAATCTGAAAATGGCATGAAGCTGTCCTCGTATTACGTGTGCGGATCACTCGGGTGATCGCAATGGCTTCGACTCTATCCAGCCCTGAAGCGCTGGACCAAGACGGAATGACTGTGTGGCAATAAGCCCTGCTTATGACCGTGCGAGCGTTACGCCAGCAGCTGCGAAATCGGTGTGATACAGCCGCCGGCCAACTCGATTTCACGACGGATCGTGCGTGCCAGTTCCACTGCACCGGGCGTGTCGCCATGCAACAGGATCGAGTGCGCCGGCACGGCAATGCGCTTGCCATTGAGACTGGTCACCGTGCCCTCCTCCAGCAACTGCCGAACCCGCTGCAGCACGGCCGTCGGTTCCTTGATGACCGAGCCTGGAACCTTGCGCGGCACCAGCAGGCAGTCATCGTCGTAGGCGCGGTCGGCGAGAAACGTCGTGGCGACCCGCAGTCCGCATTTTTCAGCAGCGTTTTCGATGGCACGACTGCTCGACGAGCTGATGATCAGCGTCGGATCGAACACCGCCACCGCATACACCAATGGCTCAGCCAGTGCCGCGTCGGCCGCGACCATGTTGCCCAGCGCGCCGTGAAAGCTCATGTGGGTCATGCGGTGACCATTGACCGCCGCCATCCCCGCCAGCGCGCCGAGCTGATAGACCACATAAGTCGCGAGCTCCTTGAGTTCGATGTTCATCTGCCGCCGACCGAAACCCATCAAGTCGGGGAAGCCCACATGAGCGCCCAGATCGATGCCACCGGCTTTGGCCAGGCGTACGGTGTTGTCCATGATCAGCGGATCGCCGGCATGGAAACCGCACGCCACGTTCGCCGAGGAGATCAGGCTCATCAACGCCTCATCCTCGCCCATGCGCCACGGACCGAAGCCCTCGCCCAGATCAGCGTTCAAATCAATTTTCATCACTGTTCTCCTCGCCCGTTCATGCCGCATCCAGGCGCATGAACGCCTCGCCATAACCCACCGTCGTGCCGCAAGGCACCAGCACCGCCGTCACCCGCCCGGCCCTGTGGCTGCGGACTGGCAGCAGCAGGTCGCCGACTTGCAGCAGGGCAATCAGCTGCCCTTGTTCCACCCGACTGCCGACCGATGCCAGCACGTCGCTCTGCTCGGGGTGCGTCAACAGCAACCGGCCAAGGCCTGGGGTCTTCAATAGCTGTTCATCGATTACGCTTGGTGCCACGGGCACCGCGACTCGAGCCGGTACGACGACTTCGTCGGTACTGCGCTTGAGCACCAGGTGCAGCCCCGGACGACGTATTTCCGCGCCAGCCAGGTGGGTCTCCTTGAGCCACACCGCCAACTGGCGGATTTCCTGATTTGTCATGTTCGAATGTCCTTAACGCGAGGCCAGCCCGTGAAGCTCGACCAGACGTCGAACCTCCTCGAGATAGCGCTGATTGTCTTCCAGGGCCGCGACGGCTTCGCTGTAGCTGCACTCGATAAACCGCACTTTGCTACCGATCGGTGCCTGACCCAGGCGCCACAGGTCTGCCTCGATCACTGTGCCGAATTTCGGATAACCGCCACTGGGTTGCGCGTCGCGCATCTGGATGATCGGTTGCCCACCGTGGGGCACCTGAATCACCCCGGGAACGATGCCGTGGGAACGGATTTCCATGGCGGCCTTGGGCAAGATCGGCGCACCTTCGAGCCGGTAGCCGTAACGGTTGCTCTGGGTAGTGACCTTCCACTCGCCAGCCCAGAATGCCGCACGGGAATCCTCCCGAAAGCACTCATACTCAGCCGCTGGAAGGACGCGCATGGCCGGCAGCCCATCGCGTTGCAATGGCAACGCCTGGCTCGGCGACACCACCCCGAAATCAGTGGGCAGCACACTCATTCCCGCACGCAATGCCGAGATCCGGTCACCCTGCTGCAAGGCTCGTCCTTGCAAGCCACCGAACTCACCACGCAGTTGAGTGCTACGCGAGCCAAGCACCTGCGGCACATCGATACCACCGGCCAGGCACAGATAGGCACGACTACCGGAGGTCGGATAACCAAGGCTGAGCACCTGGCCTTCCCTGGCCTGGGCCACCCAGAACGGTGGCAGTAGCTGACCGTCGAGGGAGGCTTCACTGGCCGCGCCAGTCACTGCAAAAGCACAGTCCTGAACAAACCGCACCTCGAATGGAAACAGCGGAATTTCGATCGCCGCCGCGTCCTCGGGATTGCCCAACAACAGGTTGCCCAACGCCAGCGCCAGATGGTCCATCGCGCCGGAGGTTCCCACCCCGTAACCGAGGCTGCCGAAGCGGCCGAAGTCCTGCACGGTGGCCAGGGCGGTGGCCGATAAAATCTCGATCATCGAATGATCCTCTCGATGCGCAAGCGCAACATATCGCCCGGCCGCAGCATGGCCGGAGGGTTTTGGGTCGGGTCAAAAAATGACATTTCGGTGCGGCCAATGGTGTTCCAGCCGCTGGGACCGGCCGATGCCGAAACACCGGTCTGCACCCCACCGATCGACACGGAGCCAGCGGCAATACTGATCACCGGCACCTGCCTCCGTGGCGTGGCCAGACGCGGGTCCATGCCGCCGAGGTAGCAGTAACCGGGATGGCTGCCCAAGGCGTACACCGGATACAACGGTTCGCAATGCAGGTTGGCGATGGTGTCGATATCCAGCCCGGTGTGCGCCACCACATCAGCCATGTGCGGACCGAACTCACCGCCATACACCACCGGCAACTCGACAATGCGCCCTTCGAGCGGCAGCGGTTGACTCTGCTCCCAGGCCTCAAGCAATCGCTCGCACAATCCGTTGAGGTCGCGCGGCGGCTTGGTGAAGGTCAGCATCAGGTTGTTCATGCCAGGGACCGCTTCGTGTATGTCGGCCCATTGCCCAGCCTGCAAAGCCAGGCTCCAAATGCGTTGTTGCGGCGCCAGATCCAGCTCGCCGGGGGCTTCGAACAGCAAAGCCGTGGACCCCAGCAGGCTGATGTGCGGACGCAGCGATACAGAAGCAGTACTCATGTCGGACTCCGTTGTTGCAACCAGCGCTCCAGGTGGTGAATGTCCACGCCACCGCTGCAGAACGCCGGGTCGTCGAGAATGTCGCGGTGCAGCGGGATATTGGTCGAGATGCCTTCCACGTACATTTCACTCAGGGCCAGGCGCATCCGGGCCATGGCCTCATCGCGTGTCGCGCCGTGGGTGATGACCTTGGCCACCATCGAGTCGTAATAAGGCGGCACCCGATAGCCGGTGGTGACATGAGAATCGACCCGCACACCAAAGCCCCCGGGGACTTCCCAGCGCTGAATCAGCCCCGGGGTCGGCATGAACGTGATCGGGTCTTCGGCGTTGATCCGGCATTCCAGCGAGTGCCCATTGAGCTGCACGTCTTGCTGGCGCAGCTCTAGCACTTCGCCCCGGGCCATGCGCAGTTGCTGCTGGACGATGTCGATGCCGGTGGTCATCTCCGTCACCGGGTGTTCGACTTGCAGCCGGGTGTTCATCTCGATGAAGAAGAACTCACCGTCCTCATACAGAAACTCGAAGGTGCCGACGCCGCGATAGCCGATCTGCCGGCAAGCAGCGGCACAGCGCTCGCCGACTTTGGCAATCAGTTCCGGGTCGATACCAGGCGCCGGCGCTTCTTCCAGGACTTTCTGGTGCCGACGTTGCAAGGAGCAATCGCGGCAACCCAGCCAGATCGCATGGCCATGGGCATCGCACAACACCTGTATTTCCACGTGCCGCGGATGACCGAGAAACTTCTCGATGTAGAGCTCCGGATTACCAAAGGCCAGCCGTGCTTCTTCACGGGTCAGCGCGATGGCATCGAGCAGTTCACCCTCCTCTTTCACCACGCGCATGCCACGACCACCACCGCCGCCAGCGGCCTTGACGATCACCGGATAACCGATTTCACGTGCGATGGCCTGGATGCTTTCATCATCGGTGGGCATCACCGAATCCGGACCCGGCACGCACGGTACGCCGGCTTCGCGCATCGCCCGTTTGGCGGCGACCTTGTCACCCATGGTGCGAATGCATTCGGCGCTCGGCCCGATAAAGGTCAGGCCGGCGGCTTCGATGCGTTCGGCAAACCCGGCATTCTCCGACAGAAAGCCATAACCCGGATGGATCGCCTGAGCACCGCTGACCTTGGCCGCGAACAGCAGTGCAGCCTGGTTCAAATAACTCTGGCCGGGAGACGCCGGCCCGATGCACAGGGCCTGATCGGCGTTTTGCACGTACTGGGCGTAGCGATCGGCCTCGGAGTGCACGACCACGGTCTGTATCCCCAGGCCACGGCAGGCACGCTGAATGCGCAGGGCGATTTCGCCACGGTTGGCGATCAGCACTTTGTCGAACATTGAATTCACCTGAAAGAGGATGGGCTTTGGGATCAGTCGAGACGGAACAACGACTGACCGGCTTCGACTTCGGCGCCACTCTGGGCGAGGATCGCGGCGATCCGTCCGGCGGCTTTGGCCTTGACCGGGTGGAACATTTTCATCGCCTCGATGACCGCCAGGGTCTGCCCGGCTTCGACCTGCTCGCCGACCGTGACAAACGGTGCTTCCCCTGCGGCGGGCGTCAGATGCAGTACGCCGTACAGGCTGGCCTTGACCTCGATGGCCTGCACCGTCGGGGTATCTGCCGTGGATGGCGGCGGTGCCGATACCGGCAATGGCCCGGTCAACGGCTCTGCGGTCAAAACCTTTCCGGCCTGCTTGAAAAGACGAACCGTACTGTCACCTTCGGTCAGACTCAGTTCGAGCAGATCGGATTCGGCGAGCAAATCGATCAACCCCTTGATGCGTTCTGAATCCATGCGTGGGCCCCTGCCTGTCGAGCGTGTCTTAAGTGGATGGGGTCAATGTAGCGAGCCCGCCGAACGACGACCAAGACGCTTTGGCTTTGGGGTGATAAGCCGTCCTTATGACCACTCAGATCAGGCTGCCGCGCATCTCGGCGACCAGTTCCAGCAGGATCGCCTTGACCGCTTGCGCCGGCACCGACAGCGGCAGGTGACCGGACAGACACAGCGCCAGCGGCGCCTCGACCGCGGGCTCGACAATGCGACACATGTGCATCGAGGTGTCGGCGACCATCACCCGCGCCGAGGACTCGGGCAGGATCGTCGAACCGAAGTGCTCGGCGACCGCAGCAGTCAGGGTGATCGAAGATTCGATTTCAGCCACCACCCGCGCACTCAGGCCGATGCGCAGGAAGGCTTCATCCACCAGTCGACGCATGACGTTGTAGGGACGCGGCAGGAGCATGTCCATGTCCGCCAGGTCGGCCAGAGGGATCTCGTCGAGAGCGCTGACAGCCGGATCGGCACTCACCAGATAGAGGTGCTCGCGCAGCAGCGAGACGAAGCTCAAGCCATGGACTTCACGCCCGCCATAGAGCACGGCCATGTCCATCCGGCCATTCATGATCAACTCGCTCAAGGTGGTGCCGAAGTTTTCATTGAGGTACAGCAGAATGCCCGGATGACGCTCGCGCACCCTGCGCAACAGCGGCAGGGACAGCGTCGATGCAGCGGTGCCTGGCGCCAGCCCGACCGACACTTGCCCGGACAAGGCCTGCCCCGTGGCGTTGATGTCACTTTGAGCTTGTTCGCATTGGCGCAGAATGATTTGCGCGTGCCCATAGAGCACCTTCCCCGCCTCGGTCGGGGTGACGCCGCGTTTGGTGCGGATCAGCAATTGTTGCTGCAACTCCGCCTCCAGCGTGGCCAGTTGCTGACTGAGTGCCGGTTGGGCGACATGCAGCACATCGGCGGCCTGGGTCATGCTGCCGATATCGACGAGTTTCACGAAATACTTCAAACGACGCAGGTTCACGGTGGCGATGCTCTTGCTCAACAAAGGGGGGCTGCCCACAAGCTTTAGCAAGAGCCAGGCCAGCCCCGAACATTGCACACGTGGTGAACTGCAAGGCTCAACCATAAGCCTTTGCTATGGCTTGATCGTTGCTGTCGGCGTTGATACCCGCCAAGGGCATACAGGCCTGGGCGCACCGTATTAGTGCAAGCACTGTGCAGTTCCAGCCATAAGCGATGCCTATCCGACCAGAACGATCTCGTCTTATGGCGGCCAGGGTAGCGACTCGTACTGTAGGGCCTCGTCAACGTCATCAACGAGGAACGACACGTGACCGCCTCCCGCATCGCCGCCCGTGTGCAACGTATCAAACCATCGCCCAGCAGCGCCGCATCCGACCGTGCGAACGAACTGCGCCGGCAAGGCAAGTCCATCATCAATCTGGTCGTCGGCGAGCCGGACTTCGATACCCCGGTGCACATTCGGCAAGCGGCCAGCGCCGCCATCGAACGCGGCGAAACCCGTTACACGCAAAATGCCGGCACCCCGGAGTTGCGCCAGGCCATCGTCGCCAAGCTGGCCCGAGAAAACGGCCTGACCTACGGTACGAATCAGATCCTGGTCACCAGCGGTGCGAAGAGCGCGATCTTCAATGCCTTCGCCGCCACCCTCGGCGTGGGCGAGGAAGTGTTGATTCCGGCGCCGTACTGGGTGTCGTACCCCGACATGGTGCTGGCCTGCGAAGGTGACCCCGTCACACTCGCCTGCCCGGAAGAACACGCCTTCAAGCTGACCCCGGCGCAACTGCGCGGCGCGATCACCGAACGCACTCGCTGGCTGCTGCTCAACTCGCCCAGCAACCCGACCGGCGCCAGCTACAGCGCCGCCGAACTGCGCGCCCTGGCCGATGTGCTGTTGGATTATCCGCAGGTGTTGCTGATGACCGACGACATTTACGAGCACATCCGCTACGAAGGCCTGGACAACCCGCACATCCTCGCCATCGAACCAGCGTTGACCGAGCGCACCCTGGTGGTCAACGGCGTGTCCAAGACTTATGCCATGACTGGCTGGCGTATCGGCTACGCCGCAGGCCCGGCCGACCTGATCGCTGCCATGGCGACCCTGCAATCGCAATCGACCAGCAATGCCTGTTCGGTCAGCCAGGCCGCCGCCGTCGAAGCGCTCAATGGCGACCAGGCGTTCGTCAAGGAAAGCGTGGCGGTCTATCAGCAACGCCGGGATCGCTGCCTGGTACTGCTCAACGCCATTGACGGCTTGAGTTGCCGCAAGCCCGACGGGGCGTTCTACCTCTATGTGAACTGCTCAGGTTTGCTCGGTAGAACCACGGCCCAGGGCAAGCAGCTGGACAGCGACTACGACGTGGTCATGTACCTGCTGGAAAGCCAGGGTGTGGCGGTGGTGGCAGGCACCGCATATGGCCTGGCGCCGTTCTTCCGGATGTCGATTGCCACCGACATCAAGACCCTCGACGAAGGTTGCTCGCGCATTGCTGCTGCCGTTGCGGCGTTGAGCTGAGGACCGACGATGGCCGTGGCGACCCTCCCTCCCCTGAGTTTCAAACAGGCCTTGCTGGCGATGCTGGGCATCTCGCTGGTGTTGATGCTCTCGGCACTCGACCAGACGGTGATCGGCAATGCCTTGCCAAGCATCGTCGCCGAACTCAAGGGCTTTGAACTTTACGCGTGGGTCGCCACGGGCTACATGCTGGCGTCTATCGTCACCATCCCGATCTTTGGTCGACTGGGGGATTACTATGGGCGCAAGCCCTTCGTGATCGCCGCCACCCTGATTTTCACCTTGGCTTCACTGGCCTGCGCACTGGCCAGTGACATGCTGTTGCTGGTGATCGGTCGCGCCTTGCAGGGCGTCGGCGGCGGCATGTTGATCGGCACCGCATTCGCCTGCATTCCGGAACTGTTTCCCGACACCAGGCAACGCCTGCGCTGGCAGATGCTGCTCAGCGCCCTGTTCAGTGTGGTCAACGCCATCGGCCCCGGGCTGGGTGGCTACCTGACGGGGGCGTTTGGCTGGCGCTCGGTGTTCTATCTCAATCTGCCGCTGGGTTGCCTGGCGCTGTTTTTTGCCTGGCGCTACCTGCCTTATTACCGCCCGCAGCAACTGACAAAGATCAGCCTCGATTGGCCGGGCGCGCTGCTGATCGCCCTGGCATTGGGCAGTCTGCAGTTGTTCGTCGAATGGCTGGGGCATTCCAGCCTGATGCTGAGTGCGGCGCTGGGTTTGATCTGCGTGGCGGCGACTGTCGCGCTGTACGTTTGGGAACATCGCTGCACGCATGCATTGCTGCCCTCGGCATTGCTGCGACTACCGAGCATGCGCCTGCTGTTTCTGCTGTCGATGGCGGCCGGCGCGATCATGTTTTCGCTGCTGTTCTATCTACCGCTGTTGCTGCAGGGCAGCTATGGCTACTCGCCGCAAGATGCCGGCCTGTTGATCACACCACTGGCACTGAGTATCACCCTGGGGGCGATCGTCAACAGCCGCATCGTGACCCGTTTGCGTAATCCAAACCTGTTACCGCTGTGCGGTTTTGTGGCGCTGCTGCTGGCATGTTTCTGCCTGGCTCTCGCCGGGCGTAGCGCCTCCTTCAATGTGTTGCTCGGCTTAATCCTGCTGGCGGGTCTTGGCTTGGGATTCATCCTGCTGAACCTGACGGTATTCACTCAAACCCTCGCCGAGCGCCAGTTCCTCGGGATCGCCACCGCGCTGACCCAATCGCTGCGCCTGGTGGGCGGATTGCTCGGAACCGCTTCGATGGGCGTGCTGGTCAACCTGCTTTACAGCGCCAACCTGCAACGACTTTTTATCGCCCAAGGGCACGCCGACGGACTGGCGTTGTACGCCGACCCGCAGATCCTTTTGCACCCCGACGCCGCACTGCTCGAACACCCACAATGGCTGAACCTGGCCCGCGATGCACTGGCCCAGTCGGTGGGCGTCGGCCTGCTGCTCTGCGCCGGCATCGGCGTGCTCGCACTGTTCATCCTGTACCGCTTGCCGCCCGTGAGACTGAACGTCTTGCCGGCCACCGCTGCTCCTGAAAAACAATAAAAACCTTTACTGCCGCTTTTGACTGCCTCTCACAACATTCGACAACTCATGGGGATGACTCCGATGGAGCTTTTCAATCGCGCACCTAAAGTAGTGGCCGGCATTTGCGGCCTGATCATCGCTCAACAGGGTTACGCCGCAGGCCTGGTAGAAGACAGCAAGCTCAGCGTGCTGGCCCGCAACTTTTTCAGTAATGCCGACAACCGCAGCGGCGCCGCCGCCCCCAACTACACCCAGGAATGGGGCCAGGGTTTCATCGCCAACTTTCAGTCCGGCTACACCCAGGGCACGGTCGGTTTCGGCGTGGACGCCATTGGCATGTACGGTATCCGGCTGGACTCCGGCAAGGGCCGGCACTACAACCCCGAAAGCAAAAACTTCAACGGCAACATCTTTCCGACCGACAGCGACGGGCGTGCCGTGGATGAGTTCGGCAGCCTGGGCCTGACGGCCAAGGCGAAGTTCTCCAACACTGAACTGAAATACGGCACGCTGGTCCCGATGTTGCCGGTGGTAATGTCCACCGACCGCATGCTGCAACAAACCTTCAATGGCGGGCAGATCCAGTCCAAGGATCTGGAGAACTTCACCTTCACCCTCGGCCAGCTGGAGCATGTCAAAGGTCGCGGCTCAAGCAACCAGATGGGCATGTCCATTCCCGGTGCAAACAACGCGCAGACGGGCGAGTTCGTCAACAAGTTCTATTACGGTGGCGTGGACTACAAAGCGACCAAAGACCTGACCTTGCAGTACTACTACGGCAACCTGCAGGACTTCTACAAACAGAACTTTCTGGGCCTCAAATACGATTGGCAGGTCGGCCCCGGCACCCTGCGCACCGACCTGCGTCACTTCGACAACCGCTCCGATGGCGCCAACGGTCATGACCCGGCTTTCTACACGTTTGGCTACTACGGCGACGGCGTCACCAAAGGCAAAGTCGACAGTCGCCTGAGCAGCGCGCAATTCACCTACCTGGTGAACGGCCACACCATCGCCGCCGGCCTGCAGCAAGTCAGCGGCGACAGCGACGCGGTCTGGCTGAACCAGGGTGACGGCTCCACCGCCTATTTCATGACGGAGTCGATGATCGGCAAGTTCCAGCGCGCCGGCGAAACCACCTGGCAGGTTCGCTACGGCTATGACTTCGCCAAGGTCGGGGTTCCGGGTTTGAGTTTCATGGGCATGTACGAAAGCGGTTCCAACATCCGTACTCCCACCGGCGACAAAAGCGAATGGGAGCGCAACCTGACCGTGAGTTATGTGGTCCAGCAAGGGCCGCTCAAAGACCTGAGCATCGCCCTGCGCCACGCTTCGTTGCGCACTGAAGTGTCCACGCAACGGGACAGTGATGAGCATCGAGTGATCATCAGCTACCCGCTGAATATTCTGTAAGAGCCTACACACTGGGTGATGCGCATCGTCACCCAGTGTGCTTCTGGTGATACCACCCACACAAGACGCGGTGCACCTTGAGCATGCGCTACAAAACATAATCACAGGTTTGCGGTAGTCAGCTTCGCTCGTTGAACTCACTGGCTCGGCGCGAAGCGGATTTAAAAATCGAAGAATACCGTTTCACCCTCCCCCTGAATACGTATGTCGAAACGATAAGCCGCCTTGCCATCCACCTTTGTAGATATGTTGAATTTGTTTCACTGACACGCAGCCCTGCTGCACCCGCCGGTTTTCGGCAAAGCGACTCTGGTCGACGCCGAGAGTGATTCGAACACTCTCCCCCCCCCAGCACCCCATGCTAGTAACAAACGACCAACATCAGCGGGGATTAGTAAGAAGCTCTACCTCATTGATAGCTATCCCACTGCCTTGTACTTCCTGTCTGCCACACACATATCGTGACCAGTGATCCATTAACATTTGCCGCTTTCTGAAAAGGTCTCCACGGCGATAAGCCGCCTCAACGGCACTCTCTACTGCATGTGCCAGTGCCTGCTCACAAACCTCTCGAGGATAATGGGTGGCCTCACTCGCCCAATCCCTAAAAGTCGAACGAAATCCGTGAGTCGTAAGGTCGCCGCGTTTCATTCGCCGCAATACCATCAACATCGCCATATTGCTCAACGGGCGTCCTTTCCGAGCACCAGGGAATAGATGATTGTTCCCCTTAACCCGTGGCAGTGCGATCAATAGATCCAATGCCGCTTGTGACAAAGGAACCCGGTGCTCTTTCCCTGCTTTCATTCGCGACGCCGGAATAGTCCATATCCCTGCCACGAGATCAATCTCCGCCCAGGTAGCCTCAAGCACTTCACTGGTTCGGCAGGCAGTCAGGATGGTGAAACGCAGGGCTTTGGAACTCAGGTCTTCTGCTTTCTCAAGAGCCACCACCAAGGAGGGAAGTTCGATCCATGGGATGGCTGCGTGATGCTTCACAGCACGCACTTTTTGGCGGGGAGGCAAAAGCTTGTCCAGGTGTCCTCGCCATCGAGCGGGGTTTTCACCCTCGCGCAGCCCTTTGGCCTTTGCTGCATCAAGGACCAATTCGATTCGGTTTCGCAACCGGCTCGCAGTTTCAGGTTTTACTGTCCAAATCGGCTTGAGGATTGTTAGCACATGCTCAACGCCTACCTCTTGCGTAGGAAGCTCGCCTATGACCATGAACGCATAGGTAGCCAAAGTGTTCTCCCACTGCTGAGCATGCTTGGCATTTTTCCAGCCCGCCCTGTGGGCAGCGATATAGTCGAGAGCAACGTCTTTGAAGGGGGTTGCCTTGGCCTTGGCTGTGGCCTGAGCTAAACGCTCGGTTTCTTTTTCCAGCCGTTGCCGCTCCAACTCCTCATCCCGACGGGTGAGCGGATCGACGCCTGACTTGCTCAGTTTTCTGGCCTCTGCTGCTTTCTCACGAGCTTTCGCGAGACTTACTTCGGGGCTCCCGCCCAGCCCCATGTCTCGGCTCTTGCCGGCAATCTTGTAGCGAAAGATCCAACTGCCGCCACCAGAACGGCCGACTTTCAAGTAGAGGCCGTCGCCATCGTTGGTCATTCCAGCCAACCCGGCCCTGATTATCTTCTCTACGGTTTTTGTCGTCAGTGATGCCATCAGTCACCTCCTATTTAAAGGATGATGACTCAATCTAGATGAGTCTCAGCCCATACTCCAGCCCATACCTTGGCCCCTGGCTTTTCGTGGTTGTAGGCGGAACACAAAAGACAAAACTCGTCATAACTGACTGTTTTTGCGATTGTTTTACGCTCCCAATAGAACCTTAATGGACGTCAATGAACATCAAAACAAAAGACATCGCCTCCGCCATCTTATGTACGACAAAGCCCTGATTATTCAGGGCTTTGTCGTTTCTGGGGTTTGGCGGCAATCTCGCCGTTGGGCATGTGTTCCATAACTATTATTGACGTGTTCCAGAACTCAGCAGCTGCCCCCCCTCCTCCGGCGTCCTGCCGATCGTTAAAAATCCTTCATGTAACGCGATGCTACGCTGTCCTTAAAACCGAGGATTAGCGATGCCACAATTCAAACCTTCTCCCCTCCTACAAGATCAACGAAAATCAACTCGCTCTCGAAGCCGCCATCCTGGAGCGTTCCAACTGGGTCGAGGCTCATGGCTCGGCTGATGCCCACCTACAATTTGCGTGGTGCCTTGGACACCATCGACAAGAACGAGGAGTTCATCAAGCTTACGCTCGCAGTCCCGATGGCACCGGAGTGACGACGGCTACTTTTCCTTGGCTGAAAATGACTGCTATCAGCCAAAAGCCGCCTCTTTGGTGGCCCGCGCGCGGCCGAAAACACGTCAGCTCAATCCAGAATGGGACGAAGGAAACTGCGCTCATAGCTCAGGATGAATTTTTGCTCGGTAGCCTGCGTCACCAATTGAACACACTCCGGATCAACTCCGACCTCCCTACGATACTGCTCATAATCTGCCAGGCTGGAAAAGCTGAATAGACAGTAAGCGATGTTGTTGGCGCCTTCGGCTGGTAGAAAGTAGCCATGGTGGTTTCCTCCCATACGGGTCACCACACGAATCCAATGGCGAGAATAGCTTTCGAAAGCCGGGAGCTGGTAGGGATCGATTACATACCTGACGTGGCAAGTGATCACTGGATCATTCCTTTGAAAATGGGGAGGCCGCTATTCTACGCACGCCATAAGCTGAGTCGTCGATGGCAGTCTGGGGGCGATTTCAGCCCATCTCAACAGGCAGCAATCGGCCGATTCTGTTGAAAAAGTCGGCTTGCCCAAAACGCTCGAATATTGATGGGTGAAAACACCTCTTTTGCACGCTGCTACGTGAAATCCGAGTCCTGAACCTTCTGCCCAAAACACAGATTTCAATCTCAGGCGCGTACTTTTCTGCCGTGGAATCCGAAGCCGAGTTTTTCAACAGAATCGGCCAGGAGCGGACATTCAATTTCACTATTCATCGATCTCCCGAACGTGCGAAATTACCCGCCCTTCAACTTCTCTCAAAGGCATATTCATGACCTCCCCCCTGACAGTCTCGAATCTTTTAGGTCCATGGAGTGGAGATGACAACACAGGGCTAATGCAGCGTTGCAAGGAGGCATGGGATACACCTCTAGAGAGTTTGAATGACCTTATGGTTGCCACTTTTTTGAATCAGAACATCGCGACCGAACATCTGCTTGTCGAGGCAAGGCGTCGCATGAAAGAGCAGGAACGAGATGAAACCGAGTACTTCGACGGCCAGCTTCTCGAAGCGATAGAGCGCGTGCAATCTGGGGGGTAATTCATCCCGACGGGTTATTGCGTTCGACACGGTATGTCAGCTATGGGTCGGTTGCAGCCTTGGCGACAGGCAGAAACCGACCAGAAGTGGTCATTTAGACGACAGTACCGTGGACGAGATGCCATCTCACCCTCGTTTTTGGATCGGGCCTCCCTCCGGAAAATCAAGGAGCCAACTGATAGGTTGACTGCACTAGACCGGAAGGAAAGCATCGGCTATTTACTAGCTTCAATTCAATGTCCTGCGTAAGGGCCCCGAACAATGGTCTTCCCGACCCAATCAGCACGGGAACAGTGGTGATCACCATATCGGCGACTAACCCGTCACGCAGGAATGACTGCACCAATTGCCCGCCATCGACATAGACTCGATGCACACCTTGCCTCGCCAGTTCCGCCAGCAGGTCTGAAGGAGTGAGGTTGGAAAAACGCACTTTTCCCTCTAGCGCATTAGGCACCTGTGAATCGGCCAACTGTTGAGACAACACGATTACTGGCAGGTCGTAGAACCAAGTGTCGAAGGTCAGCACTTTCTCATAGCTCCCCCTCCCCATCACGATAGCATCCTTATCGGCGATGAAGCCCAGGTAGCCGTGATCCTCACTCTGATCATCGCGCTGCAATAGCCAGTCAATGTCACCGTCGGACCTGGCGATATAGCCATCTAGACTGATGGCGATGAAAACATGTGCAGTAGTCATAGAAGTTTCCTTATTCAGACGACGCATGACTGACCGCAAAGAGGATAGCAAAACTAATATATAGCTAGATTTCTTAGCTGGTTTTCTACAAATCCCGCTCAAATCAAATTGGTCAAAAAAGTGTGTAGCGTATTTTGATCGCGCGGATAGGCGGTTCACGCTTTGAATTAATCTCCCTTCAACACCGGTTCAGCTTCATCGACCGGCAACGAAGCAAACATTTCAGCGCGACAAACCTCAAGGATCTCATCCGCGAGTGCAGAATCATCCGGGCAGGCACGCGACAAAATAATCGCGCCGACAGCACGAGACAGCAGGTCAATCATTTTCTTTCTCCCCTCTCCCGCCTCGGCATCCGGTCCCGTTGGATATTTCTCTCCCAGCGTTTGCAGGGTGTGTTCAATGCCTTCGGCAAATGTCGTTTTCACATCATCCGATTGACGCGCCGCGTCGCCGCACAACGCGGCCATGGTGCAACCGTTACCACGTCCGTCCCGATGTTCTCGAGTCACATAGACGTTGATGAAGCCCGGAACATCGAGCGCTTGGGCGCCTGTCAGCGATTTGGCAAGACTGCAGGCCGAGGCTTCGGCCATCAGGTCGGCCTTCGACCCAAAGTGCTTGTAGAAGCCTCCATGGGTGAAACCGGCAGCCGCCATGAGATCCGCCACACCGACGCCATCAAAGCCGCGCTCACGGAACAGCTCTGAGGCCGTTTCAACGATGTGCTCTCGATTGGCTTGCGCCTGGGCCTTGGTCACTCTCACGTGCAATACCTCGTGTCCACTGGGAAATCATGCGTCCAATCATACATAGATGCTGGTCATAATCAAAACCGTTGACAGTTTAGATTTCGATCATCATCCTAATTGCACGCAACACCGATCTCCATCAACGGGCACGGAAGAAATACCAGATGATCAATCAGAATCTGTTCACCCCTTACACCCTTGGCAGCCTAACGCTGTCGAACCGGGTAGTCCTTGCGCCGCTGACACGTAACCGCGCAGGCCAAGGCTTCGTCCCCAGCGAGTTCGCGGCCACCTATTACAGCCAACGCGCCAGCGCCGGCCTGCTGATCAGCGAAGCCACGCAGATTTCCCGACAGGGCCAGGGCTATCAGGACACCCCTGGGATCTACACGCAGAAGCAGATAGACGGCTGGCGCACCGTGACCGATGCCGTCCACGCCAAGGGCGGAAAAATCTTTCTGCAACTGTGGCATGTCGGCCGTGTGTCGCATGTTGATCTGCAAGAAAACGGCGCCGCTCCTGTGGCCCCTTCTGCACTGCGCGCCGCCACCAAAGTGTTCGTCAACAACCGTTTTGAAGACGTCTCCGAGCCGCGCGCACTGGACATCAGCGAACTGCCGGGGATCGTCGCCGATTTCCGCCAGGCTGCGTCCAACGCTATCGCCGCTGGGTTCGATGGTGTGGAGATTCACGGTGCAAACGGCTATTTGCTGGATCAATTCCTCAAGGACAGCGCCAATCTGCGTACCGACGCTTACGGCGGTTCGATTGAAAATCGTGCGCGCCTGTTGCTCGAAGTGACGGCGGCGGTCGTTAATGAAATCGGCGCGGATCGCACCGGTGTGCGCCTGTCACCGGTGTCACCGGCCAATGGCGTATCCAGCAGCGATCCGCAGACGCAATTCGATTACGTCGTTGAACAACTCGACGCCCTCGGCGTGGTTTATCTGCACGTGGTCGAAGGCGCGACCGGTGGCCCACGCGACGTGGCGCCCTTCGATTTCGGTGCCCTGCGCCAGCGCTTCAAAAACACCTACATCGCCAACAACGGCTATGACCTGGACCTGGCGACTTCGAAGCTCGCTGAAGACCAGGCCGACCTGATCGCCTTCGGTCGCCCGTTCATTGGCAATCCGGATCTGGTGGAGCGCCTCAAACGTGGCGCGCCGTTGTCCGCGTTCAATCCCGCCACCCTCTATGGCGGCGGTGCGGCTGGCTACATCGACTACCCGACGCTGGCTGAATCGAGCGCTACCGCAAGCTGAGCCATCAGTGATCGCGCTTTCTGTTTCACACATCCTGAAAGAGAGATACCCCATGAGCACTCGCCCTACTGTTCTCATCACTGGCGCCTCCACCGGCATTGGCGCGGTCTACGCCGAGCGCTTCGCGCAACGCGGCCACGATCTGGTACTGGTCGCCCGCGACCAGGCGCGCCTGGACGCACTTGCAGCGCGCTTACGCAGCGAACACGAGGTCGCCGTCGATGTCATTGCGGCGGACCTGACCCAACTCAGCGATCTGACAAGCGTTGAAAGCCGCCTGCGCGACGACGCCCGCATCGGCATCCTCGTCAATAACGCCGGCGCCGCGCTGTCCGGTAACTTCATCGACCAAAACACCGACAGCGTTGCGCAACTGGTCGCCCTCAACACCACGGCGCTGGTGCGGCTCGCCAGCGCCATCGCCCCACGCCTGGCCAAGGCAGGCGACGGCGCGATCATCAACATCGGTTCGGTGGTAGGCCTCGCGCCGGAGTTCGGCATGACGGTCTACGGTGCGACCAAGGCATTTGTGCTGTTCCTTTCCCAGGGCCTGAGCCTGGAACTTTCACCTCAAGGCGTCTACGTGCAGGCCGTGCTGCCCGCCGCCACCCGCACGGAGATCTGGGATCGCTCCGGCGTCGACATCAACACCTTGAGCGAAATCATGGAAGTGGGCGATCTGGTGGATGCCGCCCTAGTCGGTTTTGATCGTCGTGAAGCGGTGACCATCCCACCGCTGCACGAAGCGGAACGCTGGGATGAGCTGCAGAGCGCACGTCAGGGCCTGCTGGGGCAAATCCGCCAGTCTGCAGTCGCCCAGCGCTACCAGACCCTACCGTGATCTTTTGGTAGCGAGTATTCGCGCCGGATTCGATGCAGGCGCAAGGCACTGCATCGAACCCGGCCACTGTCCGGAGTAGCAATGAATTCAACGCAGACAAGTACGCCCTCGGGTTCACAGACGTCGTTCATCAACGCGACGAACCAGTCGATCACGGTCAACGGCATTCCCTTTGCCTATCGCGATACCGGCCCAGCAACCGGCGTGCCCCTCGTACTGTTCAACCATTGGGGCGCGGTGCTGGACAACTTCGACCCCGCGATCATCGATGGCCTTGCACAAACCAGACGCGTCATTACCACCGACTATCGCGGCATCGGCGGCTCTGGTGGAAGCGCACCACTGACCGTCGACGAAATGGCTGACGATGCCATCCAGCTGATCCATGCGCTGGGGTTGGAAACCGTTGATGTGCTCGGTTTCTCCCTCGGCGGCTTCGTCGCTCAGGACATCGCCCTGAAGGCACCTGATTTGGTGCGGCGCTTGATTCTGACCGGCACCGGACCGGCCGGCGGCAGCGGTATCGACAAGGTCGGCTCGGTGACATGGCCATTGATGCTCAAAGGCTTGCTGACCCTGCGCGATCCGAAGTTCTACCTGTTCTTTACTTTGACGCCCAATGGCCGCCGATCCGCCTCGCTGTATTTACAGCGCCTGAAAGCACGCAAAAAAAATCGCGACAAGGGCCCGACGCCCAGCGCTTTCCTGCGGCAGTTGAAAGCCATCACCGCGTGGGGCAAACAGCCGCCGCAAGACCTCGGGCGCTTGCGGACGCCGACGCTGATTGTCAACGGCGACAACGACATCATGGTGCCCAGCGTTAACTCGAGTGCACTGGCAAAGCGTATCCCCAACGCACAACTGGTGATTTATGAGGATGCCGGGCACGGCGGTATTTTCCAACACCACGTTGACTTTGTGGCCAAGGCGCAGGCGTTCCTCGATGCCTGACAACGCGGCGCAGCAACGCCGCAACACACCGGCTACCCTCCTTACAATCGAAAAGAGCCGCACCACGATGAAAGCATTTCTAATTGATCGCTATGGCAAGAACCCCGGGCGGATTAGCGAAGCGCCCGCCCCCGCAGTGGGTGCCCACGACGCCTTGATCGAGGTACACGCCAGCAGTGTCAACGTGCTGGATTCGAAGATCAGCAAAGGCGAATTCAAGCTGATCCTGCCCTACTCATTTCCGTTGATCCTGGGTAACGATCTGGCAGGCGTCGTGATTGAGGTGGGCTCGAAGGTGACACGCTTCAAACCGGGAGACGAAGTGTACGCTCGCCCACCGGAAGCGCGGATCGGCACGCTCGCCGAATTGATCGCCGTGAACGAGAACGCGATCGCCCTGAAACCTGCCAATACCAGCATGGCACAAGCCGCGTCCCTCCCCTTGGTTGCACTGACCGCCTGGCAAGTGCTGGTCGAAACCGCCCAACTGAAAAAGGGTCAGAAAGTGCTGATTCACGCCGGCTCCGGCGGCGTCGGCACCCTCGCCATCCAGCTCGCCAAACACCTCGGTGCCTTTGTCGCTACAACCACCAGCACTGCGAATGTCGAATGGGTGAAGGCATTGGGGGCCGATTTGGTGATCGACTACAAACAGCAGAACTTCGAAAGTGTCTTGCACGACTACGACGTGGTGTTGAACAGTCTCGGCGCCGATGTCCTGGAGAAGTCACTCAAGGTGCTCAAGCCAGGTGGCCAGCTCATTTCCATCTCTGGGCCACCCACTGCGCAGTTCGCGCAGGACCAAGGATTGTCCTGGCCATTGAAGCAAGTCATGCGCCTGCTGAGCTTCGGTATTCGGCGCAAGGCACGCAAGCAGGACGTCAGCTACAAGTTTGTATTCATGCGGGCCAACGGCACCCAACTGCAACAAATAACCGCGCTCATTGAGGCCGGCATCATCAAACCGGTGATTGACCGCGCCTTCCCCTTTGAATCAACGGCAGAGGCGTTGAAGTATGTCGAGCAAGGACGAGCCAAAGGCAAGGTCGTTGTTTCGATCAAATGACTACGCCGCCTATCGATGAGTCGACCGAAGAGCCCGAGCAACTTTTAGCACAGCAGCATTCTTCATCCGGGCTGAGCGAGTTGACGACACTAGAGTTGCCGAAACAGGAAGCGCAGCAAACGGACGTCGTGCCTGTTGCACCAACTGTGATCCTATGGCGCAGTTTGATGCTTAAGCAGTAGATCTCGGCCTCGCCACAGCCACCGTACAAAGCACATTCATAATCAGTTTGGCGACTCTCTCTGTAGCACAATTGACGAACCCGAGGATGAATATACGTTCATCAAAAACATTGTTCTATGCGTCTAGCCTGTGGGTTCCGACATAGTGAATACAGGACTAACCCACCATGTTCTCGCACGAAAGCATCCCGCTGATCATCATTTTCATCATCCTGCTGCTTGGCGTGCTTACCGCCGTCCTCCATCCGGTACATGCGTTCTATAGCTGGCTTCAGAGGCGCAGGGAAAAATCATCCGTCGAGATCGCGAAAGAGGTGGATTCGCGCTGAATTTTTTTAACGAGCCCGGCTAAGTCCGGGCATTTTTTTGAAGCTTTCGGGCCGATTCTGTTGAAAAAGTCGGCCTTGGTTTGCGCATCAGAAAAGTACGCGTCCGAGATTGAAATCCGAGTCCTGAACCTTCTGCCCAAAACACAGATTTAAATCTCAGGCACGTACTTTTCTGCCGTGGAAACCGAAGTCGACTTTTTCAACAGAATCGGCCAAGAGCGGACACTCGAGCACATCACCTGGTTGGCTGTTTTTTCATGACGAAGCGGTCACCCGTGTTCTGCTGCCAACATTGACCTGAACTGAGAAATGATCTCTGAAGATAACCCGGCAGCTTCGAACACTGCACAGGTAAAGCTAACGGGTGCAGGACCTGGCGCAGTTATGATGCGGTCAGCAACCACAGCTACTGGACTGCTTCGATAAAGCGAGGACCCTTCATAACCTGCGGCATTCTGTTGTAAAAAGTCAGCGCTGTTCGAGGTATGAGAAACCGTGTCGAGAAGCCCGGCTCTCGCAAGTGCCAGCGTTCCCCCACAGATACCGGCAATTGTCGCGCCACTTGAACGACTAGTATGAAGAAAGTCCCGAATATCCGGTGCATCTGCACGTTCCCAGATCATTCCACCGATGACGACAACAACGTCCGGTTTCCAGTCCAGGCATTGTTGCAAGCTGCAATTCACAGTTACTTCCAATCCACCCTGCGAGCGGAACTGCCCCGTAGTAGAGGCGAAAAACCTAACGTCGATCCCGTAGAACGGGGATGCGGTTCCTGCAATGAAAGCATATTCCCAGTCCGCAAAACCGGGTGTCAGTATCAATCCCACGCGTGCCATCAGTCAGAATCCTCCATGAAAACGAATAACATAAAGCGACAACACATAGGTCTCAACGGCTGCCTTGGGTCGAAAGTTTCCCCTCACCACTGACAGCTTTCGGCCAGAGGCTGATTGTTGAAATCGGCTGAAATCGCCACTCAATGGTCAAGCCTATAAACTTGCGGATGACTCAAGGTGCGTATCACTTCCTGCCAGTCGCCGTAATTCGCTCACATCGGCGAACCACTCATGGGACTGAAGACTGTGGAATGCATCATATGCTCCATACCCCCAGGCGACCGCACCAAAGGCGATACCGGCAGTCGCTGCTGCTTCACCATCCGTAGGTTGGTCGCCGATGTAGATAACTTCCTCTTGCGCCACCTCGAATTTGCGCATGACACGGCGCAAGCGAGACGCCTTGCCGAAAATGGAGGCGCCGCACTCGAAGGCCCGGATATGTTGACAGCTGGAGCCCAAAATTTGCTTGATATTTTCTTGGGAGTTAGAAGATACCACCGCCAGAATCAGTCCTTTCTCGTCAAGATGGGCGAGGATATTGGCGATGTTATTAAACAGTGGGATCGAGCTTCGATGTTTCTTCATCAAGCTCATGAAGGTTCGCGCCACCAGAGGCAACTTCCAGCGAGGCATTCCGATATGAGCCATGATCTCCCGAGCCCCCTGCTTGCGCAGACCGTCCAACTCTTGCGGGTGAATTCGACTGAATGCGTGTCTGTCAGCGACCTGGTTGAACACTGAAACAAAGAACGGAAAGGAATCAGCGAGCGTGCCGTCGAAGTCGAAAATGGCAAGCCGGTATGACATGTGAAAGCTCCTTCCTGTAGTGGTGGCAGCCGAGTCCAGGCGGCGGCTTGTGCTGGGCGATTAATTCACCCGATTGGTGGGAAAGGCGCATTATCCCTGCTACGGAATCTGCCCGGAAGGAGTAAGTGGCTTAACGCTGTTGCCGTATCAGACTACCTTCAAGGCCTTGACTTGATTTATCGAACTCGCCGAGCATATTCCGATGATTGCCAAGGCCAAAGTCGTTTTTCTCGCCACCCGCAATCACCTCAACCATCCGCTTCAGCACGCCTTCACGGCGATGCATGGGAGTAAACGTCCCGTCGATGTGGGGCGGCACTCTATCGAACGACAAATCAGCGACAGGGATCGTCATCAATGCAATCTACTTTCAGCAAAGGCATCATATTTGCCCTCTCCGCCGCGGCACTGAACGCAACGATCGGTGTACTCAGCAAAGTCCTCATGAGTAATGGCTTCACCGCCAGCAGTGTCGCTGTCATCAAGACCGTACTGGGTTGCATGCTTCTCTCGATCTTACTGCTTTTCCTCAAGCGCCCGGCGTCGACGACCAAATGGACTCAGGCGGCTATCTGCGCATTCCTTGGCATCTTTGTGCTGTTCCACTTCGAAACGTCCGCCTATCGACATTACGCTGCAGCAGGTGTGGTGGTTGTGCTGATGGCCAGTGCCTCAATTTCCTCGATCATTCTGGGGCGCATTTTCCTCAAGGATGCCATCACCGCGAACGCTACCGTGGGCGCTGCACTGGCTATCGCTGGGATCGCGGTGATCTTCGGCGCCGACCTGCAGCAGGGCTTTACCTTACAAGGTGCTGCGCTAGCCTCCATGGCCGGCTGCGGCTATGGGGCCTTTTCGGTTGCCATGAAGCGGATGGGTGTGTCGGGGGGGCTGCACTTCACCCGGCAATTGCTGTTCTTTGGCAGCCTGTACCTGCTGATGCCGGCAGCGGCCGATGGTTTCGCGATCGGCGAGCTGTCGCCGCTGGCGATCGCCGCACTGCTGGCGCTGGCCGCGCTGCCGACAATCCTGGGCTTCTTCTGCACCACCAAGGCCATCGAATATCTCAAGCCATCCCAAGTGCAGGCGCTGGAGCTGACCGAGCCGTTGTTCGCCGCGCTGCTGGCGTTTGTGGTGCTCAATGAAGTACCGCGCGAAAGCCTGTACGCAGGGGCAGTACTGATCATCGTCGGCCTGTGTTTTTCCAATGAGCTGATCCGCTTGGGCAGCAAAGCATCCGTCCCTTCGACCGAGTGAGCTACTTTCGGATCCTGATTGCTTTAGCAACCAGTGGTTTTGAAGTGTTTTCAGGGCTTTGTCGTTTCTGGGGATGCGAGCGAGCAGCCCCTCTAAGCCCCAGCAATCTCCGCTGAACCCACCTCGCCCCAACTACGTCCAGTCGAACAAAGCTGGACCACACGCGAGGCCACGCTGTGCATCAGTTCCGCGCACGGATGCACAGCGTATTTTTCACGCAGAAGAGACCGAGTTGTCTTCGTTTGTTTTCAGCTACCCGTTACCACACAGCAATATGGGAATCGGCCCGCGGCTCGGTGCCGCCGCACAACACACCGGTGTCCGGGTCGCGGATGATGATCTGCCCTCGGCCATAGTTGATCAGGTCGCAATCGACCTGAACCTTATGTCCGCGCCGGGCCAGCGAAGCGGCCAAGTCCCTCGACGCCCCCTGCTCGATGCCGACTGTCATGCCTCCCAGCCATTGCCATCGCGGTGCGTCCAGCGCAGCTTGAGGATTGAGACCAAAATCCACCAGGTTCATGACCATCTGCACATGGCCTTGGGGCTGCATGTAGCCACCCATGACGCCGAACGGTCCCACCGGCGCGTCACCTTTACTGATGAAGCCAGGAATGATGGTGTGGAAGGTCTTTTTGCCCGGTGCCAGGCAGTTGGCGTGGTCAGGGTCGAGACTGAATTCCTGCCCACGGTTCTGCAAGGCGATGCCGCTGTCTGGCAGCACCACGCCGGAACCGAAGCCGTGGTAGTTACTCTGGATGAAGGACACCATATTGCCCTGCGCATCTGCCGTGGCCAGGTACACCGTACCGCTGGCGTGAGGATCGCCGGGATCAGGTTGCTGAGCCTGATCAACGATCTGTTCACGGCGTTGGCTGCTATAGGTGTCGCTGAGAAGATCAGCCACCGCCACACGCATGTGCAGCGGATCGGTGATGTAATGCAGGCCATCGCTGTAGGCCAGCTTCATGGCTTCCAATTGACGATGCCAGGTCTGCTGGCTGTCTCGGTGATCGAAGTCGAAACCCTGGAGGATTTTCAGGGTCATCAGGGCCACCAATCCTTGCCCGCTTGGAGGGATTTCCCACACATCGTAGCCCCGGTAATTGATGCTGATCGGGTCCACCCATTGGGCGCGATAGTCCTGCAGGTCGCTGGCTCGCAGGTAGCCGCCGGTGGCGCGGGAATGGGAATCCAGCCGCTGAGCCAGAGCGCCGCGATAAAGGCTTTCGCAAGCACTGTCCGCCAGTTCTTCCAGCGTTCGGGCTTGCGCCGGGTTACGGAATAATTCACCGGCCTTTGGCGCACGGCCATCAATCAGGAACGTGTCGAACCAGGCGTCTAGCACCGGGTCTCGATGGGGGCTGAATTCATCCAGAGCAGTCTGCCATTGTCGGGCGACCACCGGCGACACTGGGAAGCCCTCCCGGGCCAGACTGATCGCGGGCTGCAGCAACTCGGCAAAGGGCAGCTTGCCGAACCGTCTGGACAACTCCGCCCAGGCCGAAGGGCAACCGGGCACCGTGACCGGCGTCCAGCCATAAAGCGGCATCTGCTCGTGACCACACGCCTTGACTGCATCGATAGACAGCGCTGCCGGGGCTTGACCGTTGCCGTTCAGCCCGTGCAATTGGCCTTTGCTCCAGACCAGAGCAAAGGCGTCGCCGCCCAAGCCGCAACCGGTGGGTTCAACCACAGTTAGCGCCGCCGCTGTAGCGATCGCGGCATCAATGGCATTACCGCCGTTGCGCATAATCTCGATGCCGGCCTCGGCGGCCAGTGGCTGTGAAGCCGCGACCATGCCACGGCGGGCAAACACACTCTGACGTTGCGACGGATAGGGATATTCGTGGGCAGAAAATTTCAACATGGCAAAAGCTCTTCCAAACAAAGATTCATTGGCCGCAGGTATCCGGTTCCATTACCGGGTAAGAAAGACCCGACTGAAAAGTCACAGCACACGGCTGAGAAAGGCCTGAGTTCGCGGGTGTGTCGGTCGACTGAAGATCTGCTCCGGCGGACCCTGCTCAATCAGTTCGCCCTGATCGAGAACCACCACGCGATCAGCGACTTCCCGGGCAAAACCCATTTCATGGGTGACCACTACCATGGTCATGCCGTCATCGGCCAACTGCTTCATCACCTGCAGGACCTCGCCGACGGTTTCCGGATCCAGGGCGCTGGTAGGCTCGTCGAACAGCATGGCTTGAGGTTTCATCGCCAGCGCCCGGGCGATCGCCACGCGCTGCTGCTGTCCACCGGACAACATCGACGGGTAATGCATGGCCTTGTCCGCCAGACCGACCCGGGCGAGCAAGGCCCGGGCCTGTTCCAACGCTTCGGCGCGTGGCACACCGAGCACCTGGATCGGTGCCTCAATGATGTTTTCCAGCGCGGTCATGTGGGGGAACAGATTGAAACGTTGAAAGACCATGCCGATGTCCCGACGCTGGCGAGCGATGTTGCGCTCGGAGTCGCGCACCAGGCTGCCGTCGGCGCACTCGCGGTAGCCCATGGAGCGACCGTTGACGCGTATGCGCCCGCCTTGAATGTCTTCCAGCAGATTGATGCAGCGAATGAAGGTGGTCTTGCCTGAACCCGATGCACCGATCAACACCACCACTTCACCACGCCGCACCTGCAAGGAAATCCCCTTGAGAATCTCCAGGTTGCCGAAGGACTTATGAATGTCCAGGGCCTCGATAATCAGTTCTTCACTTTTGTGCGCCATGCTTAACGCCCCCTCAGCAATTTCAGCGTGCCGCGGCCAAACATGCGACTGCCGGCCGCTGGCGGTGCGGGTCGATCGGACTGTCCGAAACGCGCTTCCAGCCAACGCTGGAAGAAGCCCCAGAGGGTGGTCAGCAGCAGGAAATAAATCGCCACCACCAGGTACAGTTCAAATACCCGGAATGTCGCCGACGTGACCATTTGCGTACTCAGCAGCAACTCCTGCACGCCAATCACGCTGACCAGCGTCGTGTTCTTGAGCATCACGTTGAATTCGTTGCCCAACGGCGGAACGATGACCCGGAACGCCTGAGGCAAAACGATACGCCGCATCAGTTTGGCGAAGGTCATGCCCAGCGAACGCCCAGCCTCGTATTGCCCCTTGTCCACGGCACCGATCCCGGCACGAATGATCTCGGCCATGTAGGCGCCCTCGTTCAGGCCCAGGGCGATGATCGCTGCCTGAATATTGCCCGGCACCACCAAACCAAACAGTTCCACGTCCTCGAAACGGAAGATGCCGCCGGCCGCCAAAGCGGTATAGAGAAAAACGATCTGCACCAACAGCGGCGTGCCGCGCATCAGCCACACATAAAACCGTACCGGCAGATTGAGCAGCGGGTTGCGCGACAGACGCATCAGCGCCGCCGCCAGCCCCAGCACGCAGCCCAACGCCATTGCCAGCACACTGATCAGGCAGGTCAGCCAGAGCCCAGTGAGGTACACCCCGCTGGGCTGCAAAAGGTATTGCCAGAACACATCCCAATTGAAATTCATCGAGCGCTCGCCTCAGTCGAGTGTGTCGCTGGAAACATGCCATTTGCTCAACAACTGCACGTAACTGCCGTCACTGCGCATGTCACTGATGATCTGCTGTACTGCGGTGGTGAGCTGGGAATCATCCTTGCGGGTCCCTAAACCCGTAAGAATCCGGCTGAAGGCTGGCACCCCCTCCTCGAATAAATCAGGCGCCATTGCGGCGTAGTAACCTGCTGTTTCTACGGTGGTGCCGTAGGCGTCCACCTGACTGATACGCAGCGCCTGGAAGGCGTCAGTGTCACTGTTGTAAACCACCAGTTTCATCGGTGTCTTGCCGGCCTTGGTGAGCTTTTCGTTCTCGGCGTCCAACAAGGTTTTGATCGTGGAGCCATTGAGCACTGCCACCTTGTGTCCAGACAGTCCATCCAGGGTTTTGATGCCCTTGGGATTGCCTTTGGGGACGACCACTGATTGGCTGGAATACATGTAGTTGACGATGTCGATCACCTCCCGCCGCTCGGGCTTGTCGAACAGCTGATCGACGATCATGTCGCACTGCTGGGCGAGCAACGCCGGCAGCAACCCGGAGAATGGAATGACCCGCCATTGCACCGATTTGTCTCCCAGGCGCTTGGCGATTTCCAGCCCCAGATCGACAGTCAGGCCCCTGGGTTTTTGCGCCTCATCGAAAGACACCAAGGGTGGCGAGTCCATGCCCGAGCAATACGTGAGTTTTTCGGCCTTTTGCAGTCGTTCCGGCACCTGGGGCGTGGCAAACGCCCACTGTGCGCAGAGTCCCAGGGATACAGCAGCAAGCAGCACACGGCGTTTATGCATGACCAGACACTCCAGTTGTTTAGTAACGGGGCAGTACTCAAAGTCAACACACGGTCGGGCTCGAGCCCGACTCTATTTTTCCGATTGCAGGAACTGAATCAGCGCCGGCACTGTGCCCTCGATGTGCTGACGCACCACCGACTCGGCCTTGTCGGCATCGCCTGAGCGAATGGCATCAAGGATCACCGCGTGTTCCTGGCGGGCACTCAAGGGCTTTTCACCGTGTTGCAGCCACAGGCGCATGGGCGCTTCGATCAGCGAGTACAGGGCCGAGATTTGCTTCATCAAACGCGGACGGCCGCTGAGGCTGCACAGGTATTCATGGAAAGCCCGATGACGGCTGACCCATTCCGCGCTTTCGTCGCGGTAGTCATCCATCTCGTCCAGCATGCGTTCCAGAGCCGCCAGCTGACGCTCACCGATCTTGGCCACGGCGACGCGGATGGCCAGGCCCTCGAGGGCACTGCGCATCTCGAAGACTTCGTGCAGTTCGTCGATGTTCAGGCCGCTGACTATCGCCCCGCGGTTAGGCCGCAAGGTCACCAGGCCTTGAGCATCGAGGCGTCGGAAGGCTTCGCGCACCGGCATGCGGCTCATGCCGATCTCAGTGGCGATGTCCTCGGCGATCAACCGGTCGCCTTTGCGGTAACGGCCGCCACAGATCGCTTCCAGCAGAAAGTTGTAAGCCTCCTCCTCGGCGGTCAGGGGCTGACGCTCAATGTAAGCGGGAGCGAATTGCATAAAGTCACCTTTTGCAGTTTTGTATCCAATTATCCATGGATTCAAAAAAGCAGAAACCGTGCCAGACTGTGTAGCACTGCTTCAAGCGCTTAATTGGAAAGGAGTTTCGACTCAAGAAGCGATGATCTTCACTTCAGCGTGGTACTCGCCGTGTGCTACGAAATGGCCCAGTGCGCCCCAAATGGGTGAAAAATGGTATCCAGGTAACAAATCATTTCGCCGAATGCCCCCCGAAGTCTTTCGTTCCGTCACTTCAAGCGAATCCGCTTTTTCCAGCTCGGACACGCAAAGTGCAACTCACGGCTCGGTGCATGGGAGCAGGTTCGCGAACATGACCGGCAGAGAATGGCCCAAAGCTGACCCCTCAGGATTTCGTACTCTCAGACCCCATCCGCGAATTTGCACACCACTGACGACATATTGGTACGTCTGGAGAGGGGCATGACCACCACGCAAAAACTGACTCAAACAAGCTATGTGCATTGTCAGATTAACCAAAGGTTATGGTTTGTCATGAAATGAAAAAGCGCTGTCGCCAAATGAAAGGCTGGCACGCCCTGCCTATAAACTCCTCCTCAAGCCTGCGCAGCAAGCCCAGGGCTCTCACGGGCACGAAATATCTATGGAGAAATCTGCGCATTTCCCACGAATGGAGAAGAGACAATGAGTGAGCGGTCGATCCAGCCACGGCTGATCGATACATCCTACGATTACCTGCTTCAACGTTGAATCTGGACAATTAAGAGTTTTATTAGTAAGCGCTTAATGTCCAGCCTACAAATATATTACTGAAAGCCCACGACCTACCGTGCACTCACCTTAATAAAACTCACCCTTAAAAACACGCCCCTAGAACTACATTGCGGAAGACAAAAATAAGTAATGTTTTTGCGATTTGTTTTTTGTTGCACTCATGAATTTTATAATCAGAAACCATGACAAAATTTGCAGAGATATCACTTCAACACCCTCAACGCTGGAAGCTTGATATAAATAATCGAATCTTATTCGACGACGCCATTCAAATACACTTAACAAATATTGAGGGCATCATTGTAAAAAACATGCTCCTCAAGGAGGAGCGCGTAATCAGTAGAGCAGAGCTAATTAGTAGTATTGGGAGAGATCCTGAGCGCTATCGCGGCCTGGAGATGAGTTTGAGTAGACTGCAAATAAAATTCAAGAAAAACGCTGGAGGAAGGCATCTCTTTCGCGCAGTCAGAAATCGCGGCTACTGCCTCACTCAAGCCATACATATTAATGGGGAGCCGTCTCGGGAATTTACGTGAGGTAAGCGGCAATACACCCCTCGCATGGTCATATGGCTGATGATGACTAACGAACGTATGAATTTAGGGGTGGCCGTGGGCGCAGCGTTCAAGATGAGTGAGTTCACTTTTTACGATTGACCTTGCGCGTTGATACTGGTGTAGCGGCGTTAAAAAACTGTCGCATAACTTCTAAGTTATGCGACGACTCACTCGGGCTTGACAGTAAAGGCTTTGTGATATCACGCAAGTCTGTCGCAGGTTCTCAATTATCTGCGACATGAAATGTGATAGATGTGACATTGAGAATGTTGGAATGTTAATCCGATATGCTCGTCTCCCACTCCAGGCAAAAATCTGGAGCCGCAGCAAGGCCTGCTGGCGAGTTTGTATCTGTCACGGTTGACCGGAAATGGCCGTTTTCAGCCGGCCGCGACCGACTGAAAACGCCCCAAAGCGGACGCTGGCAATGGTAGAGGTTGACTGTCCATCTAACTGCATAGCAGCATGCCGGCCAGCACTCTTTCGCTAATCCGCCGATGCAAGGATGCCTATGTCTGTAGATCTTTATGAGTTGTTGGAAAGCGTAAACGATGAGCAATCGTTCATCGGGTTTATCGAGGCGCTTGGTTCTGATTTTTCCAATGAGCGTGTGTTGAAGAAGACGACGCCATCATCCCCCTATGGACCCGGTGCCTTGGGGTGGGAAAATGGGTCTGTAGATACGTTTCTTGATGCAGCGGCTGCTTGGGCGAGCGCCAGTAGCAGGAGCTCTCTATCGAATGCTCCGGTATCAAACGTATGGCTGCGTTGCGCGACCATATTGTTGGCTGGCAAGTTTTATGAGTGAGCGCCAGCCCGCTCTACCTTCAGAGTGAATCGAAAAACTCATTCAGTCCGCTTTTGGTCGTTGGCAGTCGATCTCGATGGGCCGCAATCGACCAGAGGCATGCTGACCGCAAGTTATCTTAATCGAAGGAGCGTTTTTAGTGAGCGGCCATAACCACGACTTGAGAACCGACTTCATAGAGGCGCTCAAGGAAATCACCGCGCTGATGTCCATTGCATACGAACAAACCGGCCCAGTACCGGATGACCATGCGTTAGCTCAGGCAGGTTTAGAGAATGGTGGTGAAATCGTTCTCGATTATGTCGATCACAACGAGGCTGGAATAGCGTTCGAACACCTGCTTTACATGATTAATGAGCCACCGCTTATTGTTTCTGAAGAATGCACAAAGATATTGGCCCGAATCGCGAAGACCCTGGAGATGCCGTTTACAGGGGACGAAAGCAGCCGCCTATGAAGGGCCGCTATTGGCCGTTACTTGCCTGTCACGACCGCAGCCGACTGCTGCTTGATGCGAAGAGCCACCCGAGCTTGTATTAATCGGAGATTGTTCATTATCGATGTGCCCGCGCGAGGTCGACTGACTCACCGGCATTGCCCCACAAGCCCTGAAACCTGAAATGGCATTTAAATTTCTGTGCCTGCCTCTCATCTCTAAAATCATCGATTCTTTGAAATCACACCACCCATGTATTCATTTAAATCGCGTAGATCTTTAATCCTCCAAGCGTACGGCGATAGCTTTACACCATTCTCTCGCAACGTTCTTGGAATCAAGTCTCCATTTGGACGAAGTATTATCGATGATACAATTACGCCCGGATAATCATTTAATCGCTTTTTGAAAGCGGATGTTGTTAGATCAGGCGTAGGAGGATTGCTTTTATTAGCCAATGGTCCTGTTGCTTTAAGATCTACTCCGTGGCACATGCTGCATCGCTGTAAATAGAGATTTTTTCCATTAACATTATCCGCGAAGGATAGTGATGCTTGAATTAGCGATGCAATTCCTAGCGAAGCGATGAATAACACTTTCATTGTTTCTATCTTCCTTGATGGGATCAGCGCCGACTGGAGGCAATTTGGTGCGCAGGAAAGATATCAGCCATCGTGTCCGCACGCACCGTCATTTCTGATGCCCATTGAATCAACTCGTTTTCCAGGCGCATCCCGCCGACCGCTTCTGGCCGTTCTCTGCCGTACATGGTTGCAAAGCATGCTGCTCGAATCCAATGCAATCGGTAGTCAGAACGAATGCAAATGACTGGTCAGGTCGATGCAAACGGGTGTTCAAGTGGAGTGCAATTTCGCATTCTCCACTGGGCGCCTTTATGCAAGGCATCCAAGCCTATAAAGTAGCCCCTCCAAACAAGGAGGATGGAACAGTGCTCACCAAAATTGAGCTGCTGGACGAACTGCTTCAGCGCTATGCCGGAAACCTCGGCAATGACTTCACCGGATACCGAAATCATGTGTACCGAGTCATCAACTTTTGTTGCTCGCTCAGTACGCTGGACGCTGTGAATCTAGAAAAGATAGTTTTGGCCGGGGTATTTCATGATCTTGGTATATGGACGGCCAAGACGTTTGATTATTTGCCCCCCTCAGAGCAATTGGCAGAAGACTTCCTTCAGGAAATCGACAAGCTGGATTGGGCGCAAGAAATTATCTTGATCATTCGCAACCACCATAAAATAACTCGGTCCCATCGCGATCCACAGAACCTTGCAGAGGTATTTCGCAAAGCCGATTGGGTCGACGTCTCCCGTGGTGCGGTTACTTTTGGACTCTCACGACAGAAGCGACGTGAGATATTCTCGGCCTTTCCTGATGCAGGATTTCACATTCGCTTAGTTCAGCTTTCGCTCAAACGACTGCTAACGAACCCACTGAGCCCACTGCCAATGATGCGGCTCTGAATTTAGCGAGCCCGCCCTGGCTGTGGTGATCACAATGTCACCGGACTTGTGGTTGTTGCACGGCACGCATTGCTTCCAGACATTGAGCGCTTTTTTTTTGGGGGGGGCCGCCCATACGGGAACCCCCATACCACATAATTATGGGAATACCGATTTGCAAGAGTATGGGAGCGCCCGTAATACTTCGCGGATGGAATTTAAAGAAAGACTCAAAATCGCCCGTCGCCATGCCGGTCTGAACCAGACCGAGCTTGCCGAGCGCGCCGGCCTCACGCAGACATCAATTTCCGACCTTGAGCGCGGCAAATCGAAGGCGACGGCCTTTGCTGCTCAGATTGCCTCGGTCTGTGGTGTCTCCCCTATGTGGCTCGCTGAAGGCAGTGGCGACATGCTCAAAGGTGTTGCAGTAGCCGCTGAGCGCACTCAACCAAACGTGGCAATGTCAGACATTGAGACATGGGATGACGAAACCCCGCTCGATGACGACGAGGTTTACGTGCCATTTCTCCAGGAAGTGGAGTTAGCAGCGGGCTCCGGCCGATTCGCGATTGCCGAAAGCGCCAGCGCCAGGCTGCGCTTCTTCAAGAAAGACCTTCGCCACAACAACGTTCAGTTCAGCAACGCGAAGTGCGTGGCGGTGAGCGGCAACAGCATGCTGCCGGTGCTGCGCGACGGTGCCACAGTTGGCGTGAATGTCGGCAAGAATACATTGAGCGATATCGTCGACGGCGAGATGTACGCAATCAACCACCACGGCCAGCTAAGGGTCAAGCAGGTGTACCGCACACCCACCGGAATTCGCCTGCGAAGCTTTAACCGAGACGAGCATCCGGACGAGGACTACACGTTCCAGCAAATCCAGGAGCAGCAGATTTCGATTCTGGGACATGTGTTCTGGTGGGCGATGTATTCGCGCTGAAGGAAGAGTATTTCAAATGGAAGTGAAGATGCGCACGTCACAAATTGCCGGCCTCTTGCTGGCGACACTCCTTTCCGGCTGCAGCAGCGAACCTAAGGAAAAAACGGAATTCGAGAAGCAAATCGACTCGGCGCCGATGCCCACCACTGAGGCTGATCGGCTGGAGCAATGCGAATATCTCAGCGACCTGCTTTATTTTGAAATGCGGGATATTGCTGGCTTGAACGGGTTTTCTGCCGCTTTCAAGGCTCATGACCCTTCGAAATCCCTGGCACTTAACCGTCGCATGGACTCGATACGCTGCACCCAGGCAGAAAGACAGAATTGGCTCCAACGTGCAGTCTTAGCAAAATAGATCAAATACACGCGCTACTGGACGCCGCTCCTCGATGCCTGGACGAGCTTGAGGCGTTCGTCGTACTGCGCGTGGCTGCACTCCCAAGAAGAATTTCAGCGCATCCAATCTCACCAAATACAGACCCCCTCTCACCATAGGAATGTGGGAGCGGCTGAATTATGGGAATACCCATTGACACTAATTACGGGAATACCTATATTTCAATTCAAGCCAACGCATCACAGGCCCAGCAGCACCAAGCGTAAGGCTCAACTGAGCAAAGGGTGACATCAAATGAAATAGGGAAATGACCATGACCGTAGACATCAGCAACTACACAATCGCTACACCGCTTCCAATCTCCGACACCAACCCGATCGCGCTCGAATTGATCGGCTGGCGGGCACTGCTCGAATGCCCGGAAGTTGTTTCGATGCTTCCAGATGGCTCGCTGCAAATGACGGCGCCGACGCTCGGTGCTTCGAGCAAGAGCACCCTGCGGACGCGCTGCGAGTGGAAAGAGCCAGGCTATTGGTTGTTCGCCAGCGCTGCTGACCACTGGAACCGACAAGAAATGCGAGTCACGAAGGTCAACTCGCTGCAGAAGGTTGTGATCAGCCAGATTCATGTTCAGGGTTCGGAAAGGCCACCTGTAAAAGTGTTTTGGAACAAAGGCCGAATCACGATGGGATTTCGGTCGAGCTATCTCCAGGAAGACCCGGTGAACACTACGATTCTGGAAGACGTGCCACTCGGTGCACTTTTCAAAATCAACATTCACGCCAATTCGAGCGGCGCTGTATCCGTCTCGGCGAGCTGTAATGGCGTCAAATCCACCTCTGCAATCATGCGCCTCGACAACACCTGGGACACGAAAACTCTCGCCTTCCACGGCGGCGTGTACAACCAGATCGATTACTCCGACACCACTGACCCGCAAGACGGTTCGGTCTGCATCATCAGCGACCTTTCCATCACCCACCTCTGATGCGAGCATGACAACCAGCGTCACGTCAGCCTGACGATAACTGCCCGCCCCTCTCAATGAGAGCGCATCGGAGTGTGATCTGTAGCAAAGCAGGCACCTGACCGGTAATCAGGCCAGCCACTGAGTACGCCGGGCAGAGACCGGCGCAGGCAGAGCCAGAGGTGACGACCTCGCGCAGATCACCTCCCGATGCGTATGGAACGGATGAGTGCAGCCGAGTAGATATCCGAGCGCAATGCTCAACACGTCTCGAACTAAACAGACCACAAAAAGACTTCCCGGATGGGTCAATCATCACGACCTTGAAACCGCAAACGGTATTGCCCCGGGCTCTCCCCCGTCCATTTTTTGAAGGCACGGTGAAACGCACTCGGCTCCTGAAACCCCAACTGTTCGGCAATATCGCTGATGTTCGCCTTACTCTGGCGCAACCGTTCAAACGCCACCCCGCGCCGCACTTCATCCTTGATTTCCTGATACGAACAGCCTTCACGTCCCAGTTTCCGGCGAAAGGTACTGGGGCTCAGGTGCTGTTCCAGGGCGAAGTCCTGCAAGGTCGGCCATTCGCTGTAATGGCTATGGCGCAGGCGCTGATGAACCTGCGATGCCAGCCCATGCTGGTTGCGGAAGCGGATCACCAGCCATTGCGGTGCGGTGCGCAAAAACACTTTCAGCGAGGTAAGGTCCTGAACCACCGGCAGCCGCAAGTAGTGACTGGCGAACTCGATTTCGGTGTGTTCGGTACCAAAGGTCAGGTTGGGCCCCCAGAGCAAGGCGTCATCACGCAGCGACAAACGCTGATGACGAAAGTCCGCACGATCGATGGGAATTCGCCGCCCGCCCAGCCAACACAGCAGACTGATCATCAACACCAGAAACGTTTCTTCGCCCAGCCGGCTGACCTCGCTGTTCTGCGAGCGGGTCTGCAAGCTGATGACCGCACGCTTGCCACGCACACTCAACGTGCCGCGAAAATCACGCAGGAACAACGCGAAATTGGCCAGGCACTGACGCATGGCTTTTTCCAGCGTCGGCTCCTGAATCAATGCCCGACAGATCAAGGCAAAACTGCCCGGTGGCATACCATGGGAGTCCAACTGGAAAAATTCATCGTTCAACTCACGAATCTGCGCCAGCCACAACGCGGCGAAAGCCGTGGCCGGCACCCGTGCCGTCGGCTGATCCATCAGTGCCGGATCAATTCCCACCTGTTCAAGGAGTGACCGCAGACGCTGCGGCTTCTCACGCAACGCATGGATCATGGGATACATGAAGTAAACCGCCACCGAATCCGTTTCCCGCATTTGAATGCCTCTCTCGTTACATCTGAACATGGCAAAAAACGCCATCACCCTTGAACAGTTTTGGCATAGGCCAGTGGCGCTGCTGATTCTAGACTTGTGACCAACAAAAAAGACCTGTTCGAGAGAGCCAACATGAACCATTCCGATATTTTTGTAGTGAGCGCCGTCCGTTCTGCCATCGGCAGCTTTGGCGGTTCACTCAAGGATGTGCCGCCTATTCAGTTGGCAACCGACGTTTGCCGCGCCGCTATCGAACGATCAGGCTTGGCGCCCGAACACATCGGTCATGCGGTGATGGGGCATGTGATCCCGACCGAGGCACGCGATGCCTACATCTCCCGGGTTGTAGCGATGAATGCCGGTCTGACGAAAGAAACCCCAGCCTTCAACGTCAACCGCCTTTGCGGTTCGGGTTTGCAGGCGATTGTCAGTGCCGCGCAAAGTTTGATGCTGGGGGATGCGGGCGCTGCGCTGGCAGGTGGCGTCGAGTCCATGAGCCGAGGCGCGTACCTGTTGCCGCAAGCGCGCTGGGGCGCACGAATGGGCGACATGCAGGCCGTCGACTACATGCTTGGCGCACTGCAAGACCCGTTTGCCGGTTTCCACATGGGGATCACCGCTGAAAATATCGCCGAGCACTATGGCATCACACGTCAGGTCCAGGATGAGTTGGCGCTTCTCAGCCAACAGCGTGCAGCTCGGGCGATTGCCGAGGGGCGTTTTTCCGGGCAGATCGTGCCGATTGAAATAGCGACCCGCAAAGGAACGGTTTCGTTTGCGACGGATGAGCATGTACGGGCTGAGGTCAACGTCGAGCAATTGAGCCGCATGAAACCGGCGTTCAAAAAGGACGGTACCGTCACCGCCGGCAACGCGTCTGGCCTCAATGATGGTGCCGGCGCACTGATCATGGCCACCGGTCAAACTGTTCAGGAACAGGGCCTCAAGCCCATGGCTCGACTGGTGGGTTATGCCCACGCAGGCGTTGAGCCCTCAATGATGGGGCTGGGACCGATTCCCGCCACCCGTTTGGTGCTCAAGCGTGCCGGCCTGACCGTTGCCGACCTTGACGTGATCGAATCCAACGAAGCCTTCGCCGCCCAGGCCTGTGCCGTAGCGCAAGAGCTGGGCTTCGATCCGCAGAAGGTCAACCCCAACGGTTCGGGCATCTCGCTGGGCCATCCGGTGGGCGCCACTGGCGCGGTCATCGCCACCAAAGCCATTCATGAACTGCATCGCTGTCAGGGCCGTTATGCCCTGGCGACCATGTGCATCGGTGGTGGCCAAGGCATCGCCGTGTTGTTCGAACGGGTTTGATCACAAGGACATGCGCATGAACCTACAGAACATTGGCGTTATCGGTGCCGGCACCATGGGCAATGGCATCGCGCAAGTCTGCGCCCTGGCCGGCTTCAACGTAACCTTGATCGACATTTCCGAGAGCGCTCTGCAAAAGGCAATCGCGACCGTCGATAAAAATCTCGATCGCCAGATCGCCAAAGACACGCTCACGCTTGAGCAAAAACTCGCCGCCCTCGACAAGATTCGCACCAGCACTGATTACGGCAGCCTGCTGAACGCGCAACTGGTGATCGAAGCCGCCACCGAAAACCTCGATCTGAAACTGCGCGTGTTGCAACAGATCGCCGCGCAGGTCAGCGCCGAGTGCGTGATCGCTTCCAACACGTCGTCGCTGTCCATCACCCAACTCGCCGCCAGCGTGAGCCGGCCTGAGCGCTTCATCGGCCTGCACTTTTTCAACCCGGTGCCGGTGATGGGCCTGATCGAAGTGATTCGTGGCCTGCAAACCAGCGATGCCACCCACGCCCTGGCGTTGGACATGGCAAAGACCCTCGGCAAGACCGCGATCACCGCGGGCAACCGTCCGGGCTTCGTGGTCAACCGGATTCTGGTGCCGATGATCAATGAAGCGATCCTGGTGTTTCAGGAAGGCCTGGCCAGCGCCGAAGACATCGACGCCGGCATGCGCCTGGGTTGCAATCAGCCGATCGGGCCACTGGCTCTGGCGGATCTGATCGGTCTGGACACAGTGCTGGCCATTCTTGAAGCCTTTTACGACGGCTTCAATGACAGCAAATATCGCCCTGCACCGCTGCTCAAGGAAATGGTCGCCGCTGGTTACCTGGGACGCAAAACGGGGCGTGGCTTCCATGCCTATGCCTGAGCGTTGCTCACGGTTTGCCGAGTACCGGGGCAAGGTGCTGGAGCTGTTTGCCAGCAAGGGTTTCGGTCAGGTCGGCATGCGTGAGCTGGCGACGAGCCTGGGGCTCACCCCAGGCTCGTTGTATCACCATTACCCCAGCAAACAGCACTTGCTGCTCGACTTGATCGAGGAGTTCTACGAGGAGCTGTTGGCAACCTTGGGGCGCATTGAGCAACAGGCGCCGGCAAAACGCGACAGGCTCAACAGCCTGATCCGCGCCCACTTGAATCTGCACCAGGAAATGCCCTGGCATTTTCGACTGGCGGAGCGCGACAGTGGCTGCCTCAACGAGGAGCAGCAGGAACAGGTCCGCCACTTGCGCGAGCAATACGAACGCAAATTGCTGCTGATGCTCGGAGCCAAACCCCGCGTGAGCGAACCGGCGCAACGGGCCGCGGGTCGAGCCATTGCAGCCTTGCTCAACAGCGCGCCCAGTTGGCTGATGCAACATTCGCTGGATGAACAAGAGCGCGATAATTTGATGGAAAACATGGTGAGTGGCGCCATCGAGCGATTATTGGCGCCAAAGACGCGTAATTGGGTGACGACTGCCAACGCGGGCGATAGTACGCAGCAGCCAACGACGAAATAACAAGCCTGAGCGGCGCTTCCTCGAACTGCGTCATCAGCAGATTCCGTACGACAAAGCCCCGATTATTCGGGGCTTTGTCATTTCTGGGGATACCTGCTGAGTGAGCCGGCAGACGTCGGAACAGTCGAAGGCTGCGGTCTTTAAACCTTCCAGCGCCCTTTGTTTACTGGGTGACTACAATCTTCCCGATCATCTGCGGGTGCAGCGCACAAAAATACTCGAACTCTCCCGGCGTATTGAACACCCAGGAAAAACTGTCATTCGTATCCAGCGCCCCCGAGCGAAACACCTTGTGGGTTTCCGCCACCGTATGCGGAATCTGGTCGTCATTCACCCACGTCACTTTGGTGCCCACGGCCACGGTCAAATCCTTGGGTGCAAACATGAACTCCTTGATATCGATCTTCACCTCCTGAGCCCACGCCGGCATCGACAGCATCAGGCACACCACCGCCAACAGTCGCGTTTTCATCTGACCGCCCTCCCCTAGACCAGTGTCGAATCAATCAGCGCCAGCGGATGATCGCCCTGTGTCGCTCGCACATCGGTGATCCCCAGATAATTGCGCAATTGATCGGCGGCCACCGTCATCGGCCCCGGTGCCGGCGCCGCACCCGGTGCAGGTTGTGGGTAAGCCGTGCCACGGGCGGTGTGGAAGGTGATGTTGCCTTCGACCTTCTGGATGACTTGATGAATGTGCCCGTTCAATACCGTCACTGAACCGTACTTGCGCAGCATCGCAATCGCCTGATCACCATCCTCGGTGCCCCAGCCCCACGGCTGATAGATCGTCCACAGCGGAATGTGGGTAAACACGACGATGGGTGTACTGGTCTTCACTGCCCGCAAATCGTCGGCCAGCCAGGCCAGTTGATCGGCGCCAAGGGTGGCTTCATGGCCGGCCTGGAAGTTGAAGACGTTTACCAGCGCGATGAAATGCACGCCGTGGTCATCGAAGCTGTACCAGCCATTGCCTTTGGTGCCCTTGCCGTATCGCTCCAGGTAAAGCTTGCCGCCGCCCTCGTCGAGGGTGTCGTGTTCACCTGGCACGTAATGCACGGTGGACGGCAGGCCCTTGAGCAATTGTGCCGCAGTGTCGAACTCCTCAGGCTTGGACAGGTGCGTGATGTCGCCGGTATGCAGGATCAGCGACGGCGGTTTTGGCAGCTTGATGACCTTGTCGATCGCCACCTGTAAGGTCTTGGCCGGCTCCGGGTTGGCTTCCTTGTTGAAGCCGATGTGCGAGTCGCTGATTTGCACGAAGTGAAACGTGCTGGCCAGTGCCTTGGGGTCGGCGACGTTGCCTGCCTCATCCAGCGCAAAGGCCCGGGGAATGCCGCCGCTCAGGGCCCAGATGACCCCTGCCCCGGCCCACGCCGAGCACTTGAGCAGCGTTCGGCGGTCAGGGTTCAGCAAGTCGTCGGTGCGCACTGGTGGGATTGATTGAATGTCCATCGGTATGTCCTCGCAAGCGGACTACAGTGATGTAGCTGACACGAGGTAAACCTTGCGGGACGAGTGTTTATTCCGCGTTGGAAAACAAATTCTTTTCAGGGAATAAAAGACGACGCATCACGGTTATAGGGGTGTGACGGTGCGGAAGCCACTATGAAGCGATTTGAGGACCTGATTGCGCCCCATCTGGACGCCGCTTACAACCTCGCGCGCTGGCTCACTGGCAACGACGCCGCCGCACGCGATGTCGTGCAGGAAAGCGCCCTGCGCGCCTTCAGGTTTTTGCAGCGTTTCGCCGATGGCAACGCCAAGGCCTGGTTTCTGACCATCGTGCGCAACGAAAGCTACACCTGGCTCAAAGCCTCGGCCGGGCGCCATTGGGTTGCTTTCGATGACGACATTGGCGATGACGAAGGGGCACTGAGCCACAGCCAGACCCCGGAATTGCTGGCTATTCACACGGAAAACGCGGCGCTGATCCAGCAAGCGCTGTGCGCCCTGCCGCCAGTGTTTCGTGAGGTGATTGTGCTGAAAGAACTCGAAGACATGCCTTACAAGGACATCGCTTTGGTGGTCGATATCCCCATCGGCACCGTCATGTCGAGACTGGCCCGGGGGCGCGCGATGCTCAAGCTCGAACTACTGAAGTTGCACGATCATGAATGAACTCGACTGCACGGTTTGCCAGACACGGCTGCATGGTTATCTGGATCAGGAACTCGATCCTGCGACGGCTGCGGATGTGACTGCGCATCTGGCCGCATGCCCCGAGTGCGCGCGGCTGCATGATGAAGTGAAACTGCTGAAGGTCAGTGTGAAGCGCCAGGCGCCATATTACCCGGCGCCGGTATCGTTAGCGGCCAGCGTGTTTGCCACAGGTACTCCCGCGACTCGCGCCGTCGAGCGCGGGCAGAAATGGTTCGCACCGACGTTTTCCGCGGCGGCGCTGGCCTTGGCGATGGTGCTTTATGTGATGACGCCGGGCAGCGAGCAACCGCTGATGGACGAGGCTGTCTCCAGCCATGTCCGCTCGTTGATGGGCGAGCATCTGAACGATGTGGTGTCCTCCGACCGTCACACCGTGAAGCCCTGGTTCACCGGCAAACTCGACTTCTCGCCGCCGGTATTCGATTACTCGGCGCAGGGATTTCCATTACTGGGCGGGCGGCTGGATTATCTGCAACACCAGACCACGGCAGCCCTGAGTTACGGGAGGGCCAAACACATCATCAATGTGTTTATCCTGCCCGTGCTGGAGGCAGACAAGCCGCGGCAGACCCAGACGATTCGTGGCTTTAACGTGGTGTCCTGGCAAGTCAACCACATGCGCTTCGTGCTGGTTTCCGATGTGGAAAAAAGTGAACTGGAGGCGTTCAGCCAGTTGCTCAGGGACGGTGCCTGAAGGGAGCACGGTTTCGCGTGCGCCGTCATTCTCTCTGTCGAGAACAATCAAAAATGGGTGCTCGCCCAACCAAGGCCTAGCACTCCGTGCCTGGTAAAGAGCCGAAGCTGGGTGAGCGGTGAGAACTCTATCCAGAGTTGCGCCCTGTGTCCCGAACACAATTCTGAATAAACCTGAACAGCCTGCGTCCGGCATAATCAGGTTTTACTCACTGCCAGTGCGCGACCACTCATCATCCATGGCGCCCGCTGTGCTGGCGACTATCCACGCCACTGCACAAGCCACTAACGAAAACGCGGCAAAAGCACCCATCACATGCAAGTAAGGCAGTACGTGATTCCACGCTCGAGCCACCCCCAGGAATGCGGCAAATAACCAGCCACTCATAGAGAGAGCGCCCAACAGTGCAAGGCGAGTCCGGGCGCAGCTGTGTAACAACACAAAGGGCGCCTTCTGCAGCAGCGGAAAACCGATCCGATGCAACAAAGCGCCGTTGAGGCTAAGCAGCGCGACAACACTCACCTTGGCCCAGAGCTTTTGATTGAGCAGATACGCGGTTCCTTCATAGAGGTAACCCTGGAGCACCAGCAGCAAACCACTTCCCCAAAGAGCCAATAGCGCGAGCGTGACAATTTTTTGAGTCTCGTCGAGATACTCGCGTTGCACCTGGCTCAACACATCCTTGCGCCAGCTCCATAGCTTTTGATCTGCCTGCAGCACCCTCCCCAGAGCAATACAGGTGGCAATCAGATGACCGTACACGAGTAGCATTTTGAGCATTACCTGGACCTTATTTTTATGTGGGCAATGCACTCCCTCGCACCCTTGATTTGAAACTAAATGATACAGATTCATATTTGTATCAACAAGTTAACCGCTCACCCACCCATCCGGAACCGCCTGCTCTCCCCCCAGGTTTTTCCGTATTGCGCTGTTCCGTGAGCAACGCCGGATACGAAAACGCCGCTCAATGAGCGGCGCTGGAGAATCCCGGTTCGCAACAATGACGAGCGGAATCTAATCCGAAGTCAGCGGCTGCCTGGAGCGACTCGGCGCGATGGCCGACTTCTCCCCGGTGTCGCGATGTAACAAGGCAACGTTGTAGTCATAGCGGGATATCAGCGGCACCGGCTCGTCATTGCGGGACATCTTTAGCCATTGTCTTGTGCGCTCGATGTCAAAGGATTCGTTCCTGCTCTTCATCTTTTTAATAAGGTTGGCCGAGACCCTGAAGCGTCCACAGCCAGCCGAGCATGCAACTTCTGACCAGTCTTCAGCCACATGAACAGTGTTAGAGACAGCGTGACAAATTAGGCACTTCATGTTCGATCTCCGTATCCATGAATTACCAACTGTAGACGATCCACGAACAAAGAACTCAGCGCCCAAAAAAACCGGATCAGTCCATCGCGCCACCCAGTGACAGCCTGGCCAGGTGACCTGTCAAAGGGGCGAGAAGTGAAGAGCCCGGCGCAATGGCCGGGCTCCGTTTTATCTTCTGTTTTCAAGCATCTTGTCGGCGAGCGCTTTGGCCCTTTGGATCAGCAGTTTTTGCCTGTCTTCGTGGGTGGTTTCTCCTACCACCGGTGCCGTCAGATGGCTTTCGGCAATCAGCGCAGCACAGAAATATTGGTCCCAAACAGTGCTTTGCTCCGACGCCTGTCTAATCGTTTGGTCGGCGATCATATGCGCCTCCTTTTGATGAGGTAGCCTTTTCAGTTTACGCCCGAATCACCAACAACCTACGTTGCGCAGGACAATCGGCACTGCCAATTGCTGGCGACAAATCGTTTCCTCGACTAGGATTTTTATCGCACAGGACTTCGCCCACTGTGTTGTCGGGCGACTCACAAGGGAGAGATAGATGACGCCTACTCGTATTACCGAGCAAACCTATCGTGGCTGGTCCAGCCCCATCTTGCTTGAACTCAAGGAGAGAGAACATCAACTGGATCCTTCGGCACGCCAGGCCCTGCGAAATGTCCTGGTCGAGAGAAGGCTTATAAACACTGGCAATCCTTCTGGCAGTGATCGGCGCAAAGCTGATCCGACCGGGTAACAACGGGTTTTAGCAATAGCGCTTACCCACCTCATCACCGACGCTGCTGGCGCTCTGCCGGCAGCGTGCTTGTAAGCCATCCCTAAATGCCAGACAAAAAAAAAGCCCAGGCAGCTGATGGACGCCTGGGCTTTAAAAATGCATAAACCGTGGTGGTGAACGCGGGGCAATATTACCCAATCAATTGATCTGTAACAAGATATTTTGATTCACCATTTGGTTACTAAATCTCGTAACTCATTAAATATCCACACTATTTTTGAGTCATCTACTGAAGAAGCCGTTACAGACAATCCCGGACAGCCTGGCGCAGCGCTCCTGACTTGGCCCATGGCGGTCCTTGGTAAAGCGATACCCGGCTGCCATCCTTCGACTTCACGATATCCAGAATTTCGTCAGCTGTGATGACGCTCGGCGCAGTAATCCGGTAGCCATTGGAAATCGCGGTTTGCGTTGTTCCCGCAATCTCCTGGCGCCACAACGGCAATACACACCCGGCATATTCCTTGGGCGCCTTATCGCTGTATTTGCTGACATTGGGCTCACCGGGCACCAGGGATGCGGGCAATGAACAGCCCGCCAACGCAGCCACCGTTACTCCCGCTATCAACATCCGCATGATGCTTCTCTATCCTGAAAAACGGGAAATGTAGCCTGTACTTGGACAGACATCCAACAAACGCGGGGGTTACGCCGCTCTAAAGGAGCTTTCTTATACAGAGGCTTCTATACAGAGGCCTCGCCCTGCCCCGGATCGACCCCCGAGCCGGAATCGGTATACGAACTCGCATTCAGATACTTCATCCACCGCTCGTACGCTTCATGCTGCCATTTCGTGACCCGTTCCCATTCCGGCCCACTGAGCTGATGGGCTGAAATCAGCTTCATCATTTCCGTGGTGGCCGCATCCAGGTCCGCGATCAGTTCATGCGCATGGTGTCTGAAATCATCAGTCGCCGTCATTGAGATACCTCGCCCCAGCGAATAGATCGCTATCTCAATACGACAGCAGAGCTGTTCGCTCCCGTTGATTTTCCCGACCAGTGGAAGCACCTTCCATCCTTAGCCCTTCACGCACACCACCTGTCGCAAAGTGTGTAGCACTTCCACCAGATCACGCTGGGCGTACATGACTTTGTCGATGTCCTTATAGGCCATCGGAATCTCGTCGATGACCGCAGCGTCCTTACGGCATTCCACATGAGCGGTCGCGCGGATCTGGTCGGCGATGGTGAAGGTGTTTTTGGCTTTGGTGCGGCTCATGGTGCGACCGGCGCCGTGGCTGCAGGAACAGAACGATTGCTCGTTGCCGAGGCCGCGCACGATGAAACTTTTGGCCCCCATGGAACCGGGAATGATCCCCAGTTCGCCCTTCTGCGCCGAGACCGCGCCCTTGCGAGTGACCAGGATGTCCTCACCGAAGTGCCGCTCTTTCTGTACGTAATTGTGGTGGCAGTTCACGGCCTCCAGCGCGACCTCGAAGGGTTTGCGGATCACTTGCCGCGCCGCGTGAATCACCGCTTGCATCATCAAGGCACGGTTCTGCCGAGCAAAGTCCTGAGCCCAGCCCACCGCTTCGACGTAGTCATCGAAGTGCCGGCTGCCCTCCTTGAAGTAAGCCAGGTCGCGGTCCGGCAGGTTGGCGATGTGCTGGCGCATGTCAGCCTGGGCCAATTGAATGAACAGGGTACCGATGGCATTGCCCACGCCGCGAGAACCGCTGTGCAGCATGAACCAGACACGATCGGCCTCGTCCAGGCAGACCTCGATGAAGTGGTTACCGGTACCGAGGGTGCCCAAATGATGGCGGTTGTTGGTGCTGGCGAGTTTCGGGTACTTGTCGATGATCGCCTTGAACCGAGGGTTCAGCGCCGCCCAGGCCTGATCGGCCTGCTGTGGAACGCGCTCCCAGGCGCCTTCGTCACGGCGACCACGGCTCAATGTACGGCCATGGGGTACGGCCTTTTCAATGGCAGTGCGCAGACCGTGCAAGTTGTCCGGCAAATCGGCAGCGCTCAGCGAGGTGCGCGCGGCAATCATGCCGCAGCCGATGTCCACGCCCACGGCCGCCGGAATGATCGCGCCCACGGTGGGGATCACGCTGCCGATGGTGGAACCTTTGCCCAGGTGCACGTCCGGCATCACCGCCAGGTGCTTGAAGATGAACGGCATCTTCGCGGTATTGATCAGTTGCTGCCGGGCTTCGCTTTCAACCGGCACGCCTTCGGTCCAGAGTTTGATGGGCTTGCCGTTGGCGACTTCCAGCAGTTGGTAGGCAGGTTGTTGCATGATTTCGACTCTCTTTGGATCAGACGAACATAACGCTCCATTGAGGTAAATGGGATTACTATTTCGTAGCGGGGAATTGCAGGAGGTCATCATGTGGCTTAACGAATATGAACAGCAACTTCGGCGTGACCTGCAAGGCGTGGCGTCGGATCTGCGGTGGTCGGCGGTAGAGCTTTTGCGCATCGCCGAGCAGTTGCGCCAGGCCGGCAATGATGCGGACGCAGAGGCAACGCTAAGGCTGTGCGCGCTGTTCCAGGGCGATGAAGAACGCCTGGCGGGCTATGCTGAAGAAGTGAAAGCTAAAACCATTACCCGAATGAAAGCTCACTAGAGAGCGCTGCCATGAACAAGCCTCTATGCGCGCTGATCGCCGTGCTGGCGGCGACAGGTGGCTGCAACACCGAATCACAAATTTACCGGGGCCAGCCGCTGGTCGCCAAGGTCGAAGCCGGCATGACCAAGGATCAGGTCGAGCAGATTGGCGGCAAACCGCTATCGATCACCGATCGCACGGTAGAGCCTGGCACCTGCTTCGATTACAAACTGACGCAAGCGGGCCATCAGCAGCCGTACAACGTCAGTTTCGACGGCAGGGGCAAGGTCGACCACAAAAGTTTCATGACTTGTGCTGAATGGAGTCGTGTCCAACAAAAAGCCAGAGAGTATTCCCCCACCACGGGCGGGATGGGCGGCGGTTACTGAGACCACGACCTTATAACGAGAAGCCCCGGCGTACCGGGGCTTCTGGCGCACTATTTGTCTGATTTGTGGCTACGCGATGATCTGCCCGACCGGGCTCTGTAGGCGGGAAGCGCAGCCGCATAGGCCAGTGCTTCTTCTCGGCTGCCAAAGGATCCAAGCCGGTCACCTTTGGTGCACACCCGCCAGGGGCCGCTGTTCACGCTGAGTACGTCATAGCCGTTCATGTGCATTTTGGTCAGCATCGGAACGCTCATTAGTCACCTCCATTTCGGCAGTGATAGTCCAGGGTCCACTCAACTACCTTACACCCGACCTTCACTGAAGTGCCGACCAGACGTCGCGTCAGGATTCCGGCATTCCATTGCACTTTCAACCGCCCTGTCGACTCTAACCCTTGAAGCAGACACGTCTGCGGATTGCGGTCTGAATATTGCATTTTTATGACTGTTTTATGACAACCGGCAGTCAGGTAATCCATGAAAGTACGCGCAACCGTCATTTGCGAGCAGGACCGGCACATTCTCCTGGTGCGCAAACCCAGGGGGCGCTGGACCCTGCCGGGCGGAAAAATCGAGCCCGGCGAAACCATCGCGGGCGCGGCCACAAGAGAGCTCTATGAAGAAACCGGGCTTGGGGTCGACGGCCTGCTGTACTTGATGGAGCTGGACACGGCCAGCACCCGCCACCATGTCTACGAAGCGTCGGTCGTAAACCTGGCGGAGGCTCGGCCACAGAATGAAATCTTCGACTGCATCTGGTACCCGCTGGACGCCGTCCAGAACCTGAACACCAGCGACGCCACGCTCAGAATCGTCAAAGCGTTTCAGCGTCGCTTGTAAGTCTCAGGCTTTGGCCAAAGCAGTCGCGGCCTTATCGATGAACCCGGCAATCTCGACCGGCATCGAGGCCAGCGACGCATGGCTGGCATTCAGGGTCAGAATCTCCCGGGCGTTCAGCCGCGTCGCCATCCATTGCTGGTTTTGCGGCGCGATCATCCGGTCGAAGGCAGAAACCTGATACCACGACGGTTTGTTCTTCCACGCCACCGTGTTGATGGTGTCGCCAAAAGTGCTGGCCAACGGTGCTTTCTGGGTGATGCCCATGACCAACCCTTCGATGGCCGGCAGATCCTGACAGAAGCTTTCGTGGTAAAGCTCAGGCTTCACCCACAAATAGCCATCGCTGTCGGGGGCCAGGTTCGCGGCCGCTGCCGGTGGGTGCTGTTGGGTAATGCTGCCGGGGCTTTCACCGACGTCCGGGGCAAACGCGGCGATGTACACCAGCCCCACGACGTTCGGTTGATCGCCGGCCTCGGTAATCACCGCACCGCCATAGGAATGCCCCACCAGCAGCACCGGCCCCGGCACCTGAGCGACCATTTTGCGGGTTCGCTCGGCGTCGTCGGCCAGGGAGGTCAACGGTATTTCAACCGCGCGGATGTTGGTGTAGCCCTTGTGGATCAGTTGCGCGATGACCTTGTTCCAGTGGGCGGCACCGCCCCAAAAACCATGGACCAGGACAATGGTGGGTTTATCGCTCATCAGGATGACTCCCGTTCATGGAGGGTGTGTTGCAAACCTGTCAGCCCAAATCGCCGCCACCGACCGGCATGACCATGCCGGTGATGTAGGAGGCTTCTTCACTGGCCAGAAACAGGATAGCGCTTGCTTGCTCATCCAGCGTGCCGTAGCGCTTCATCAAACTGCTGTCGAGGGTCTGGTCGACGATCTGCTGATACCACAGCTTTTCCTGAGCGCTTTGTTCCGCGGTGTTGCGCGGAATCAGCCGCGGCGGCGCTTCGGTGCCACCGGGAGCGGTCGCGTTGACTCGCACGCCACGGCCGGCGGTTTCGAACGCCAGGCACGCGGTTAGCGCATTGACCCCGCCCTTCGCCGCACCGTAAGGCACGCGATTGACGCTGCGGGTGGCGATCGATGAAACGTTGACGATGGCGCCGTTGCCTTGCTCAAGCATGAACGGCAGCGCGGCATGGCAACACCACAGCGTCGGGAACAATGAACGGCGCACTTCGGCCTCGATCTGCGACTCTTCATAGTGCTCGAAAGGCTTGGCCCAGATCGTGCCGCCGACATTGTTGACCAACACATCGAGACGCCCGAAGCGCTCGACGGCGGTGCGCATCACGCGGCTGCATTCGCTGTATTGCTCAAGGTCGGCGGTCAGGGCGAGCACCTGGCTGTCCCGCCCCAGTTCTTTCTGCAACTCGAACACCAGATCGGAGCGGTCGACCAGAATCAACCGCGCACCTTCGGCGGCCATGCGTTCCGCCACACGCCGGCCGATGCCTTGGGCGGCACCGGTAATCAGCGCGATTTTTTCTTGGAATCTATTCATGTATCTCTCCCACAACAGCGCAGCTCAGGCCGCGCTGGCGGCAAATTTCTCGTAGTAGAAGTTCGCAGGCGCGATGCCTTGCTCGCGAATGAACTGGCTGACCGCTTCGACCATCGGCGGCGGGCCGCACAGGTAGACATCGACGTCGCCATCGTTCAGATGCCGTGGCTCGATGTGCTGGGTCACGTAGCCCTTGAGCGGGTGCCGACTGTCGGGGTTGGCCACGCAGGCGCTGAAGCTGAAGTTCGGGATTCGTGCGGCAAAGGCTTCCAGTCGATCGATTTCCACCAGGTCGAAATCGTTGGTCACGCCGTAGATCAAATGCAGCGGATGCTCGCTGCCCTGCTCGGCGATTTTTTCCAGCATCGCGGTGAACGGCGCCAGACCGGTGCCACCAGCCAGCAGCAACAATGGACGACGGATATCGCGCAGATAGAAACTGCCCAACGGTCCGGCCAGGCTCATGCTGTCGCCGGCCTTGGCCATGCCGGTCAGGAAACTGCTCATCAAGCCGCCGGGCACGTTGCGAATCAGGAAACTGACTTCGCCGTCACGCTGCAACGAGCTGAACGAATACGCGCGGGTCTGCTCGCTGCCAGGAACCTCGAGGTTCACATACTGCCCCGGCAAAAACGCCAGTTTGCTCAGGGCTTCGCCCTTGATCGACAGTGCGATGGTGCTGTCGGACAGCTGACGCACGGCGCTGATGGTCGCGTCGTAACTGGCCTGACGTGTACGGCAGACATCCGATGAAACCGGCACCCGCACCACGCAATCGCTCTGCGCTCGCATCTGGCAAGTCAGTACAAAACCCTGCTGCGCTTCGTCAGCGCTGAGGGCGTCTTCGATGTAGTCCTCGCCCAAGTCGTAGCGCCCGGCTTCGGCGAAACACTTGCAGGTGCCGCAAGCGCCGTCGCGGCAGTCCAGTGGAATATTGATGCCCTGGCGGTACGCGGCATCGGCCACGGTTTCGCCGGCGTTGGCGTCGATGAACCGGGTGACGCCATCTTCGAAATTGAACGCAATGGAATGAGTCATGACGGCCGCCTCAGAGGTGGTAAACATCAATGACCTGGCGAACGTAGTCGTTCTTCAGGATCACTTTCTTGGCCAAGATCAGCGGGTTCTCGCCGCGCACATCCAGGGTGTAGAAACTGCTGCCGAAATAGCTGTCGACGGTCTTGTAGCGAAAGCTCAGGGTGTGCCAGTTGAAACGCACCTTGCACAGGCCCTCGGCCTGTTCGATCAGCTCGATGTTGCTGAGGTTGTGCGAGGTGCGGGTGTCCGGCACGCTGGCGCTGGAGCGCTCGGTCTTGATGCGGAAGATGCGGTCTTCCAGGCCCGTGCGGTTGCCGTACCAGATCAGCGAGATTTCCCGCTGCGGATCGATGGTCAGCTCGTCGTTGTCGTCCCAGGACGGCATCCAGAAAGTTGCGTCCGGCGCGTACAACTCCAGCCAGTCGTCCCATTGCTTGTCGTCGAGGTAGCGCGCTTCGCGGTAGAGAAAATCACGCACCGCGTCATAGGTCATGGTCATTGCACGGCCTCCACTGCAATCAGGTCGGACTGTTCGGCGGCCAGGGCCTTGAGCATGGTCTGCTGCCAATATTTGTGTTGCAGCACGAACAGGCCTTCATCTTCGGTACGCACCCCGCTGAGCAACGGGTGCAGGTCGATTTCCCTGGCCGCGTCATCGGCGCCTTCAATCCAGTGTTCGGCACCACGGGACATGTCGTTCCAGGTGGTGACGCTGCCCTGATAACCCGTCTGGCAGGAGCGAAACTCTTCCAGATCGTCTGGAGTCGCCATGCCGCTGACGTTGAAAAAGTCCTCGTACTGACGAATGCGGCTCGAACGGGCGTGGTCGCTTTCACCTTTGGGGGCGATGCAGTAAATGGTGATTTCGGTGCGGTTGACCGAGATCGGCCGGGCGATGCGGATCTGCGAGCTGAACTGGTCCATCAGGTACACGTTCGGGTACAGGCACAGGTTGCGCGAGTTCTCGATCATCCAGTCGGCGCGAGCCTGGCCGAAGTCCCGGGCCAACTCGTCGCGACGCTCGTACAGCGGACGGTCCTCGGGGTTGGACCAACGGGTCCAGAGCAGCATGTGGCCCTTGTCGAAGGAATAGAAACCACCGCCCTGCTTGGCCCAGGTGCCGGCGCTCATGGTGCGGATGTCTTCGCCCGCTTCGCGCTGTTTGCGCTGATTCTGGGTGGCGGCGTAGTTCCAGTGCACGGAGCTGACGTGATAGCCGTCGGCACCGTTCTCGGCGGTAAGTTTCCAGTTGCCTTCGTAGATGTAGCTGGAGGAACCGCGCAGTACTTCCAGGCCATCGGCGGACTGGTCGACGATCATGTCGATGATCTTCGCCGACTCGCCCAGGTGCTCAACCAACGGCACCACGTCAGCCTTGAGGCTGCCGAACAGGAAGCCGCGATAGGACTCGAAACGCGCGACTTTGGTCAGGTCGTGGGAGCCTTCGCAATTGAAGCTCGCCGGGTAGCCGGCCGCCGCCGGGTCCTTGACCTTGAGCAACTTGCCGGAGTTGTTGAAGGTCCAGCCGTGGAACGGGCAGGTGTACGAACTCTTGTTGCCGGTCTTGTGCCGGCAGAGCATCGCCCCGCGGTGGCTGCACGCATTGATAAAGGCGTTCAACACGCCATCCTTGTTGCGCGCGATGAAGATCGACTGGCGCCCCATGGTGGTGGTGTAGAAATCGTTGTTGTTGGGGATCTGGCTTTCGTGCGCCAGGTACAGCCAGTTGCCTTCAAAGATGTGTTCCATCTCGAGGTCGAACAGCCGCGGGTCAGTGAACATCTCGCGCTTGCAGCGATAGATCCCCTGTTCAGGGTCTTCTTCAAGCAGGGAGTGAAGGTATTCGGGTCGCAGGGACATGGCCGCCGCCTCCATTGTTTTTATTCAGGCAGGGCCATGCTAGGACGTGGGGATGGGGCGGACTATCCGCGGGGTGCAGACCTGTATCCGTTTTGTGCAAAGGGCGGTCGGTGGTTGATGGTTGCCAATGTGGCGAGGGAGCTTGCTCCCGCTGGGCTGCGAAGCGGCCCCACTCTGTAAAGCATGGGACTGCTGCGCAGTCCAGCGGGAGCAAGCTCCCTCGCCACAGGTTATGCGTCAAACCTCCCTGGCAATCAGTGACGGCGCTTGAGGGTGTCCGAAGGCAATTCGCCGAACTGTTTACGGTAGCTGTCGGAGAACCGGCCCAGGTGCAGGAAGCCGTAATCCATGGCCACTTCCGTGACGTTGCGCACGTTGCAGGTCGGGTCGCTCAGGTTGGCGTGAATGCGTTCGAGCTTCTTCTGCCGGATGTAGTTTTTCGGCGTGTCCCCCGCATTGCGTTCGAACAGCCCATACAGCGAACGCAGGCTCATCCGCGCCTGGCGCGCCAGTTCTTCGCTGTCGATGTCTTGCTTGAGGTTGCAGGCGATGTAATCGACCAGCGCCTCGAACGTGGCCGAGGCTGAACCGGGGTCGGTGCGCATGACGTTGGTTTTCATCAGGCCGAGCATCTTGCTGACCACGATTTGCGCATAGTGCTCCTGCACGCGAGGAATCGGCTCGGATGCCTCGGCTTCCTGGCAAATCATCGCCAGCAGGCCGACGAAACCTTCCAGTTGATTGAGCTGATAACGGTTTTCCAGAAACCGCACGCCCTGCCCCGGATACCGCCAGCGCTGCTCCTCGCACACCGACTCCAATAGCCGGGTGGGGACTTTCAGGATGAATTTTTCGCAATCACTGGAATAGGTCAGATCCACCGGATCGTCCGGGTTGATCAGCAGCAACTCCCCGGGCGCGAAGTAATGTTCCTGACCGTGGCCACGCCACAGGCAATTGCCGCGCAACAGCACTTGCAAGTGATAGATGCTGTCCAGCGCGCCAGAGGTAACCCGCACGCTGGCGCCATAACTGATGCGGCACAGGTCAAGGCTGGCAAACTTGCGATGATCGAGGCTGGCCAGCGGCCGGCCGGCCCTGGGCATCTGCAGGCAATGGTTGCCGACGTGCTGATTGACATAGCCCGACACCGCATACGGGTCGGCATGGTCGAAGACTCTGCTGCGATGACTCAACAATTGCGCTTGCATCATCGGTTCACTCTCATTGTTGTTATCAGTGGCGCCGCCATTCTAGGGCCGAAACACAGAAGGCCACGAGATAAACGGTCGGTTATCTCGTGGCCCGGTTCGGCTGGTCGAGGGTATCAGTCCTCGAGTGCGCGGACCCGCTCGTGGCGTTGCTGCTCCTCAGGCTGGGCGGACGACTGCAGGGTGAAGTCGAAATCGATTTCGGCAAAACGACCGCTCACGCCATGGGCCGCTGCACGCTGCGGATCGTCGCTGAAGGTGATCTTGGCGATCAGTTCGTCACGGGTGGCGTAGGCGAAATCGTCATGCAGGTACTGATCGCCATCGAGGTTGATCTGGGTGGTCAGGTGACGATGATCCGGTGCCGAAATGAAGAAGTGAATGTGCGCCGGCCGCTGGCCATGACGGCCCAGTTGATTGAGCAGTTGCTGGGTCGGACCATCCGGCGGGCAGCCGTAGCCCGACGGCACGATGCTACGGAAGCGATAACGGCCCTCGGCATCGGTGACGATCCGGCGACGCAGGTTGAACTCGGACTGGGTGGTGTCGAAGTACGAATAGGTGCCGCCGGTGTTGGCGTGCCAGACATCCACCACCGCGCCGGCCAGCGGTTCGCCAGCGGTGTTGAACACCCGGCCCTGCATGAACAGAGTCACACCCGGATCGACGCCGTCATCGAGACGCGCTTCGCCTTGCGACAGCGGCGCACCCGCCACATACAGCGGCCCCTCGATGGTCCGCGGGGTGCCGCCGGATTTGCCGGCCTGCTCGTCTTCGGCATCCATCAACAGGTCGAGGTAATGCTCAAGACCGAGCCCGGCCACCAACAGACCGGCCTCCTGCCGCGCGCCCAGCACGTTGAGGTAATTGACGGCTTTCCAGAATTCTTCCGGGGTCACGGCCAGGTCTTCGATGATGTTCACCGAATCGCGCAGGATGCGGTAAACCAGCGCTTTGACCCGCGGATCGCCGGCCTCGTTGAGCAGGCCGCTGGCCTCTTCGAGAAACTTCTGGACACTGGCGTTGTGGGAAATCTTGACGTTCATGGTGGATCCTCATCTTGTAATTATTAGCGTAGCGAACTGAACAGGCTGGGTTCAGCGGTCATCCTCGCGAATGGAAGAAGGATGCCGGCACAGCGCGTTGACCTCGATGGCCATGTACGGGTACAGCGGCAATTGCATCAGCAAGTCGTGCAGTTCCTGAACGCTGTCGACATCGAACACGCTGTAATTGGCATAGAGCCCGGCGATGCGCCACAGATGACGCCACTTGCCTTGCTCTTGCAGGCGCTGGGCCAGGGCTTTCTCGTCGGCCTTGAGCTGAGCGGCGCGCTCCGGGTTCATGTCGACCGGTAAATTCACGGTCATTTTTACGTGAAACAGCATGATGCCCTCCTCAGGCTTGATGAACGACAGTGGAACTTTTGTCCCGACGGAAAAACGCCAGGCGCTCTTCATCCAGAATCAGGCCCAGCCCCGGTGTTGACGGGACGTGCAGTTGGAAATCGCGGTAGACCAATGGCTCGCTGAGGATGTCTTCGGTCAGCAGCAGCGGGCCGAACAGCTCGGTATCCCAGCTCAATGTGTTCAGCGTGACGAAGGCATGGGCCGAGGCCAGCGTGCCGATTCCGCCTTCGAGCATGGTGCCACCGTACAGGCCGATACCAGCCGCCTCGGCAATCGCGGCGGTTCGCAGCACCGCGCGCGGGCCGCCGTTCTTGGCGATTTTCAGGGCGAACACCGAAGCGGCGCCTTCCCGTGCCAGGTTAAAGGCATCTTCCACGCATTCGATGGATTCATCGGCCATGATCGGCGCCGGGCTCATGGCATTCAGGCGCACCATGCCGGCGCGGTTATTGCGCGAGATCGGTTGTTCGATCAGGTCGATGCCGTTGGTGCCGAGGATCCGGCAGGCCCGCAGAGCGACTGCTTCATCCCAGGCCTGATTGACATCGACCCGCACGCTGGCGCGATCACCCAAGGCTTTTTTGATCGCAATGACGTGAGCCAGGTCGCGATTAACCTCGCCAGCGCCGATTTTCAGTTTGAAGATCCGGTGGCGGCGCAGGTCGAGCATCTTTTCCGCTTCAGCGATGTCCTTGGCAGTGTCGCCGCTGGCCAGGGTCCAGGCCACCGGCAATGCATCGCGAACCCGTCCGCCCAACAGTTCGCTGACCGGCAGGCCAAGGCGCTTGCCCTGGGCGTCGAGCAAGGCGCTTTCGATACCCGATTTGGCGAAGGTGTTGCCACGAATGCTGCGCTCCAGGCGCAACATCGCGGCATTCACATTGCCGCTGTCCTGGCCGATCAGCAGTGGCGCGAAGTGTTTGTCGATGTTGGTCTTGATGCTGTCCGGGCTTTCGTTGCCGTAGGCCAGGCCGCCGATGGTGGTCGACTCACCGATACCCTCAATGCCATCGGCGCAGCGCACCCGAATGATCACCAGGGTCTGGTTCTGCATGGTGTGCATCGCCAGCTTGTGCGGGCGAATGGTCGGCAGATCGACGATGATCGTCTCGATCGATTCAATGGCTGTTGCAAGCATGTCGCGATACCCGTCAGGTTCTTAAAGTTCTGGAACCGATTCTGGTACGGCTTTTTTCGGGAAGCCAATATAGAATTGGTCTGACTCGATACCTTAAAGGTATTTAACAGATCGACATCCGGAGGCCCCATGGAACTGCGTCACCTGCGGTATTTTCAGGTGTTGGCTCAAACCCTCAACTTCACCCGCGCCGCCGAACTGCTGCACATCGCCCAACCGCCGCTGAGCCGGCAGATCCAGCAACTGGAAGACGAACTCGGGGTTCTACTGCTGGAGCGCGGCCGACCGTTGAAGTTGACCGACGCCGGGCGTTTTTTCCATGAACACTCCACCGCCCTGCTCGAACAACTGGGCAAGGTTTGCGACAACACGCGGCGGATCGGCCTGGGAGAAAAAACCTGGCTGGGCATCGGCTTTGCGCCCTCGACAATCTATGGCGTGCTGCCGGAACTGATTCGCCGGTTGCGCAGCGGCGAGCCTCTGGCGCTGGAGTTGGGGCTCTCGGAAATGACCACGTTGCAACAGGTGCAGGCGCTCAAGGCCGGGCGTATCGATGTCGGCTTCGGGCGCATCCGCATCGACGACCCGGCCATCCTGCAGACCGTGCTCACCGAAGATCGACTAGTCGCCGCCCTGCCCGCCGGCCACCCGCTCCTCGCCAGGCCCATCAGCCTTCGGGAACTGGCCAAGGAACCCTTTGTGCTCTATCCCGGCAACCCGCGTCCGAGTTACGCCGACCACGTGATCGCATTGTTCGAAGCCAGTGGCGTGCACATCAAGGTGGCGCAATGGACCAACGAGCTGCAAACGGCGATTGGTCTGGTGGGGGCGGGAATCGGGGTGACGCTGGTACCGGCCTCGGTGCAGTTGCTGCACCGCGACGACATTGGCTTCACTCCGGTGCTGGAAGACAACGCGATCTCGCCGATCATTCTCAGCAGGCGCGTGGGCGATGTATCGCCAGGGTTGAATCATTGCTTGCAGATGATCGATGAACTGCTGCCGCGCGACAGACCTGCAAACTAGGCCACGACACCAGCGAACGCTCGGCGACCGGCACGCATTTCTGTGCGAAGTTCGCCGATCAGGTTGGAAATATCGCGAACACTGATCAGTTTGTCGGGGGATACGCCGGTGATCAACAACTCAATCCGCCCGGAGCTCTGATCGAAAACCTTGATCCGCAAGGTTTCATTCTGGTTCAAGGTGCATTCGCAGGAGAGCGGCTTGAAACCGGACTCGACAATCTGGCAAAGCTGCTCAATAGGAACCATGACAGACGCCCCTCCATGGACGGTTTTCCGATTGGATCCACTGAGATTAGTTCAGCTTGCGCAACGCGCCAGCGAGCTCAGTGAGCTCAGTGAGCTCAGTGAGCATCTCCATCCCATATCCAATTCCAGATCCCCGGCAAACGAACAGGCTCGGAACTCTGCTTGACGGTGCGCGCCATGGCCGCCCGCTGTAGCGCTGCCGTGTCGTCGTAAAACGGTTTCTGCGCCGTGGCCAGACCGGTGGCGTTGGCACTGTCGAGGAGGATTTGCAGGTATTCGCGGGCATGCCGGGCGGTGTAGCGGTTGAGGTCGTGAAAGGTCACCACCACCGGAATCACCCCATCCACCGTCGGCAACTCGCCAAGGGCGATGCGCTCGCGCACTTCCGACAGCTGCCGCAGCATATTGGCCCGCCGCCGAGGGCTGGCGTTGAAGCCCCAGATCTTGCCGTCATTGGCGCTCAGGTCGGTCAGCAGTACGTGCATGCCATGCTGCTGATAAGCGGCGAAGGTGCGTTTGTCGTAGTTCCAGAACGGCGGACGCACCAGGTTCGGTGGAGTGCCAGTGATCGCGGCGATGTCTGCGCTGCCGTTGGTCAGCGATTGCTCCAGTTGTTCCGGCTCCAGGGAGCGATGGTTGGTGTGGTGGGGAGTGGCCGTGTGGAAACCCAGCAAGTGACCTTCGGTCTTTTCGCGCTGCATGAGCTGGCGGCCCACGTCACTGCCGCCGGCGCCCGAGGCTCGGGTCTGCACGAAGAACACGGCTTTGATGTCCGGTTGCAGCGGATTGTGCGCCAGGCTGTCGAGTACAGTGGCGGTCGGGTTGTAAAAACCGGACGCGCTGGGCCCGTCGTCGAAGGTCAGCAGAAAGCGGATCGGCGCTTGCGCGCGCAGGCGCTGTTGCGTCTGCGGCGTCATTTCAATGGGTGCGGCGATACAGCCAAACAGGCCGACGGCGATGGCGAATACGGATAGAACCTTGATCAACTGCTTCATGTTTTGCCTTGGGCCAGACCTTGCGACCGTCACGTTTAATGGCAAAAACCCCTCGCCCATTCATCCCTTCGATCGACCCGCCAATCGCTGCGAGCCGAGGTTGGATAAGGGTACACAGTGTTTGGTTCCAGCGCCCGCTCCCCAGGTGATTGCATTTCAAACTACAAAAACTAAAAAGCCCCGCCATCAATTGGCGGGGCTTTGGGGATGTGCAAACCGATCAGGGCTTCAGCGGGCGTTCCTGGTCGCGGTCCGACAGCTCTTTACCGTCGTCGGGGTGCTTCCAGTCCGGCGTCGAACGCTTCTGCCGCTCGATTTCTTCCTCCGTCGGTTCATCGGTCTCATCATCCAGGTCCGGACGCTTTGGTTCAGTGGCCATGTCCACCTCCCGCCCTCAAGGGATCATCCGTTAAGCGTAGAACAGTTTCACGCCGGACGACTCAGAGCCACCAGCGCAGCAAAAAGAAAAAGCCCATGCTCAACAACATGCTGAGCAGAGTATTGCGGGTGTAAAGCACCAGGCCCACGGCCACCAGCGAACTGATCAGATAGGGGTTGTCCCACTGCAGGTTCAACTGTTTGTCGGGCATGAACACAATCGGCCCGCAGATCGCGGTGAGCATGCCCGGGACCGCGAAACCGAGGAACTGCCGGGCATTGCTGCTCAAGCGCACCGGCAGCCGAGGTTCGAGAAATACGTAGCGGTTCAGGAACACCAGCAGGCCCATCCCGATAATCACAGCCCAGACCATCATGTGCGCCCCACGTAGAGTTTGTTGCAGATGAACCCTGCGGTCATGCCCGCCAATCCTGACAGCACCAGCGCCGAGCCCCATTGCCAATAGCTGAACAGCACCGAACAGAACAGCGAGACTGCCACGCAAACCACTGTCGGAACGTTGCGCACCACCGGCGTGATCAAGGCGATAAAGGTCGCGGCGATGGAGAAGTCCAGTCCCAAGTGTTCAAGGCCCGGAATGCTGCTGCCCAGCACAATGCCCGCCAGGGTGAAGAGGTTCCAGGCGATGTAAAACGTCAGGCCCACACCGAGGGCGTACCAGCGATTGAACTGCTGTTTGTCATGCTGGCTGGTCAGGGCGAACAACTCGTCGGTGAGCAAAAAGCCCAGCCCGATACGCCAGCGGCCCGGCAATGGGGAAATCACCGAACGCATGCTCATCCCGTACAGCAAATGCTGGGAGGTCAGCAGCAACGTGGTCAACAGAATCGAAAAGACCCCGGCACCGCCCTTGAGCATGCCAATGGCGACCAATTGCGCCGCGCCGGCAAACACGATGCTCGACAGCCCCTGGCCTTGCAGGGGCGTGAGGTTGGCCTCGATGGCCATGGAACCGGCCAGCAATCCCCAGGGCGCGGTCGCCAGGGACAACGGCATGATGGCCGCGGCGCCACGAAGGAATGCAGTGCGCGGCATGAGTAAGTTGGACATAACGCTCTACAACCAGGGAAAGACTTCAGACTGTGCCAGCAGTCATGGCCGATGGCTTGAACAATCTTGCGCACTTGCAACGACTTCACGATTGACAAATACCCCGTCGGCTTTTAAAACTGGGCGCCTCATTCAGGGTGTAAGCAACCATGTCCGCAACTTTCAACCTCAACACTGTCGTCATTGGCTTGAATGCCAAGGCGCAAGGTTGCGTTGCGCACGCCCCTAAATCGAAGAAACAGTCGCTCATGTGACCGGGGCGCGCTGTCCCGTCAGATGAGCTGACAGGACATTGAGCGCGGCGGACACCTCTCCTCTTGCTGACTTCCTTCTACGCTTCTGACGGTGACGAAATCGGTCAACCTTCAGGAGAAAGTGCATGTCATCGTTTCAAGGTATCTGGGTTCCCATCGTTACGCCGTTTCACAACGGTGCGATCGACTTTGCCGGATTGCGGCGGCTGGTCAGTCATCTGCTGGAAAAAGGCGTCGATGGCATAGTCGTCTGCGGCACCACCGGGGAAGCCGCGGCGCTGGGTAAACACGAGCAACTGGCGGTGCTCGATGCGGTGCTGGAACAGGTTCCGCCAGAACGCGTGGTGATGGGCCTGGCCGGCAACAACCAAATCGAGTTGCTGCAATTTCAAAGCGAAATCCTGAAACGTCCCCTGGCGGGCTTGCTGGTGCCGCCGCCCTACTACATCCGCCCATCCCAGGCCGGCCTCGAAGCCTTTTTCAAGACCGTCGCCGATGCGTCCAGCGCCCCGATTATTCTCTACGACATCCCCTATCGCACCGGTATAGCCTTCGAGCAGACGACCCTGCTCCGGATCGTCGCCCATGAGCGGATCGTCGCGATCAAGGACTGCGGCGGCAACCCGGCCAACACCTTCGCGCTGCTCTCCAGCGGTAACGTCGACGTGCTGTGCGGCGAAGATAATCAGATCTTCGGCGCGCTATGCCTGGGCGCCAAAGGCGCGATTGCCGCCTCGGCCCATGTTCATCCCGAGCTGTTCGTGACGCTGTATCAACAGATTCGCGACAACCGCTTAGCGGCCGGCCGAACGACCTTCTTCCAGTTGCTGCCGCTGATCCACAGCCTGTTCATCGAGCCCAATCCCGCTCCGGTGAAAACTGCCCTGGCCCTTGGAGGATTGATCCACGACGAGCTGCGAGCGCCAATGCAACGCAGCAGTGAAAGCACGACGGTGCGTTTGAAAGAAGTACTGGCAGCGCTTGAAGGCGGCAATCGATAGAGCACAAGCGTCCAGCCCGAGTACCATGGAGCGATTCACCTAACGCGTCAGGGAATCGACATGTTTTACCGGATCGCCGCCGACGGGCTGGTGCTGTCTCACTTGTTGTTCATTCTGTTCGTGCTGTTCGGCGGGCTGCTGGTGCTCAAATGGCGCCACCTGATCTGGTGGCACCTGCCCGCCGCTGCATGGGGCGTGACCGTGGAAGTCTTCCACCTGACGTGCCCGCTCACCGAATGGGAAAACCGCATGCGCCACGCGGCCGGGCAAACCGGTTACGGCGGCGGTTTTATCGAACATTACGTGTGGCCGATCATTTATCCGGCCGGGCTGACGCCCACGATTCAGCTGGGGCTGGGCAGCGTGGTGCTGGCGCTCAACGTGTTGATCTACGCACGGCTGTTCCGGCAATGGAAGCATCCGACCCGTTCAGGCAGTAACCACCGCTCCGGTTGAACTCAGTTGGCGATAACACTCATGTTCCGGCCACTGGCCTTGGCCACATACAGCGCCTTGTCCGCGGCACCGACGACGTCGTCGGGCTGAGCTTGCGAGGCCGGGTCGTAGGCGCAGACGCCCAGGCTGACCGTGACCACGCCTTCTACGCCTCCAACGTGTTTGATGTCGGCCTGCTGAACCGCACGGCGGATATTTTCCGCCACCAGAAACGCCCCCACATAATCGGTGGCGGGCAGCACCACCGTGAACTCCTCACCACCGAAGCGCGCCGCGAGATCGCCGGGGCGCTTGATGTTTTCGGTGATGATCGTGCTGATTCTGCGCAAACACTCATCACCCGCCAAATGACCGTAGTGGTCATTGAAGCTCTTGAAGTGGTCGACATCGATCATCAGCAGCGCAAGATGGGTCTGGCTACGCCTGGCGCGGCCCATTTCCGCGAGAATGAACAGGTCGAATTGACGCCGGTTGGAAAGCCCGGTCAGTGCATCCTCCAGCGCCAGCAACTCAAGGCTGCGGTTGACCTCAATGAGTTTGTCCTGAGTCTCCAGCAGATTGTTCTGAATATGATTCTGCTGCTTCATGAGGCGGATCAGGCGATAACCGAGAGCCCCCAGAAATCCCAGCAGCAACAGGACGATACCCGCACTGAATATCGACTCCTGCCGCCAACTGGCCAGGACCTCATCCTTGTCGAGCGCGGCAAACACGACAAGCGGATACCCCTCGACCCGCCGAAACCCCACGACCCGCACCACCCCATCCACATAAGACCTCACCGTTGCCGTACCGGAATCGCCCTTGGGCAACAGTTGGGTAAACAGCGGTCCTTTGGCGACGCTGGTACCGATATCGGCTTCGTTGAACGGGCGCCGAACGACGATGGTGGCGTCATCGGCGATCAGGTTGATCACCCCGTTATTGCCCATGTCGATACTGTTGTACAAATCCAGGAAATGCTTGAGGTAGATCGAAGCCACCACCACGCCGGCAAACCGGCCATCAGCGTGATTGATCCGGCGTGACACGGTCATGATCCACTCACCGGTCGAGCGACTTTTTATCGACGGACCGATATGAGGACCGCGGTCGGGATGATCACGGTGGTAGATGAAATATTCACGGTCGGAATTATTGGCATTGGGTGGTATGACGTTAATGGCGTTGGCGAGCCAGCGTCCTTCTTCGTCGAACACGAACAGCCCATGGATCTGCGTCAGTTCACTGCGCTGGGCCTGGAGCAAACGTTGCAGCCGGGGAAATTTTTCCGGTTGCATGCCGTCGATTTCGAGGCGGTCCACCAGGGAAAACAGCAGCGTGTCGGCCTGTTTGATCGATGCCTGTGCCTGCGAGGCCAGGGTTTGCGCCAGGTTGGACATCGCCACTTCGCTCTCACGCAGATGGTACTGACGCGAGTTCCAGCTTTCACCGATCACAATGGCCATCAAGGACAGGCACACCGCAATCAGCAGAGAAACCGCGTATCGAACCTTGAGTTTCGACTCAACCGGCTCGGGCACCCAAGGCGTGGCGAACCGGGTGTGTTCAATACGATCTTTGACGGACGGATGCCCCATGACGCTCCCTGAATCCCTTATGACATGGCGAATTTTCCCGTTCGCCCTTTTAGCGCCAGCCAGCCGTGACCGGCGCTCAAACCTTTACAACCCGATACGATAGGTGATTTGCACGAAAACGCTCATCGAAATCATCCGCCGGATCAGCGAGGATGATAGCACCCGTTACTTAAGGCTTCCCGCCAGAAACTGCTTCAACCGCTCGCTCCGAGGCTGCTCCAGCACACGGCTTGGTGCTCCCTGCTCCTCCACCCGTCCCTGATGCAAAAAGATGACCTGATTCGACACCTGCCTGGCAAATGCCATTTCATGGGTGACCACCACCATCGTCCTCCCTTCCTCTGCAAGCTGCTGCATGACTCTGAGCACCTCGCCCACCAGTTCGGGGTCCAGCGCGGAAGTCGGCTCATCGAACAGCATCACTTGCGGCTCCATGGCCAGCGCGCGAGCAATGGCAACGCGCTGCTGCTGGCCGCCGGACAACTGGACCGGATACTGGCCCTCGACCTTTGCCGGCAAGCCGACCTTGAAGAGGTAATGCCGCGCCCGCTCCAGGGCTTCCTGGCGCCCGACACCCAGCACGCTCATCGGGCACTCAATGAGGTTTTCCAGCACCGTCATGTGACTCCACAGGTTGAAATGCTGAAACACCATCGACAGCTTGCTGCGCATGACCTGCAACTGCCGGGGGTCGACTACGCACAATTCGCCCCTCGAGTTCTTGCGGGTCAGCAGCTCTTCGGCGTTGACAATGATGCGCCCGGCTGACGGTTGTTCGAGGTGGTTGATACAGCGCAAAAAGGTACTTTTTCCCGACCCCGAGGAGCCGATGATGCTGATCACATCGCCAGCCCTGGCCTTGAGCGAGACGCCCTTCAACACTTCATGGCTGCCGTAGTTCTTGTGTACGTCTTCAACGATCAATTTATACATTCGAGCATGTCCCGTCAGGAGTCAGTGCGTCCGGGGTTTGAGGTAGGCAAGCCAATGCAATTCACCGCGACGGAACAGCCAGATCAGCAAAAACGCGCTGCCGGCATACAACAATCCGGCAATGCCGAATGCGGTGAAGGATGCGTAAGTCGCCGAGTTGACGTCGCGGGCAATTTTCAGCAAATCGGGAACCGTGGCGGTAAACGCCACTGAGGTGGAATGCAGCATCAAAATCACTTCATTGCTGAAAAACGGCAGGGCCCGGCGCAACGCCGACGGCAGAACGATCCGGCGATAGAGGGTGAAACGGCTCATCCCGTAGGCTCGGGCGGCCTCGATTTCGCCATGGGCGGTCGCCCTGATGGAACCGGCGAAAATTTCGGTCATGTAGGCACAGGTATTGAGCCCGAACGCCAGCACCGTGCAGTTGAACCCGTCACGGAAAAACGCGTTGAGAAAATCCTGGGACCGCACCACATGCAAGCTGTATACACCGGTGTAGAAGAACAGCAGCTGGATGTACAACGGGGTGCCGCGAAACACGTAGGTGTAGCACCACACCGGCAGGCGGATCAGCGGATTACGGCTGACGCGGGCGATCGACAAGGGAACCGCGAGCAGGAAACCGCTCACCACCGAAAGAATGAGCAGCCACAAAGTCACCGCCAACCCGGAAAAGTGCGGCCCGTCGCTCCACAGGTAAGCCTGCCAGTAGTCATCGAGAATGCCGGTCATGGTGCAACCTTCCTGACACCCACCGAGTAGCGGTGCTCGAGCCACATCAAGACAACGTTGGAAACGGTGGTAATGGCCAGGTAGATCAGGCCGCCGACCAGCGTGAAATAAAAGAACTGCAACGAGCCCTTGCCCGCATCCTGCGTGGCCTTGACCACATCGGTCAGGCCGATGATCGATACCAGGGCAGTCGACTTGATCAGCACCTGCCAGTTATTGCCAATACCCGGCAAGGCATGGCGCAGCATTTGCGGGAAGAGGATTTTGCGAAAGGTTTTCCCGCGGCTCATGCCGTAGGCCCTCGCGGCTTCGATCTGGCCAGCCGGGACTGCCTGGAAGGCTCCGCGAAAAGTCTCGGTGAAATATGCCCCGTAGATGAATGACAGGGTGGCGACACCGGCCAGGAACGGGTCGATATCGATCTGGTTGATGCCTAGCCAATCCGTCATCCGGTTGAGCAGCATCTGCAAGCTGAAGAACAACAGGAGCATGATGACCAGGTCCGGCATGCTGCGAATCACCGTTGTATAACCCGTGGCCAGCGCTCGCAACAAACGACTGGAGGACAACTTGGAGCTGGCGCCGAGCAGCCCTGCCAGAACGGCGATCAGCAGTGATCCCAAGGCCAGTTTGAGGGTGGCCAGGGTGCCCAGCAGGATTTGCGGGCCAAAGCCTTCCAGAAGCATTTCGCTCTCCTTGTTTTTATTAGTGAAGAGGATGGTCAAACAGAGCGGCCCGGACGGCCGCCCTGTTTCAGGTATCGAGAGGCGTCATTTCGCGCCGTAGACGTCGAAATCGAAGTACTTTTTGTTGATCCGCTCGTAAGTGCCGTTGGCCAGAATCGTCGCCAGCGCTTTGTTCAAGTCTTCGCGCAGCTCGACATCACTCTTGCGCAAGCCAATGCCATCACCGACGCCGAAAAAACCGGGGTCATCCAGGGTGGCACCCGCAAATTCATAGTCCTTGCCCCGCGCAGTGTTCAGAAACCCGTAACTGGCCTGGATCGCGCCCTGCAGCGAGGCATCGAGTCGCCCCACTACCAGGTCGGCGTACACCTGGTCCTGATTCTGATAGGAGAGAATGTCCACGCCCTTCGAACCCCAGACAGCTTTGGCATAAGCCTCCTGGGTCGACCCCTGCTCCACGCCAATACGCTTGCCCTTGAGCGACTCCAGGGAGGGCAGCAAGCCCGATCCACGCCTGACCACCAAACGTGCCGGCGCATTGGACACCTTGTCGGTAAACGCAATCTGCTCCAGGCGCTTGGGCGTAATGGTCATCGACGAAGCCACCGCGTCGAACTTGCGCGCCAGCAGGGCCGGGATCATGCCGTCCCAGCTGCTTTCAACCCAGACGCAGCGAGCATGCAACTCGGCGCAAAGCGCCTCGGCGATGTCGACCCCGAAACCGGTCAGCGTGCCATCCTGGTTCTTGTATTCCAGCGGTGGGTAGGTGGGGTCGACGCCCAGCTTCAATACTTTGCCGGACCAGTCGGCCGCCCCGGCCAGGCCGGATGCCGTGAACAACACCAGTGATACAGCCGCGATCATTTTATTCATTGTTATTTTTCCTCAATGGGCTCGCCGAGCCAGGTTACCGACAGCTTTTTGTACAAACGCAGCGCTTGAAAACGCCGCCGCTCAACGCAGAAAACCCTCGACCAGCTTCACCCAATAACTCGCCCCGATCGGCAGGCAGGCATCATTGAAGTCGTAGCCGGGGTTGTGCAGCAGACAGCCGCTGTCGCCCTGGCCATTGCCGATCACCAGATAGCTGCCCGGGCACTTTTCCAGGATGAAAGCGAAGTCCTCGCTGGCGGTGAAGGGGCGCAGGTCGTCAATCATTTGTCCTTCGCCCAGCCAGTCCTGCGCGACCTGACGGGCGAACGCTGTCTGCTCGGGATCATTGATCAACACCGGATGACAATGCTGATAGTCGATATGGGCCTGTGCGCCGAAACTGGCGGCCTGGCCCTCAACCAGCTCGGTAATTCTGAGCTCGAGCAGCCGGCGAACCTCAGGGGTCAACGCTCGCACGCTCAGGCTCATTTCGGCGAACACGGGAATGACATTCGAAGCGCTTCCGGCATGTATGGAACCCACCGTGATAATTGCCATGTCCTGCGGATTGACGTTGCGCGACACGATGCTTTGCAAGGCAATCACGATCGAGGCGCACACCACCACCGGATCGATGGCCTTGTGCGGCACCGCGCCGTGGCCACCGTGGCCGATGATTTTGATCGTCACCGTATCGGCAGACGCCATGAACGGGCCGCTGTAAAACCCCAGATGCCCGGCGGGATAACCCGGCACGTTGTGCATGGCAAACACCGCATCACACGGGAACCGTTCGAGCAGGCCGTCTTCAAGCATTTTCCTGGCACCGCCCAGCCCCTCTTCGGCCGGCTGGAAAATCAGATGCAATATGCCGTTGAACGCCCGGGTTTGCGCCAGGTATCGAGCGGCCGCCAACAAGGTTGCGGTATGCCCATCGTGGCCGCAGGCATGCATCACACCGTCAATCCGGCTGGCATACGGCAAGCCGGTGGTTTCCTGAATCGGCAGTGCATCCATGTCGGCGCGCAAGCCAACGGAGCGCCCCTCACCATTTTTCAGGGTGGCGACAACTCCGGTCCGGCCCACACCGGTGCTGACCTCAAACCCCCACTGCGTCAAACACTGTGCAACCCGCTCACTGGTGGCGAATTCCTCAAAGCCCAACTCGGGGTGAGCGTGAATGCAGTGCCGCAAGGCGATCATTTCATCCTGGATCGCTGCGATACCAGGCAAGACGGGGCCGGCGTTCATTGTTGTATTCCCTCGATAGGTCTGGGCGGCTGTTGGGATCGATCTTAGGGAACGGAATCCGGGCTGGGGAGACGCAGTTTGGTTATGATGACAACCATTGGTTGTCGTCACGGTGAGCATATGAAACTGCATCAACTACAAGCGCTGATCGCCAGCGCCGAAACCGGCAGCATCCGCGCAGCCGCGCGTTCGCTGGATATGTCCCAGGCCGCCGTGACCAAAGCACTTCGCGAGCTGGAAACCAGCCAGCAGTTACCGCTGTTCACCCGAACGCCCAACGGCCTGAACTTCACCGAGTACGGCAAAGTGCTGCTGACTCACGCCCGGCTCGTGATCAAGCAACTCGAACATGCGCAGACAGAGCTCGATCACCTGCGAGGCAAGGCTCAGGGGCGGCTCTGTGTGGGGATCACGCCATGGATTGCCTTGACCTTCTTGCCCGAAGTGGTACTGGCCTTTCGAGAGCGAATGCCGGAAATCCGGCTGGAACTGTTCGAAAGCCTGATGGCGGTGGCCCAACCGCTGCTGCGCGATGGCAGCATGGATTTTGCGATCGGCCAGCTTCACCCGACGCAATCAACCCAGGAATTTGCCTGCGAAACCCTGCTCGATTACCAAACGTCGGTGTTGGTTCGCCAGGGCCATGCACGACAGAATGCTCGATCGATCCATGAGCTGCTGGAGCAGAACTGGACCTTGAACTACGCACCGGACGGTCACGATGGGCTGATGCAGGAGTTGTTCTGGAAACACGGTGCACAGATTGATGAGAGCCGAATCGTCCGCGCCCATTCACTGGCCATCCTGCAAATGATGGTTGAGCGGGCCGACATGTGCACCTGGGGGCCCTCCATCGTGAGTATCGCCCCGCCCTTTCTCGGCCGAGTGGTTTCCCTGGGGCTGACCGAACAATTCGAACCCAGGCAGTTGGGCATCGTGACACGCCGCAATGGTGCGCTGAGCAATCCGGCACTGTGCTTCACCGATTGCCTGTTGCAGGTCATTCGGCGTCACGCCCGCTCGGCCAAGAAGGAAGACCGACAACTCTTTGAAACGCTGCACCTGCGGGTTTGAGAGAGGTCAGGCGCGCGTCTGTTTCAATGCCTCAAGCCAGGCCGGATTCAATTGCGTCTGCTCAGTATCGATGCCCAGTGCTTGCATCCGCGCCGCATGTTGATCCATCTCACGGCTCAGTTGACCATGGTCGCTGGAGTTGCCGTCCAACTGGTGCATCTGGTTCAACCCCAAGTGATAGAAGCGCAGCAGCTTCATGGCGCCCGGATCGCCCTGCTCCACCGCCGCCGTCACCTGGTGCATGACGTTGGTGACGCTCATCAGGCTGCGCTTGAGCTGCCAACCGTAAACCGCTGGCGCCATCCACTCCTGGCTCCAGAACTTGCCGCGCATCAGCGCCACCGTCAGCAACAACGCGGCAAACACCCCGCCCACGTTGAACCGCAGATTGTCGCCGCCGGGTTCACCGAACAACGTCACCGCCGCCGTCGACAGCACCATCGCCAGCGCCAGGAACATCAGGGCGATGATCACCGTGCTGCGCCGCGTCTGGCGTCGATAGGTTTCGGCATTCATTGGCTGGATTTCGAACATCGCGACGGGGTTCCTTGCATCGGTGGTAAAAGGCGCTGTGACAAAAAGACTGCGAGGCATTATCGCCTCCCCGAAGGATTTAGCTATGCTGGAGCTCCTTTTCATCTTTTCATCGTCAAACGGGAGCATGGCGATACAGCGCAGTTCGTGCCATCTTCATCATGGATACACACTATTCGGATGCCATGCGCCGTTGCTGGCGGGTGACATCGTTTTAAGGATCATTGAATGACCCAACGACATGTAATCAACGCCTCGGTCAGCCCTAAAGGCAGCCTGGAAACGCTCTCCCAGCGTGAAGTACAGCAACTGAGCGAAGCTTCATCCGGCATCACCTACACCCTCTTCCGCCAGTGCGCCCTGGCCATCCTCAATACCGGCGCCCACGTTGATAACGCCAAGACCATTCTGGAAGCCTACAAAGACTTCGAAATCCGCATTCACCAGCAAGACCGTGGCGTACGCCTGGAACTGCTGAACGCCCCGGCCGACGCTTTCGTCGATGGCGAAATGATCGCCAGCACCCGCGAAATGCTCTTCAGCGCCCTGCGCGACATCGTCTACACCGAAAACGAACTCGACGCCTTGAGCATCGACCTGAGCACCTCCCAGGGCATCAGCGACTACGTCTTCCACCTGCTGCGCAACGCCCGCACCCTGCGCCCCGGCGTCGAGCCGAAAATCGTGGTGTGCTGGGGCGGCCACTCGATCAACACCGAAGAATACAAATACACCAAGAAAGTCGGCCACGAACTCGGCCTGCGCAGCCTGGACATCTGCACCGGTTGTGGCCCTGGCGTGATGAAAGGCCCGATGAAAGGCGCGACCATCGCCCATGCCAAGCAACGCATCCACGGCGGCCGTTACCTCGGCTTGACCGAACCTGGGATCATCGCCGCCGAAGCGCCAAACCCGATCGTCAACGAACTGGTGATCCTGCCGGACATCGAGAAACGCCTGGAAGCGTTCGTGCGGGTTGGCCACGGCATCATCATTTTCCCGGGTGGCGCGGGCACGGCCGAAGAGTTCCTGTACCTGCTCGGCATCCTGATGCACCCGGACAACCAGGACCTGCCGTTCCCGGTGGTCCTTACCGGGCCGAAAAGCGCCGCGCCGTATCTGGAGCAACTGCACGCCTTCGTCGGCGCAACCCTCGGTGAAGAAGCGCAGCAGCACTACGAGATCATCATCGACGACCCGGCCGAAGTGGCGCGGCAGATGACTCAGGGCCTCAAAGCGGTCAAACAGTTTCGCCGCGAGCGCAACGACGCGTTCCATTTCAACTGGCTGCTGAAGATCGACGAAGGCTTCCAGCGCCCGTTCGACCCGACCCACGCCAACATGGCCAACCTGCAACTGAGCCGCAACCTGCCGCCCCACGAACTGGCCGCCAACCTGCGCCGCGCGTTCTCCGGCATCGTCGCCGGCAACGTCAAGGACAAGGGCATCCGCCTGATCGAAGAACACGGGCCGTACCAGATTCGCGGTGATGCCGAGGTCTTGCAGCCGCTGGACCACTTGCTCAAAGCCTTCGTCGCCCAGCACCGGATGAAACTGCCGGGCGGCGCGGCGTATGTGCCGTGTTACCAAGTGGTGGCTTGATACGCAAATCCTGTAGGTTTGGTTCGAAGTATCAGCGCTACTGAGTTGCCGGTTTGAACTGCCTGAAATGAGAAACCCCGCTTGATGCGGGGTTTCTTGTTTTTGGGGACTGAGTCAGTGGAGCCCACTGTGGCGAGGGAGCTTGCTCCCGCTGGGTTGCGAAGCGACCCCAAATCCAGCAACCGCATTTTTCTGGCACACCGCATATGCCGGTTTTGCGACTGCTGCGCAGCCGAGCGGGACGGTGCGGCGACCCGACAAGCTCCCTCGCCACAATGGGTCACTCAGTTCTGAGGATCGAGGTTATCCAGCACTCGGTTGACGGCCAGTTCACCAAGCATGACCACCGATTGAATCCCCAACATCACATTGCGATGTGGCATGTCCATCAATCCGGCGAACTCACTGAGCATCATGCTCGCTGACGCCAGGGATTCGCAGGCGTTGACCAGCAGGGTTTCGTTATCGACCTTCGCACCCACATGGTAAATGGTACTGGGTTTGCGCTTGGTGGCTTTGGGGATGGGTGGTTTGAGGTAGTGGTCGAGGGCGCGGTCGGCGGCTTCGTGGAGTTTTTTGGAATCGAGGGATTCGTAGGGGGAAACGTCGTCGGTTTCCGGAGGATTTGGTGTTGGTTTGAACATAAATGAAGCTCCTTGATCAGTGGAGCCGACATCTATCGCTGCTAAACGAAGAAGGTGGCGGCTGTACGCGGGTTAGCAGACCAGGGATCAAGGAACCCGGCGCACCGAAGTGCCCCACGCATAGCCGCCATAACGCGAATGGCGACACTGACGTGCCTTGATATTCATCGAGCTGCTAAACCCGATCGCTGATTCGTCAGCGACCCGGAAACGATAGAGCCCGGCCTCAAGGCGCACAAGCCGGCGGATTCTGGCGTAGTCGTAGGCAACGGCGCAAGGCTGTGTAGCCTGAGTGAGTATCTGGAGATGTCTATTAAACATCGCCTGTTTATTGGTCTTACTGTGGGTTTTGTGGTGGATGGGCTGGCCTCTTCGCGAGCAAGAGACTTGGCCTACCCGTAGCAGCAGCCTCGCGGGCTCGGCAGCTGCTACAACAGATCGCTTACTAATCGCGCCGCAAGAAACTTGGCCTGGCTCGCCACGTCAGTCACCGCCGTACTCTCCCACCACATGCCGCGCAACGGCGGCCCCATGGCGAACAAACGGCTGGCGACCTGCCCGTCGGCGCTGAGTACCGCGCCATCCACCGCCGCGGCAATGCCCAGCGCCAATGGCCCCGGACGCACCAGCCCGCAAGCGAGCAACTGCTGGGGCAACGGCCGCGCCACCCGACGCCAGTCGTATTCGATGCCGCTGGAGTTGATCAGCGCCGCGCCATGCACCACGCAAGTTTGCGTCTCGCCACGACGACGAATGCGGATACTGACCTCGCCGTCCGACGCAGGCTCGAGCCCCTTGAACGATGCGGCATGAATCCGCAACCGCCCTTCCCCATGCAGACGCGCCACCAACTCGGCACTCAACGGCGGCGAGCGATGGTGATGGCTTTCCCACCATGGCCGCACATGCCGCACAAATTGCCGGCGTTGCCGATCCGTCGCCTGACTCCACAACCGCCCGATGTGCGCCCGCACCGTGTCCAGCGGCGCTTGCCAGTCAATGCCTTGAGCAATGGCATCGCGGCAATGCCGGCGCAGTTCCCGCACCAACTGACGCGGTGTGCGAATACTGTGGTCCGCGGCTAAAAAATCCACCCACGCCGGCGGTTGTCGGCGCACATGCGGTAGCAGACCATGACGGGAGAACACTTCGATCGGCCCGCGATGCCCAGCCTGCTCCAGCGACACCACGGCGTCGACCATAGTCAGGCCCGAGCCGATGATCAGCACCGTCGACTGCGGATCGAGCTGACGCATGGCGGCCACATCCCACGGGTCGAGCGCAGCCGCATTCAAGCCGCTGGATTCGGTTTGCGGTGTGCGCGCGGCGGGGAACATACCAGTGGCCAGCACCGCATAGGCGCCTTGCAAACGTTGCCCGTCACTCAAGGTCAGCAATACAGCGTTGTCCCGGGTTTGCAGGTCGACCACCTCGGCCCGTACATGCTCGACACTCGAACCATTCAATGCGCCCACCGCCTGCGCCTCGGCCAAACGCTGCTGCACATAAACGCCGAACAGCCCGCGCGGCGGAAACAGTTCACTGACCGGCACATGCTGCTGATCCGACTCCGGCCAGCCACCGGCGGCGATGTGTTCGGTCAGCCATTGGGTCAGGTCATCGGCGTTGTCCGGGTCGACGCTCATCCGCGCCGCGTTGCCATTGAGCGTATGCCCCAGTTCCACCGCGCTATAGGCTTCGCCACGGCCCAGCTCCGCTCGCGGCTCGATCACCAGAACCCGGCGTTGACCGGGCAAGCGCAACAACTGCGCCGCCAGCATCGCGCCACTCAGGCCGCCGCCGATGATCAGGATGTCAGCGTGACGGATGGCGTCGCTCGCCTGTGCGCGTGGTGTCTCAGTCATGGCGTTCTCACTGATCAATGTTTACCTGAATGGAAGTCGTGCGGATCGCCCCGTGTCAGTCACTCACCGGACGCTAGCCTGTGAAGCGTACTTGAGTGCCACGTTAATATTTTGCTCGGCCATCAGGAAGCTCACCTGCACGTCTCGATTGAGTTGCGCCACGATTTCGAAAATCTCCCGGACGATAATAGGCGCCAAACCCATGGCAGGTTCATCAAGCTGTACCAAAGTAGGACGTGTCATCAACGCCCGGCCGATGGCGACCATTTGTTGTTCGCCACAGGAAGTCAGCCCGGCCTGGGTCTTGCGCTTGGTTTTCAGGCGTGGAAACCAGGCGTAGATGCGCTCCAGATCCGCCGCCAGGTCCTTGCGGCTCAGACCGCGAACGAAGCCGCCGCTGCGCAGGTTGTCCTCCACCGTCAGTTGCGGAAATACGTGCCGACCTTCCAGCACATGCACCATGCCCTGACGCACGCGAACGCTCGGATCGCCCCCTGCGGTATCGCGTCCGAGAAACTCGATCGTCCCTCGACTGACTTCCGCGCGCTCGGCCCGCACCAACCCGGAAATTGCCTTGAGCGTCGTGCTTTTACCCGCACCATTGGCGCCGAGCAACGCGACGATGCCGCCCTTGGGCACCGTCAGCGACACTCCGGCCACAGCCAGGATCGCACCGTCGTAGATCACTTCGATGTCTTTGACTTGCAACAGGTCATTAGCAGCAATGTCGCTGGCGGCTTGGCTGAGGAGGATCGGCAGCAGGCTGATAAACGCCGCGCCGACAAAGTTGCCGGCGATGCTGCCCATGCCACCGATAATAATGATGATGAACAGGATCTGGAACGACCGGTTGATATCGAAGCTGCTGGCGCTGGTAGTGCCCAGATAAGCAAAGGCACATGGGCGGTGTGAGGGGGTTGGGCAAAAATTGTCATGGCGCGACTCCGGAGTCGGGTGAACACCCAAGTACCAATACAGAAGTCGCGCCAAAATAATTATTATTTGTTAATCAATAGCTTACGAAAACAACTTAAATTGATCTATGAGATAAACCTCAACAATCTGTGGGCTCACTGCTGCTCAAGCAACACCTACAATAGCGAGTGCTCAACCTCTTCATAGAAATTGAGCATTCACTTTAAGCAACTTTATCAAGAGTGGTTGATGTCATAGACAGTTGGCTCTGAATCGTGCTGGTTACCAACCTCATCCCAGAACGTGTAGGTGAATACCTTCTGCGGCCCTGTGTTATTCAATAAGTCCAATTTTGAAATCAGGAATTCAAAAAAATCACCGACCGGTTCCCCAACAGGTACATGGTCAACTACATCAACACCCGAAATAAGCACGCTGACGCTGTGGACTATTCCCGGCTCATAAGAGTCGGGCGTGGGAATGCACGCAGTAGCCCCTTTATCCGGGACATCCTTCAGATTGATTACGCCATCTACAGCTTCTTTGACGTGAAGCGCTTCTAAATCTGCCATTTCCTAATTCCTTTCAGTCGACATTAGAAAGAGCCGCATCAACGTCTATGTCTGTTCGATGGGCCGCTCGGCCGGTACCGCACCGAACTTCATCTAATCTTCGATCGCGCCCAACGTCTACTGTCAGAAATAACAGGTATCGCGCCGTTCCCGACGAGCGGTCTGCCGCAATCAGATCACTACATTACGCACAAACCGCGCCGCCACCACCCCGTCATTGCGATAGGAATGCGGCTGGTTGCTGGCGAACATGAAGAACTCCCCGGCGGTGATGTGTTGCTGCTTATCGCCCAGCACCAGGGTCAGGCAGCCTTCAAATACGTAGAGCTGTTCGCTCCAGCCATCGGCGTCCGGTTGCGAGGGGTAAATTTCACCCGGTTGCAGGCACCATTCCCATTGTTCCACTTCACGGGTGGCGGTGGCTTTTGACAGTAAAACGGCTTTGCTGCCAGGAATTTTTCCGGCCCAGGCGACTTCATTGATGCGGCTCGGGTCGCGGGCGTCGGGGGCCTGGATCAGGTCGCTGAAGGCCACGTCCAGCGCTTCGGCCACGCGGTCGAGCGTGGTCAGGCTGACGTTCTTCTCGCCGGCCTCGATGGCCACCAACATCCGGCGGCTGACCCCGGACTTTTCGGCCAGGGCGCTCTGGCTCATGTCGGCGGCGTGGCGCAGACGTCGCACGTTCAGGCTGACGTGCTGGAGGACCGAAGCCCGTTGGGTGGAATCTTTGTGCACTATATTGCTCACTGGGTGGCGTTGCGCAGTATACTGCCCAACTTCGGGCGCATTGTGCGTCTCCCTCAGATGGCGCGCAAGGTCATGACGTCAATGAACGCTTCTCATACTTCCCCCCGTTTCTCCCGGTTCAGCAAGGCCGAGTGCGTGCTGGTGCTGATTACCATGGTCTGGGGCGGGACCTTTTTGCTGGTGCAGCATGCGATGACCGTCAGCGGGCCGATGTTCTTCGTCGGGCTGCGTTTTGCCGCGGCGGCGAGCCTTGTGGCGCTGTTCTCCTGGCGCCATCTGCGTGAACTGACGCTGTTCGAACTCAAGGCCGGGGCGTTTATCGGCGTGGCGATCATGCTTGGTTACGGCTTGCAGACCGTGGGTTTGCAGAGCATTCCCAGCAGTCAGTCGGCGTTTATTACCGCGCTGTATGTGCCGTTCGTGCCGCTGCTGCAATGGCTGGTGCTGGGGCGTCGTCCGGGGTTGATGCCGAGCATCGGGATCATGCTGGCCTTTACCGGGTTGATGTTGCTGTCGGGGCCTTCCGGCGCGTCGCTCAATTTCAGCCCCGGTGAAATCGCCACATTGATCAGCGCCGTGGCGATTGCCGCGGAAATCATTCTGATCAGCACCTATGCCGGCCAGGTCGACGTGCGGCGGGTGACGGTGGTGCAATTGGCGGTCACGTCGGTGCTGTCGTTCCTGATGGTGGTGCCGACTCAGGAAGTGATTCCGGATTTCTCATGGTTGCTGTTGTGCAGCGCTTTAGGCTTGGGCGCGGCGAGTGCGGCGATCCAGGTGGCGATGAACTGGGCGCAGAAGAGTGTTTCGCCGACTCGGGCGACGTTGATCTATGCCGGGGAGCCGGTATGGGCCGGGATTGCCGGGCGGCTCGCCGGGGAACGCTTGCCGGCGATTGCGTTGATGGGTGCGGGGTTGATTGTGGCGGCGGTGATTGTCAGTGAGTTGAAGACCAAGGGTAAGGCGGCTGCCGAGGTTGATGAAGCCTTGGAGAGCGAAAGCGGCAATTAACAGCAAGATCTTTTCGGGGCTCCCCCATCTCCATTGAAACAATGATAAACAGGGTTTTTCCGTCTACCTTGTAGGATTCTGCGACAGCTTGACGTTTGGTGATCGGGGAGCTGGCACGTATGATGCTTCACAAACTTCCGCAGATTAGAAGCCTATGTCCCTGATAGTTCTACTGCTTCTGCCTTTTATCGGCAGCTGTCTGGCAGCCTTGCTGCCGCACAACGCGCGTAATACCGAATCGCTGTTGGCTGGCCTGGTTGCCTTGATCGGCACCGTCCAGGTCGCCCTCTTGTACCCGCAAATCGCCCATGGCGGCGTGATCCGCGAAGAATTCTTCTGGCTACCCAGCCTGGGCCTGAACTTCGTGCTGCGCATGGACGGTTTCGCCTGGCTGTTCTCGATGCTGGTACTGGGCATTGGCACGCTGGTTTCGTTGTACGCCCGCTATTACATGTCACCGGACGATCCGGTACCGCGCTTCTTTGCGTTTTTCCTGGCGTTCATGGGCGCCATGCTGGGGTTGGTGATCTCCGGCAACCTGATCCAGATCGTGTTTTTCTGGGAGCTGACCAGCCTCTTCTCGTTCCTGTTGATCGGCTACTGGCACCACCGCGCCGATGCGCGACGTGGCGCCTACATGGCGTTGATGGTTACCGGCGCGGGCGGTTTGTGTTTGCTGGCGGGGGTCATGCTGCTCGGCCATGTGGTCGGCAGCTATGACCTGGACAAGGTCCTGGCCGCCGGCGAGCTGATTCGCGCGCATGCCCTCTACCCTATTCTGCTGCCCCTGATCCTGATCGGCGCCCTGAGCAAAAGTGCGCAATTTCCCTTCCACTTCTGGTTGCCCCACGCGATGGCGGCACCGACGCCGGTCTCGGCTTATCTGCACTCGGCAACCATGGTCAAGGCCGGGGTGTTCCTGCTCGCGCGCCTGTGGCCGTCGCTGTCCGGCAGTGAAGAATGGTTCTACATCGTCAGCGGGGCCGGCGCCTGCACCCTGTTGCTCGGCGCTTATTGCGCGATGTTCCAGAACGATCTCAAGGGCCTGCTGGCCTACTCGACCATCAGCCACCTGGGTCTGATCACCCTGCTGCTGGGCCTGAACAGTCCGTTGGCCGCCGTGGCCGCGGTGTTCCACATTCTCAACCACGCCACGTTCAAGGCCTCGCTGTTCATGGCCGCCGGGATCATCGATCACGAAAGCGGCACCCGGGACATTCGCAAACTCAGCGGCCTGGTCAAACTGATCCCGTTCACCGCCACCCTGGCCATGGTCGCCAGCGCCTCCATGGCCGGCGTGCCGCTGCTCAACGGCTTCCTGTCGAAAGAGATGTTCTTCGCCGAAACCGTGTTCATCAACGCCACGGCCTGGGTCGAGATGACCCTGCCGATCGTCGCGACCATCGCCGGGACGTTCAGCGTCGCCTACTCCCTGCGCTTCACCGTCGACGTGTTCTTCGGCCCGACCGCCACCGATCTGCCGCACACCCCGCACGAGCCGCCGCGCTGGATGCGCGCGCCGGTGGAGTTGCTGGTGTTTACCTGCCTTGTCGTGGGGATTTTCCCGGCGCAAGTGGTCGGCTCGCTGCTCGCGGCGGCGGCATTACCGGTAGTGGGCGGCACGCTGCCCGAGTACAGCCTGGCGATCTGGCACGGCTGGAACGCACCGATGATCATGAGCCTGATCGCCATGTCCGGCGGCATCGTGCTTTACCTGTTGCTGCGCAATCAGCTCAAGCGCGGGCGTTTCATGCACCCGCCGGTGATCAACCGCTTCAACGGCAAGCGCCTGTTCGAGCGCAGCCTGGTGGTCATGATGCGTCTGGCCCGTCGCCTGGAGCGGCGGATCAGCACCCGGCGCCTGCAAACCCAACTGTTTCTGGTGGTACTCGCCGCGGTATTGGCCGGGTTGATCCCGATGCTGCACAGCAGCCTGAGCTGGGGTGACCGGGCGAAAATTCCGGGCTCGATCGTGTTCGTGATCCTCTGGCTGCTGGCGATTGCCTGTGCCCTCGGCGCGGCGTGGCAAGCCAAGTATCACCGGCTCGCAGCCCTGACCATGGTCAGTGTCTGCGGCCTGATGACCTGCGTGACCTTCGTCTGGTTCTCGGCGCCGGACCTGGCCCTGACGCAACTGGTAGTCGAAGTGGTGACCATGGTGCTGATCCTGCTCGGCCTGCGCTGGTTGCCGCGACGGATCGAAGAGGTGTCACCGTTGCCGAGCAGCCTGCGCAAGGCGCGGGTACGGCGGGTTCGCGACTTGCTGCTATCGACAGCGGTCGGTGGCGGCATGGCGTTGCTGTCCTACGCGATGCTGACCCGCCAGACGCCCAACGACATTTCCTCGTTCTACCTAAGTCGCGCCCTGCCCGAAGGCGGCGGCAGCAACGTCGTCAACGTAATGTTGGTGGATTTCCGTGGCTTCGACACCCTCGGTGAAATCACCGTGCTGGTGGCAGTGGCCCTGGCGGTGTTCGCCCTGCTGCGACGCTTCCGTCCTCCGAAAGAAAGCCTGCAACTGCCGGCCCAACAGCGTCTGCTGGCGCCCGATGTGGTCACCGATCTGGTCAACCCGCGTCACGCCAGCGACACCGCGCTCGGTTTCATGATGGTGCCGGCGGTGCTGGTGCGCCTGCTGTTGCCAATCGCCCTGGTGATCTCCTTCTATCTGTTCCTGCGCGGGCACAACCAACCGGGCGGCGGTTTCGTCGCCGGGCTGGTGATGTCGGTGGCGTTCATCCTGCAATACATGGTCGCCGGCACCCAGTGGGTCGAGGCGCAAATGAGCCTGCGGCCGCTGCGCTGGATGGGCACCGGGCTGTTGTTCGCCACCGTTACCGGGCTCGGGGCAATGGCGGTCGGGTATCCGTTCCTGACCACCCACACCTGGCATTTCGAGCTGCCGCTGCTGGGTGATATTCACATCGCCAGCGCGCTGTTCTTCGATATTGGCGTGTACGCCGTGGTGGTCGGCTCGACGCTGTTGATCCTCACTGCTCTCGCCCACCAATCGGTACGTGGTCATAAAACCAGCGCGCAAATCAGGCCCGCGGCCAAAGCCGTTGTCACCCAAGGAGCCATCTGATGGAAGAAGTCATCGCAATCGCCATCGGTGTGCTGGCCGCGTCTGGCGTATGGCTGATACTGCGGCCACGGACGTTCCAGGTGGTCATGGGCCTGTGCCTGCTGTCCTATGGCGTCAACCTGTTCATCTTCAGCATGGGCAGCCTGTTCATCGGCAAGGAGCCGAGCATCAAGGACGGCGTGCCTCAGGATTTGCTGCACTACACCGACCCGCTGCCGCAGGCGCTGGTGCTGACCGCAATCGTCATCAGTTTCGCCATGACCGCGCTGTTCCTGGTGGTGCTGCTCGCCTCCCGGGGCCTGACCGGTACCGACCATGTGGATGGCCGGGAGCCTAAAGAATGATGGCGATGACTCACCTGATCGTTGCACCGATTCTGCTGCCGCTGCTGACCGCCGCCGTGATGCTGATGCTGGGCGAGAAACACCGCCCGCTAAAGGCCAAGATCAACCTGTTCTCCAGCCTGCTGGGACTGGGCATTGCCGTAATGCTGCTGCAATGGACGCAAACCACCGGCGTGCCCGGCTCCATCGGCGTGTACCTGCCGGGCAATTGGCAGGCGCCGTTCGGCATCGTGCTGGTGGTCGATCGTCTGTCGGCGCTGATGCTGGTGCTGACCGGGATCATCGGCGTCAGCGCCCTGCTGTTCGCCATGGCCCGCTGGGACGGCGCCGGTTCGAGTTTCCACGCACTGTTCCAGATTCAGTTGATGGGCCTGTACGGCGCCTTCCTAACGGCGGACCTGTTCAACCTGTTCGTGTTTTTCGAAGTGCTGCTCGCCGCCTCTTACGGGTTGATGCTGCACGGTTCGGGCCGGGCGCGGGTGTCGTCGGGGTTGCATTACATCTCGATCAACTTGCTGGCCTCGTCACTGTTCCTGATCGGCGCAGCGTTGATCTACGGCGTTACCGGCACGCTGAACATGGCCGACCTGGCGCTGAAAATCCCGCTGGTGCCGGAAGCCGATCGCGGCCTGCTGCATGCCGGCGCGGCGATTCTGGCGGTGGCGTTCCTGGCCAAGGCCGGGATGTGGCCACTGAACTTCTGGCTGGTGCCGGCCTACTCAGCGGCCAGCGCGCCGGTGGCGGCGATGTTCGCGATCATGACCAAGGTCGGCGTCTACACCTTGCTGCGCCTGTGGACGCTGCTGTTCTCCGGCCAGGCCGGGGCCTCCGCGTACTTCGGTGGCGACTGGCTGATCTACGGCGGCATGGCGACCATCGTCTGCGCCGCCGTGGCGATCCTCGCCGCGCAACGCCTGGAGCGCATGGCCAGCCTGAGCATTCTGGTGTCGGCAGGCATTTTGTTGTCGGCCATCGGTTTCGCCCAGCCGAACCTGATCGGCGCGGCGCTGTTTTACCTGGTCAGCTCGACCTTGGCCTTGAGCGCGCTGTTCCTGCTGGCGGAGTTGATCGAGCGTTCGCGTTCGGCCAACGAAATGCCACTGGACGATGACGGCGAGCTGCTGCCACGGCCCCTGGAATCCTTGCAGCCGCCCAAAGGCTTCAACCTCGATGACGACCAGAAAGCCGTGGTTGGTCAGGTGATTCCCTGGACCATGGCCTTCCTCGGCCTGAGCTTCATCGCTTGCGCTTTATTGATTATCGGCATGCCGCCGCTCTCCGGATTTATCGGCAAACTCAGCCTGCTCAGCGCCCTGCTCAACCCGCTGGGCCTGGGTAATGGCAGCGACGAGCCGGTATCGAACGGCGCGTGGGGGTTGCTGACGTTGTTGATCCTGTCCGGATTGGCCTCGTTGATCGCTTTCTCGCGTTTGGGCATCCAGCGTTTCTGGACCCCACAAGAGCGACCGTCGCCTTTGCTGCGCCGCCTGGAATGCGTGCCGATCATCGTGCTGCTGGGGCTGAGCATCGCGCTGACGTTCAAGGCTGAACCGCTGCTGCGCTACACCCAGGCCGCCGCTCAAGCATTGAATAACCCTCAGCAATACGTGATGGCGGTGCTCGGCACCCGTGCGGTGCCGAGCCCTGAAGCCAGGGCAGCACTGGTGGAGGTGCAACCATGAAGCGTCTGTTTCCTGCGCCGTGGTTGTCACTGTCCTTGTGGCTGCTGTGGCTGCTGTTGAACCTGTCGATGAGCCCCGGCAATGTGCTGTTGGGCGCGGTATTGGGCCTCTGTGCCCCACTGATGATGCGCAAGTTGCGGCCGTTGCCGATCCGCATTCGTCGCCCTGGGGTAATCCTGCATTTGTTCTTGCTGGTCGGGCGCGATGTGCTGGTGTCCAACCTTGCCGTGGCCTGGGGCGTGCTCAATGCCGGGCGGCGCGCGCCTCGCTCGCGGTTCATCAAGGTGCCGCTGGACTTGCGCGATGCCAACGGTCTGGCGGCGCTGTCGATCATCTGCACGGTGATTCCCGGCACGGTCTGGTCGGAACTGGCGCTGGATCGCAGCATTCTGTTGCTGCACGTCTTCGATCTGGATGACGAAAGCCAATTCATCCAGCACTTCAAGGCGACTTACGAGCGCCCCTTGATGGAGATCTTCGAATGAGCGAATTGCTGTCGAACGCAATCCTGCTGAGCCTGTTCATCTTTTCGTTGGCGATGATTCTGACCCTGATCCGCCTGTTCAAGGGCCCGTCGGCCCAGGATCGGGTTCTGGCCCTGGATTACCTGTACATCATCGCCATGCTGATGATGCTCGCGCTGGGCATTCGTTATGCCAGTGACACCTACTTCGAGGCGGCGCTGCTAATCGCCCTGTTCGGCTTTGTCGGCTCGTTTGCCCTGGCCAAATTCCTGTTGCGTGGCGAGGTGATCGAATGAGCGCTGAACTGTCTTTGTGGGTGGAAATTCCGGTGGCGATTCTGCTGGTGCTCAGCAGTCTGTTTGCGCTGATCGGCGCGGTCGGGCTGCTGCGGATGAAGGATTACTTCCAGCGCATGCACCCGCCGGCGCTGGCCTCGACATTGGGCGCGTGGTGCGTGGCACTGGCTTCGATCATTTACTTTTCGGCGCTCAAGTCGGGGCCGGTGTTGCATGCCTGGCTGATTCCGATTCTGTTATCGATCACGATGCCGGTGACCACGCTGCTGCTGGCCCGGGCAGCGCTGTTCCGCAAGCGCATGGCGGGGGATGATGTGCCGGCGGAAGTGAGTAGTCGGCGCACGGAACCCGGGAGTTAAACGCAAAAGATCTTGCTTGCCCGAATCAAATCCAGGCCACTGCCAGCAACCCGGCCCCCAACACCACGCACAACGGCGAATACGCCCAAGTGTCGAGCCGGGCAAACTTCGAATCCTTGACCTGCTTGAAGAACCCCACCAGATTCGAATCACCGATCGCCCGAGCGAACATCAGCAGCGCAATCGCGCTAATCACCCATTGCAACGACCAGTGATGCACCGTGGGCAGATACAGTCCGACCCGCAGGCACACCAGCATCGCAATCAGCAGCAAACCCACCGCCACCAGCAGCGTGCCAAAGCCCGATGGCTTGAACGCCGGCCTTGATGCCTCACCACCCTCCCCGGGTACTCTCGGTATCACCGCCTCGCTACCCCACTGGCCACCCGCCGCCCAATACAAGTGGATCAAGCTGATGACCAGAAAGATTGCAGCAATCCATTGCGCGACCAAAAGACTCATATTCAGACGTCCCGTGTGAAATGTTGCAGCAGAATGAACTTCCTTGCGCGATTTTAAAAGCGCCCCGTAGGAGCTGGCGAAGCCTGCGATCTTTTGATTTTGCTTCTATAGGCAAGATCAAAAGATCGCAGGCTTCTACGGGATTTATGTACACCCGGGCGGTTTATTTCAGCTGGGCAGCGACTTTATCCGCCACATCCTTGGGCACCCAGGCCTGCCACACCTGCGGGTTCGCCTTCATGAACGCCTCGGCCGCTTGACGTGGCGGGGTGTGTTTTTCACTCATGTCCGCCAGGGCCTTGTTCAACGCATCGATCGGTAAATCGACCTTGCTGAAGAACTCGGTGAGCTGCGGGTACTGTTTCTGGAACGGCGCGGACACACCGATGGACAGCTTCGAGGGCAGTGAGCGAGTCGGTTTCGGATTGGGGTTGTCGGCCTCGGTCAGGGTTTTCCAAGCTTCGGCGTCGAATGGCGGCTCTTGTAGCTGAATCAGCTTGAAACGGCCGAGCAATGGCGTCGGTGACCAGTAATAGAACAGCACTGGTTTGCCGCGACGAATCGACGAACTGATCTCTGCGTCCAGCGCCGCCCCCGAACCACTGCGAAAGTTCACGTAGCTGTCGTCCAGCCCATAGGCCTTGAGCTTCTGTTTGTTGACCACCTCCGACGTCCAGCCGATCGGGCTGTTCAGGAAGCGCCCCTTGCTCGGGGTTTCCGGGTCTTTGAACACATCCTTGTAGCGCGGTAGATCACTGACACTGCGCAGCCCCGGCGCCAGCGGCTTGATGCCCTTGGCCGGGTCGCCCTTGATCACGTATTCCGGCACCCACCAGCCCTCGGTGGCGCCCTTGACCGTATCGCCCAGGCTCGCGACTTTGCCCTCGGCCTCAGCCTTGACCCAGACCGGACTACGGCCCGCCCACTCTTCGCCAATGACCTGAATGTCATTGTTGGCCAAGGCGGTTTCCAGGGTAATGGTCGTCCCCGGCAAGGTATCGGTCGGCAAGCCGTAGCCTTTCTCGACGATGATCCGCAGGGTCTCGGTGATCAGACTGCCGCTTTCCCAGTTCAGGTCGGCGAAGTGGATCGGCGTCTGGGCGGCGAATACCGGAACGGGTGAAACCAACAAGCCGAACGTGGCCAGGGTAGCGGCCAGTAACCGTCGTAATCCCTTCATGCTCTTGCACCTCGTGCTGTTCACAGCAATAGCAGGATGGCCTGACAAATGAAGACCGCAAGCCTCTGAATACTCAGTCAACTGACTGTAGTAGAGGTTTCTGCTTTCGAGGGGCGAGGATTATTTTTCGGAAGGTTCCTGCAAGCGCGCAAGCTCTCTTCTGACCATGCTGGCGTACGCCGCCGGGCGCAACATATAAATCTGTGACGCTACCCAACTCAGCCAGGCTCCCTGCAGAACGGCCTTTTCAGCCAACAGGCGCTGGGCCTCGGCGTGTGCACTGGCCTGGTTCTGCTCATGGAAATCGGCGCGGGTCTGGGTCATTACTCGCTGGCCTTGAAGGTCACCAGTTCGCCTTTGCGCCACTTGGCGGCCTTGGCAGTCACGGCTTTCAGTGTCTTGGTCAGGCCTTCCTGCAATTGTTGGTGGGCCGCAAACACCATCACCACGCTATGACCTTCCTTGAACACAATGCCGTGGCCGTCCGCGGTGGTCACGAACGCGTAATCCCCCAGCCCGTATACCGTCAATTTGATTTCGCGGAACTTGATGTCCAGTTTTCCGCCTTCGCGGCTGGGCAATACGGAAGCGCTGAAATGATCGCCGACCTTGAGTTTCAGCCCGGGCTTGTCGTCCACCACCAGTGCCGATTCGGTGTCGATCTCGGCAATGTAAATGCCTTCAGCGTTCTGTTCGGTGATGTAGACGAAACGTGACTGAAACTGTTTAACCAGCTTTGCGCGCAAATCACCCAGTACGAACAAAGCATGCATATCGAGATTACTTACTGCCAAGGAAACATCCCCACATCTGAAAATGATGCCGCACGCAGGAAACGCGCACAGCAGAAAAAAGCGGCAATGCCGAGGTTTAACCAAATGACCCGGGTCGTAATCCTGGAACGAGCAGAGGGCTCATTCATCGCGAGGTTTGGGAAGATTACTGGAACATCCCCCGCTTCGTCTTGCCTGGCGGTCGTCAGAGGTTGAAGGAAAACGCCCTTCTGACGGCCAGAAAAACCGGACCACCAACTTTAGGGAAAAATCTCTTTAAAAAAAGCACTTTTCCGACATATCGCCAGTAAAAAATTGCTTTAGATGGGCAGCAATCGCCAACCAGTGATAGCGATTCTAGAGCAGCCATGCTCACCGAGACTACCCAAAACAACGTACGCACGTCGGTAAAACCACGAAAAGGACTTCATATGTGCACACTGACTCACTTCGCCCAGCCTCACACACACCACACAAACGGCTCGTCACTTCTGCAATCGATAATACTCCGTCAGCAGGATTTCCACCCTGAGGCGCATCCACTCCCGCGTTTTCAGGTGGTATTGGCCGGCAACGCCTTTTTCCATATCAGGGAAATATCCACCGGACGTGTCAGAGGTTTCCGCGCCGACCATAACGAAGCCTGCGCCCTTGCCCGCTCACTCGAGTCGCGCAACTGACGCACCCTGCGGCATTCACTTCTGTAGACGTTTCGTCACGCCGGCGACTTAACTCAGCCGCCGGCAGGCAACTGCTGCCATACTGCCCGCCCCATGAAACCCGTCCCCAGGGCGGACGGCGCTCACTACAACATAATATTTCAAAGGGAAGACTGCTACGTGACGGAATTTGATATCGGTGAATTTTTTATCCGGGGCGAAGCCAGAGAGGTCGACGGCGAATTCCAGGCAGTCATTATCATGCGCGCCAAACCGCCGTTGACCACGGTGTCGTATCACCAGGTTGAAAAGGATCGCTGGTTCAAGACGGCGGAAGTCGCGACGATTGCCGCCCAGGAATCCGCCAAAGCCCTGAAGCTTGCCGTCGATGAGGGTGCGTTGAAGACCTGAGATGGGAGTGACTGAGCAGGGTCAGGCCTGAGAGTGTTTTGCGGCGTGCCAGCCTTGTACAGATAGCACGCCTTTGTCTCGACAACCGGTCAGATCAGCTTGCGCTTGACCGCTTCATCCAGCGTGCTCTGGGTCAGGTGTTTGAGTACCGCATCCCCACGTTCATTGAACGGCAAGCCGACAATCAGCAGAATCTGCATCCAGGTGCGAGTGCTTTCCTGCTTGACGATTTTGCCCAGCATGTTGCCTTCCCGGTCCTTGAACACGGTTTCCAGCGTGAAGGTGTTGCTGTACGTAGTCGGGATCACGAAGAGCGTGAAGCCTGTGAGCCAGGCGCTCGCGATATTGCCCTGCTCGTTATTGGTCAACGTACTCGTCACGTACAGGTTCGAGTCGACCTTGTCTGTGGTCACGCTTTTGAACTGTCCGGATTCCTTGAAGGTTCCCAGCATGTGCCGTTCCACCAACGCCGCATTGCCGACGCCACCCGACAGCTCACCGTTGAACTGCTGCTGAGTGGTCACGTGCAGATAAGCACTGGGCTTGTCTTGCCTGGCCTGCGCTGGCGGCCACTGGTCCACCTGGGCCAACTCATGCTGGGAATAGGAAATGCAGCCGGTCAGGGTGCTGCCGACCAAAAGCAGTAAAACCAGAAGATACTTATTCATGTGCAGCCAGTTCCTTTGACGGTGTACGCAGTTGAGGGGTGGCACTGGCTAACAGTTGAGCGATCAGATCGCGCAACTGCGAACCGCCCAGACGCGGATTGAGGTAGTCGGCGTTCCACATACCGACATTCTTGTCGAGCTTGACCTGCTCGACCGACCTGGCCAGTTGCTTGCCTTGGCGGTCTTCGATGATCAGTTCGCCGGCGAGGTCGTATTTGTCGACGTAAATTGGTCCGTCGACCCAGATCCAGATAGTCAACGTCACCAGCGCGCCAGGAATGTAAGCCGGGTGCATGGTGCGCTTGCCTGCCAGTGAGGTCAGGTTGAACTTGAGCACCACGTCGTCTTCGCCCGCCTTGGCCGGGAACACCACAACTCGCTTGAAGTAATCGCTTTTATCGATATAGGCGCTGACCTGCTCGGTCAGTTGCCGGCTGCCGTCGACGCGCACCTTGTCGTCCAGCTCGGGGGCGGAAATCACCACGTCGCGGATCTCGGCGCTGCGATCGAGAGTGGTCGGTGCGGGGCTCAGAGGTTCGCCGATAGGGCCTAGCGGCGTGAAAGACACACAGCCGGTCAACGACAGGCCAAGTGCGATGACCATCAGATAAACAAGACGCTTCACTGCTTACATCCTTTTCATGCGGAATCGGGGGGGCGCGTCGGCTTGAAAGAAATCGCGCAAGGGATGGGCAGATCAGCACCGCAAGGCGCTAAACCTGGGGAGCGAGTGACGACGACATCCATGTACGGACTCTTTGAATGGCGACTTGATGACGCCAAAAAAACGCGACGGCATCGTAATCGCTGGAACAGAGGCAGGCAATAGCTTATTGCCATCATTGGTGGCGAATCTGGAGGAAGCTGCTAAACCCTTATCGAACTCTTGGCGCACGGGCCCCTCGGATGCAATGAAGCCGCACCTCAGACCTCACGCCCGAGGCGATTGATTATCTGCAAGGAGATGAAGATGGATTCACCCACACATGACTTGAAAGGCTTGTTCGACCAGCTCGGCCTGGACTCCAGCGAAAAGGCCATCGACGATTTCATTGCCCTGCATTCACCGTTGCCCGATGACAAGAAACTCATCGATGCCGAGTTCTGGACCCCGCAACAAGCCGGCTTCCTCAAGGAACAACTGCGTGAAGACGCCGATTGGGCGCACGTGGTCGACGACCTGAACCTGCGCATGCACCAGATCCACTAGCCCGCATTCCTCTGTAGGAGAGCGGCCTCAGCGAGGTTTTTCCGGTTTGTAGCCCAACCGCAATCCACCCCAGTGGCGCCCCTTGAGCATGATCGGCACCGAGAGGTCGTGCATCAGTTCACCGGTGTCGCGGGTGTAGGTCTGCAACAGTACGGCCTGCTGGTGGCTGCCACAGCGAATCCCGGTGCGGTCGGCGAACTTGCGCTTGGTGCGGTTTTGCAGGGTATCGACTTGCACGTCGCCGGTCAGTGGCTGGCTGAACACAGTGTTGTGGGTCGGCACATACCCCTGCTGCGTGCAGGCAATGGCGAACACCAGGCCTTCGTGACGCGGCAGCAACGGTTCCTGAATCGCCGGCAAGACCTGATCGGTGTAACGGTCGAAGCGGGTCTGGTATTTGACCGGGCTGGTGTTGGGGATCGTCTGGTAATTGCGATCAAACAGGTCGTCGAGGCTGATCCGGCCCTGGTCGATATCCGCCTCGAAACGCGCCGCAATCTGACTTGCCCCTTCGCGGGCCAGGTCGTAAATCCGCTGGTGATAGTCATCCAGCCCGACTTCGGCAAGGCGTTCGCTGATGGTTTCGGCCTGCCCTTCCATTTGCACCGCTGCCTGGGCCAGGCGCTGGGTTTGCTGGTCACTGATCGCCAGATCGCTGCGCATTTGTTCGATGGCATGGAACAGGCTGTCGAGTTGTTCGCGATTGGTGTCCGCGCCCTGAGCAATTTCCCCGACCTGCCTTTCAACACCGGCGGCCAGGCGCGCGATGTTTTCCAGGTGCTGCCCCGTGTGCTCGACCTGCGCAACGCCGGTATTCAGGTCGCTGGCCAGTTGACGAATCTGCTCCACCACTTGCGCCGTGCGCTGCTGAATATCGGCGACCATCTCCCCGACTTCGCCGGTCGCCGTCGCCGTGCGCGCGGCCAGGCCACGCACCTCATCGGCCACCACCGCAAACCCGCGACCGTGTTCCCCGGCCCGCGCCGCTTCGATGGCTGCGTTCAACGCCAACAGATTGGTCTGGCTGGCGATGGACTGGATCACCAGCGTGACCCGCTGGATATCGTCACTGCGCAGGCTCAGGGCTTCGATCAACTCGCGGCTGCTGCTGGCACGCTGACTGAGTTGATGCATGCGCGCGATGGACTCGATCAGTTCCGTACGCCCTGCCGCACTGCTCTGATGGGCTTCGCTCGCCGCGCTCAAGGCTTCCCGGCTGAGTGTCGAGGTAGCCTGTTCGGTGGCGATCATCACTTCAGCGCTGCTGACAATCTGTGCTGCGGCGCCGAGTTGCGATTGCAGCTTGTCGGCCAGTTGCTTGACCGAAAAGGCCACGCCGGCGGCCGACAAGGCGTTATGACTGGTGGTATAGGAAAGATCGCGAGTCAAACCGGCGATAGCGCTGGCGTTGTCAGCCGGGGTTGCCTGCGTCAGCGTGCGCGAGCGCAGGCGCGGCAGCCAGATAATCAGCACAGTCAATGGCAGGCCAAGGTAAAGCGACCAGCCAGCCAATGCCATGCCACACAGCAAGAGCATCAGGGCGATGCTTTGCAGGGTCGGCGTGAGCCACTGGTTTTTAGGCAAAAGTACGGCTGCGGGCACTGCCCCAGCCAGAGACCCGTCTCGCGTCATCGTTTGTCACCCCAGGCATCTTCTAATTGTTGTATCCGCATTAAACGCCACCACAAGGCCATTATCTATGGTCCATTAGTCGTGGGTGCTGAAGCAGATCAATAGAAGTGCGGGGATTTTTCGCAGACGTCGAAAAGCAAAGATCGCAGCCTTCGGCAGCTCCTACATGGGTTCACATAAACCTGTAGGAGCTGCCGAAGGCTGCGATCTTTTCAAGGCAGCCAGTCATTAACTGGCTGCCTCACAGAATCAGGCCTGACGCTGGTGCTTGTCGATCTGCTCGTGACGTTCTTGAGCTTCGATGCAGTACTTGGTGGTCGGGCTGATCAGCAGACGCTTGAGGCCAATTGGCTCGCCGCTGTCATCGCACCAGCCGAAGCTGTCTTCCTTGATGCGTTCCAGGGCCTGTTCCAACTGAGGCAGCATGCGCTGGTCGCGATCGATCGCGTTCACCAGCCAGGTGCGCTCTTCTTCGACAGAAGCCGCGTCAGCCGGATCGGCCGGGGTGTCCAGGCTCTCGATGGCGATGCGATTCTGTTCGATGCGCTCATGGGTTTCGACTTTCATGTTCTGCAACAGCTCAGAGAAAAAAGCATGTTGCTCGGCATTCATGTAGTCATCCGCCGGCATGGCCAGCAACTTGTCCTTTGTCATTGATATCTCTATAAAAAAACGTGCATTAAGGCGAATTAGGGAGCGTTCCGTTGAGCCTTGTGCGGTCATTGGAACGGCGCCGTTTATTCCAAGCGCCACCCGGCACTCAATTTACGAGGGGCGGCAGTCTAAGGCCGACTTGAGGCCTCAGCAACTGAAAAGACAGCAAATCTGTCCGACAAAGCCTTGAAAGTGCTCTATGGCGAGCTTTGAGGCGCTTATCGGAGTGCGTTTATAGCAAGAAATTCAGTCCAGCGGCTGTATATAGAAGACAAACGGCTGCGCCACGCGGGTCAGGCGTGGCGCAGTTTCGTCTTTCGTGTGGCTTAGCGCTTGAGTTTGCGCTTGTTGCGGTACTGGTCGATGACCACCGCCACCACAATAATCAGCCCCTTGATGATGTCTTGAATATAAGCATCAACACCGACAAAGGTAAAGCCGCTGGCCATGACCCCGAGAATCAATGCGCCAATCACGGTGCCGGTGATGCGCCCAACGCCACCGGCCAGGCTGGTGCCGCCGATGACCGCCGCGGCAATCGCGTCCAGTTCATAAGACATGCCCATCCCGGCCTGCCCGGTCGCGGCCCGTGCCGATGCCACCACCCCGGCCAGGCCGGCAAGCAACCCGGCGATGCTGTAGACAATCACCAGATGCCGCTTGACGTTGATCCCGGAGGTGCGTGCCGCTTGCATGTTGCCGCCAATGGCGTAGGTGTATTTACCGTACTTGGTGTAGCGCAGGGCGATGTGAAAGATCACCGCCACCACCAGAAAGATGATCACCGGCATCGCGCCATGCCCGATGGCCGTGTAGGAATCCGAGAGCATGCTCACCGGTTGACCTTCGGTGTAGTAGCGCGCCAGGCCACGAGCCGAGACCATCATGCCGAGGGTGGCAATGAACGGTGGAATCCCGGTGATCGCAATGATGCTGCCGTTGATCGCCCCCGCCAGCAATCCCACCCCCAGCCCAGTGATCACTGGAATCCACACCGGCAAGTCAGTCAGGGACGGAAACACCGCCCGGGCAAAGTCCGAGGTCTGGGCCAGGCTGGCGGCAATCATCGCCGACAGCGCCAGCACCGAACCGGAGGACAGGTCGATACCGGTGGTGATGATGACCTGGGTTACCCCGATTGCCAGCAGGCCGATGATCGACACTTGCAGAATCATCAGCACCAGGCGCTGAGAGTTCATCAGGAAGCTCTGGTCCCGCACGATCCAGCCGAACAACTCGAAGACCAGGCCGATGCCGATCAGCACCAGGAAGATACTCAACTCGGTCGGAAAGCGCCGGCGACTCTTCACCGGTGCCATTGCAGGCTTGTTTTCCAGTATCGCGTTCATAACCACTCACCCTTCTATTGCGTCATCGGCGACAGCCATGGCCACCGCCGGCATCCATTAGTGAACCGCGGACATGCCCGAGGCCAGTTGCATCACTCGTTCCTGGGTCGCTTCGCTGCGGTCGAGGGTGCCCATCAGGTCGCCCTCGTGCATGACCATGACCCGGTCGCTCATGCCCAGCACTTCCGGCAGCTCCGAGGAAATCATGATCACCGCCATGCCTTCGCTGGCCAGGTACGAGATCAGCCGGTAGATCTCGGCCTTGGCGCCGACATCGATGCCCCGGGTCGGCTCGTCGAGAATCAGGATTCGCGGGTTGGTCATCAGCCAGCGCGCCAGCAACGCCTTCTGCTGATTACCGCCGGACAAGGTATCGATGCACTGCTCCAGCGACGGCGTTTTCACCCGCAGCTTCTTGCACATGTCTTCACACAACGCGCGCAGGGCTTTCTGCTGGATGAAGCCGTTGCCGACGTAATGGGGCAATACCGCCATTTCCATGTTTTCCAGCACCGACAGGCACGGGAACAGGCCGCTGAGCTTGCGATCTTCGGTCAACAGCGCGAAGCCCTTCTCGATGGCCATGTGCGGATCGGTGATGCGCACCACCTCGCCGTCGAGCCGGATTTCGCCACCGTCACTTGGAGTGATGCCGAAAATCGCCTCGGCGACATTGGTCCGTCCCGACCCCATCAACCCGGCGATGCCCAGGATCTCGCCGGCATGCAGGTCGAAGGAGACATCCTTGAAAATGCCGTCCAGCTTGAGGTCGCGTACCGACAGCAACAGATCGCCAATCGGTTTCTCGCGCACCGGGAACAACTGGCTCAGCTCGCGGCCGACCATCATCGAGATCAGGCTGTCGCCGTCCATGCTGTCGGCCCGTTGCAGGCCGATGTAGGCGCCGTCGCGGAACACCGCCACTTCATCGGCGATGCTGAACACTTCGTTCATCTTATGAGTGATGTAGATGATGCCTTTGCCCTGGCTCTTGAGGTCGGCAATGATCGAGAACAGATGAGCGACTTCTTTATCGGTGATGGCCGAAGTCGGTTCGTCCATGATCAGGATGTCGGAGTCGTAGGACACCGCCTTGGCGATCTCGACCATCTGCCGTTCGGCGATACTCAGGTTGCCCACCTGCTCTTCAGGGTCGAGATTGATCCGCAGACGCTCCAGCAGCTTGGCGGTGCAGCGGTGCATTTCGCGGTGATCGATCATGTGAAGGCCGTTGAGCTGCTCGCGACCGATCCAGATGTTCTCGGCGATGCTCATGTGCGGCATCAGGTTGAGTTCCTGGTGGATCATCGCGATCCCGGCCTGGAGCGCAGCCAGTGGCGTTTCGAAGACCACCGGCTTACCCCGCAGGCGCAACTCGCCGGCATCCGGCTGGTAGATGCCGGCAATGATTTTCATCAGGGTGGATTTGCCGGCACCGTTTTCGCCCATCAGCGCCAGCACAGAACCGGGACGCACCCGCAGCTGTACGTCGGACAAGGCCACCACACCGGGAAAACCCTTGCTGACGTTGATGATCTCCAGCAGGTACGGCTCATCGACAGGTGTTGCGGTTGGCTGGATACCCACCAACGGGGTGCTCGAAGCAGTCGCTGAAGCGAACATGATCAGGTACTCCATCAGCAAGGTCGCGTCGCAACCTTGCGTGCTTATTGTTGTTATCGAACGGACGGACTATTTGAACTGGTCAACGTTTTGCAAAGTGATCAAGCGATACGGCACCCACACGGCCTGTTCGACCGGCTCGTTCCTGGCCATTTTCACCGCCGTGTCGATCGAGCCGTCGGCCTGACCCTTGGCGTCCTGGAACACCGAAACCAGCAGAGAGCCCTTCTTCACCGCGTTCAAGCCGTCGGGCGTACCGTCGACACCGGCGATCAGCACACTGCCTTTGGCGACACCCGCCTGTTGCAGGGCCATGGCCGCGCCAATCGCCATCTCGTCGTTGTTGGAGACGACCGCGTCGAACTTGCGGCCCTGGGTCAGCCAGTCGTTGACCAGGGTCATGCCCTTGTCTCGCGACCAGATGCCGCTCTGCTCTTGCTCGATCTTGATGTTCGGGTACTTGGTCAGCACCTCTTTTACGCCCTTGGTGCGGTTAGTGGTGGAGTTGTTGGCCAAATCACCGAGCAGAATCACGATGTCGCCCTTGCCGCCCATTTTTTCGGCCAGGTACTGCATCTGCATCTGGCCGGCCTCCAGATCGTTGGAGGCAACAGTGACCACGCCTTTGGGCAGGTTCAGGTCATCGGGACGGCGATTGACGTACACCAGCGGAATGCCGGCCTTGACCGCCGCTTCGGTAATTTTCTTGGTGGCGGCGGTATCCACCGGGTTGACCACAATGGCATCGACTTTCTGGCTGATGAAGCTTTCTACCTGGCTCAACTGCCTGACCACGTCGCTGCGCGCATCTTCGAACTGCAGCTTGACGCCATCAGGATAGGACTTGGCTTTGGTGTCCATGGATTCGCGCAGGTAGGTCAGCCAGGTGTCATCGAACTGCGCCATGCTGACGCCGATCTTCATGTCAGCGAGTGCGGCACCGCTGGCGAGCATCAGGGACAAGGCGAGTGAGGCGAAACGGGTCTTGGTCTTCATGAAAGGTCTTTCTCCACATTCTTGTTGGTTTTTATGGATAAGGCGTGACGATTTCAGTGAGCGGGCAAGCGGACAATCGGCGCACCCGGAATGCAGCAGACCAGGGCGCCCTTGCGTTCGACGCAAAGCAAGCGAGAGATGGAATGAAACGAGACGCGAGGCAGGTCGCGAGAGAGGTGCAGCGCGGAACGTAAAGCCTGCAGAGCAGAGTTGAAGGTTTTCATCGACGGTACCTGGCTTTGTTTCTTGTTTTTGGTGCGCCCTTCACTCGTTCAAGGCCTGCTTGAGCGTGATCGGACGTTGATAGTCGGCAACCTGGAAACGACTTTATTGGAAAATAATTTCTATATCAACTCATTTTAGAATTTTATTCTGATTTTATTCCATGGCTTTCAAATGGGCTCAACGCCACCACCTGATGGCGCTCGAAACTGAGCCGCGCAGCGTCTAGCACGCGGGTGGTCGCCAGTGCATCACGGGCTTCGACCGGCAGTGGGCCACCGCTCTGTAACGCGGTTTGTAGCTGCAAATAGAACTGGTTCCAGCAGCCTCGTTCGGACGGCACCCGCTCGCGCACCTCGCCCTGTTCGAACCAGCCCCAGCGACGATGCTCTTCGACGCCCCAGCGTTCGCCCTCGGATTTGGGCGTGAGCCCGGCCAGGGTCGACGCCTCTTGCCCGTCCAGACCGTCGACGCTGTAGCAGCCCTGGGTGCCGGTCACGCGAAAACGCGGGCCGGGGGTGTTTTGCAGGCAACTGCCACTCAGGTGCGAGATCACGCCACTGGCATGAGTCAGGGACATAAAGAAGCCGTTGTCGAAGGTCTGGCCTTTTTCGAGGTAATCCAGTTCGGCGTAAACCCGGGTGACGGGGCCGAACAACAGCAGCGCCTGATCCACCAGATGGCTGCCCAGATCACGCAGGAAACCGCCGCCGCTGCCGTTGTTCACCGTCTGTGGCGAGTAGCGTTCGATCCGTGACTCGAAACGGGTGACCTGGCCCAGGGCACCGGACTCGATGAGTTTGCGCACGGTGAGGAAATCCGAATCCCAGCGCCGGTTCTGGTAGACGCTCAAATGCACGCCCTGACGCTCGGCCATGGTGATCAGGGTTTGCGCCTGTTGCGTATCGGCGGCGAACGGCTTGTCGCTGACCACCGCCACCCCATGTTCGATGGCGTCGAGCACCAACGCCGGACGACCTTTGAGCGGCGTGGACACCACCAGCACATCAATCCCGGCTTCGACCAGTTGGCCAATGCTGTCGAAGGCCGGCACACCGGGATGTTCCGTGGCCAGCAGTTGTCGGCGCTCGGCGGAACGGGTGACCACGCCCACAAACGTCGCCGCCGGCAAACTGCTGATCAGCGGAGCATGGAAAAATCGGCCGCCATGGCCGTAACCGACAAGTCCGATACGCATGTGTGCATTCCTTCTTATTGTTATGTAGCCGCTAACTGGATCTACACCGGCCCCTACGCGGAGTTTGGTGTGGGGCTTAGCGGCAGAGTTCGCTTTTGACCCGTTCGAGCATCATTCGGTTGGACTCGTCCGGCCGGTCTTCCCAGGCGAATACCGAGACGGTGGCGATGCCATCGAACTTGATCTCGCGCAAGGTGCCGAAAAACGCTTCCCAGTCCACCTCGCCCTGGCCGATGTCCAGATGCTGGTGCACGGTGGCGGTGACGCCCGGCGGGTTGACGATGTAGCGCAAGCCTGAGGAAGCCTTGTGGTTGTAGGTGTCGGCGATGATCAAATGACTCAGTTTCGAGCCGGCGTACTTGAGCATCGAGGCGATGTCACCCACGCCATCGTCATAGAAAAACGTGTGCGGCGCGGCGTAGAGGTAGTTGATCCAGTCGCGGTCCAGACCGCGAATGATGTCCACTGACTCGTTGTTGCGCTCGCAGAAATCATAAGGATGGGCCTGGATATCGAGCTTGATGCCTTCGCGTTCGAACTCGGGGATCAGTTCGTCCATAGAACGCATGAACTGGTTCTCGCAGACCAATGGGTTGTCCGACTGGCCGGTGAACTCGGTGTTGAGCAGCTCGCAGTCCATCTCCACGGCAATCTGGATCGCCCGCTTCCAGTTGCGCACGGCGGCCACGCGCAAACCTTCATCGGCGGCGGCCCAGTGGTACATCGGTAATAAAGAAGAGAGTTTGACCCCGGTGTCGCTCAGGGCTTTGCGAAATTCCTTGATCCGCGCCTTGTCGACCCGCGGGGCTTTGTAGAACGGCAGAAAATCTTCCCGGGGCGACAGCTCGATATGTTCGTAACCGAGCTCGGCGACCTTGTCGACCATCTTGCCCAGGGACAGGTTGCGGTACATGTAGGGGTCTAGTGCGATGCGCATTTTTTCTCCTTAACCAGAGTCGACGCCGTCCCCTGTAGGAGCTGCCGAAGGCTGCGATCTTTTGATCTTGATTCTAAAAAGCAAAGTCAAAAGATCGCAGCCTTCGGCAGCTCCTACATAATCGCTGACACCGATTTCAGGGTGAGTGTCAGCGGGGCCGGGGTTGGTTTTAGCCGTAGAAACGAGGGCGATCCGGTAGGCCGACTTTGACGATCTGGCCGCTGTTCTGCGCCTCGATGCAGGCATCCGCAGCAACGGCGGCGGCGAAACCGTCCCACGCCGATGGCCCGCCGACCTGCCCGGCGCGCACGCCATCGATGAACGCCTGCAACTCGACGTCGTACGCGGCGATGAACCGGTCCTTCCAGTCCATCAGAATCGCATTGGACAGTTTCGCTCCGCTGCGCAGCTGAACCTGCGACGGCTCCGGCAGTTTGGCGATGCCCGTCTCCCCTACCACTTCGCACTGGATGTCGTAGCCGTACTGGCAGTTGACGAACACTTCCACGTCGATGCGCGTGCCCTTGGCGGTTTCCAGCAACACGATCTGCGGGTCTTTCAAATGGGCGTGGGCCTTGCTGGTCTTGCGCGGGAACACCACTTGCACCGACACATAGTCGTCGTCGAGCAACCAGCGCAACACGTCCAGCTCATGGATCAGCGTGTCGGTGATCGCCATGTCGGTCTTGTAGTTTTCACCCACGGTCGGGTTGCGGTGGGCGCAGTGCAGCATCAGCGGTTCGCCGATCTGGCCACTGTCGATCACCGATTTCAATGCCCGATAACCTTCATCGTACGGGCGCATGAAACCAACCTGCACCAGTCGCTTGCCGTGGGCCACTTCGGCCTCGACGATCTTGCGGCAGCCTTCGGCGGTGACCGCCAGCGGTTTCTCGCAGAACACCGGTTTGCCCGCCGCAATGGCCGCCAGCACAAACTCTTCGTGGCTCGGGCCCCAGGAGGTGACGAGGACTGCGTCGACGTCCGGCGCCTTGATCAGCGCGTGGCCATCGGGATAGACCTCGGCGGTCAGTTTCAGGTCGGAGACGATCTTGGCCGCTTGCTGCAAATTGATGTCGGTGACCGCGACAACCTGACTGTTGAGCAAGGTCTGACTGCAACGACGGATATGGTCCTGGCCGATGGCCCCGGTGCCGATGACGCCAATGCGCAACGAATTTGAAAGCGAAGACATATAAACACTCCTGTTGTTCGTTTCAGGGCAATCAGTATTGACGGGCCTTGGCCAATCGTTCGTTGAGGGTCTTGGCCACTGCGTCAGTGCGTGCGCTGGTGGAGACTTGCGCCACGCCGACCCGCCACCACGACAGGTATTTGTGAATCATGGTTTTGGGCAGGACCTTGATGTCGATCAGCGTCGACACCGTCTGCAACCGCGCATCGGCCAACGCGGCTTGCAGCTCCTCGACGGTGTTGACCTTGTAGGTCTTGCAGCCGTAAGCCGCCGCGCTCATGGCGAAATCCACCGGCACGAAACCGCCATCGAGCTTGCCGGTTTCAGGATTGCGGAACCGGAACTCGGTGCCGAAGCTGTCCATGCCGTGTTCCATTTGCAGGTTGTTGATGCAGCCGAAGGTCATGTTGTCCAGCAGCACCACGTTGATCTTGCGGCGCTCCTGGATCGAGGTCGCCAACTCCGAGTGCAGCATCATGTAGGAGCCGTCGCCCACCAGCGCATAGACCTCGCGCTCAGGCTCGGCGAGCTTCACCCCCAGTGCGGCGTTCACCTCATAACCCATGCACGAATAACCGTATTCGACGTGGTAGGTGTTCACCCCCTTGCTGCGCCAGCTGCGCTGCAAGTCGCCGGGCAGGCTGCCGGCGGCGGCGACGATCACCGCATCATCGGCCAGGGTTTCATTGAGCACACCGAGCACCCGGCTCTGGGTCAGGCAGGAACCGGTCAGCTCGATGAATTCGCGCAGCACCGCCGGGTCCAGGTGGTCGTTGATTTCCGGGACGAAGTCTTGAGTCTGGTACTCGACCTGATAGATGCGGTCGACTTCCTCGTCCAGCTGCGCCTTGGCCTGCCGGGGTTGATCGCCCCAGCCAGAGCGATAGTCGCCCAACACATCGGCCAAGGCGTTCAAGCCGGTTTTGGCATCTGCCAGCAGTTGCACGCCATCGAGTTTCAGGGCGTCGCAGGGGCTGATATTGAGGTTGAGAAATTGCACGTCCGGGTGTTTGAACAAGGATTTCGACGCGGTGGTGAAATCGCTGTAGCGGGTGCCGACGCCGATGATCAAATCAGCGTCCTTGGCCAACAGGTTCGCCGCCAGGCAACCGGTTTCGCCGATCCCGCCGACGTTCAGCGGATGGCTGGACACCACCGCGCTCTTGCCGGCCTGGGTTTCGGCGAAAGGAATATCAAAGCGCTCGGCAAAGGCCTGCAACGCTGCGTTGGCACCCGAGTATTTGACCCCGCCGCCGCAGATGATCAGTGGTTTGCGCTTGCCTTTGAACAGCGCCACGGCATCGCCGAGCATCGCTTCGGTGGCCGGACGGCGCTCGATGCGGTGCACGCGTTTTTGCAGGAAGTAATCAGGGTAGTCGTACGCCTCGGCCTGCACGTCTTGCGGCAAGGCCAGGGTGACGGCGCCGGTTTCGGCGGGGTCGGTGAGCACGCGCATGGCGTGGATCGCCGCGGTCATCAGTTGCTCGGGACGGTTGATCCGGTCCCAGTATTTGCTCACGGCCTTGAACGCATCGTTGGTGCTGATGCTCAGGTCGTGGAACTGCTCGATCTGTTGCAACACCGGGTCTGGTTGGCGGCAGGCATAAACGTCGCCGGGCAACAGCAGCAAGGGAATACGGTTGGCGGTGGCCGTCGCGGCAGCAGTCAGCATGTTCGCCGCGCCCGGCCCCACCGATGAAGAGCAGGCGTAGATCTTGCGCCGCAGGTGTTGCTTGGCAAAACCAATGGCCGCGTGGGCCATGCCTTGCTCGTTGCGGCCCTGATGGACGATCAGGTCGCCGCTGTCCTGTTCCAGGGCTTGCCCCAGACCCAGCACATTGCCGTGGCCAAAAATGGTAAAGATCCCGGCGACGAATTTGCTCTGGACCCCATCGACCTCGATGTACTGGTTATCGAGGAATTTCACCAGGGCCTGGGCCATGGTCAGTCTTGTTGTGGTCATGCTTGCACCTTTTCCGTATGCAAATCCGATGTCAGCTCAGGGATTTCTGCAGGTGATCCATGCTCGCGCCGATCGCCGTCTGGATATCCGCCAGGCCATGGACGCTGTCGGCAAACGGTTCGAACGACAGGTAGCCGCTATAGCCGCTACTGAGCAAGGTGTCGATCTGCGCCGCATTGCCGAGGATGTCGCCCTCGCCCACCAGCACCCGATGGCCGTCACGAATGGTCGCCAGTGGCGCCTCGGCATCTTCGACGCCAGAGATGTGCACCAGCCCGGTCAGCTCAGGGAAGAATTCATGCTCGCTGGCCAGGTGATGGTGGAAGGTGTCATGCACCAGACGGAACACATCCAGCCCACCGATGGCCTTGATCGCATCGACTGCCGTGCGTTTGCGCCGCAGCGAGCACTCTTCGAAACCCAGCGGTTCGATGAAGCCGAGAATGCCGTGATCGCGCAGGATCGGCGCCAGTTCACTCAACGCCGTGCGCAGGCCAGACGCACGCTGCGCTTCGGTTCGTGGATCGGGGCGGTCGTTCAATGGGCACATCACCAAACCCTGCGCGCCACAATCACGGGCATAAGCGGCAAGCTTCAGAGCGTGTGCGCGGCGCTCGTCATTCCAGACATCGAACGGATACAGCGCGTTGATCGACAGCACAGTGATGCCTTTGGCCGCGCACAGTTCACGGACGTGTTCGGGTGCGGTGCCATCCTCGATCTCGACGCCTTTGAGGTCGTTGCGAATCTCGATGGCGTCGGCCTTGAGGGTCACCGCCAATTCGATGAACGCAGGCAGGGACAAACGTGGGGCGACCATACGATTCAAGGCGAAACGCAGGGGTTTGCTCATTTTTTGTTGTTCTCCGCACAAGTGCATTATTTGGCTGTCGGCATGCTGAATTCAGGGCCCTTGGCGATGCTGTCGGGCCAGCGCTGCATCACGCTTTTGTAGCGGCTGTAGAAGCGAATGCCTTCTTCGCCATAAGCGTGGTGATCACCGAACAGCGAGCGCTTCCAGCCGCCGAACGAGTGCCAGGCCATGGGCACCGGAATCGGTACGTTGATGCCGACCATGCCGACCTTGATGCTGCGGGCAAACGAGCGAGCGATGCCGCCGTCGCTGGTGAAGCAGGACACGCCGTTGCCGAATTCATGGGCGTTGATCAGCGCCACGGCGCTGGCGAAGTCCGGTACGCGCACGATGCCCAGCACCGGCCCGAAGATCTCTTGCTGGTAGATGCTCATCTCGGTCGTGACGTTGTCGAACAGCGTGGCGCCGACGAAGAAGCCGTTCTCGGCACCCGGTACCTTGAAGTTGCGCCCATCGACAATCAGCCGCGCGCCCTGGGCCACGCCTTCGCCGATAAAGCCCTCGACCTTGGCCTTGTGTTCGGCGGTCACCAGCGGCCCCATGTCACTGTCGCCCTGCATGCCGTTGCCGACCTTCAGTTGATCGATGCGCGGCAGCAGTTTGGCAATCAACTGGTCGCCGACATCACCGACGGCCACGGCAATCGAAATCGCCATGCAGCGCTCACCGGCCGAGCCGTAAGCCGCGCCGATCAACGCGTCCGCTGCCTGGTCCAGATCGGCATCGGGCATGACGATCATGTGGTTCTTCGCCCCGCCCAGCGCCTGTACACGCTTGCCGCGCGAGGTCGCTTGCTGGTGGATGTACTCGGCAATCGGCGTCGAGCCGACAAAGGAAATCGCTTCGACGTCCGGGTGTTGCAGCAAGGCATCGACCGCCGCCTTGTCGCCCTGGACCACGTTGAACACACCGTCCGGCAACCCGGCTTCGGTGAGCAAGCGAGCCATCAGCAAACTGGCGGATGGGTCGCGTTCGGACGGTTTGAGGATGAAGCAGTTACCGGTGACCAGCGCCAGCGGGATCATCCACAGCGGCACCATCACCGGGAAGTTGAACGGCGTAACGCCCGCGCAGACGCCCAATGGCTGGCGTAGGTTCCAGTTGTCGATGCCACCGCCGATGTTGTCGCTGAAATCGGTTTTCAGCAGGTTCGGCGCGCCACAGGCGTACTCGACGATTTCGATGCCACGGGTCACTTCGCCCTTGGCGTCGGAGAACACCTTGCCGTGTTCGCGGCTGATGATTTCGGCCAGTTCGTTGTGATGGCGGTCGAGCAATTCCTTGAACTTGAACATCACCCGCGAACGGCGCAGGGACGATTGCTCGGACCAGGCCGGGAACGCCTTCATGGCCGAAGCGACGGCCTCGTCCACGGTCTTCTGGCTGGCCAGCCCGACCCGCGCCTGAACGCTGCCCGTGGCCGGATTGAAGACATTGCTGAACCGCTCGCTGCCGCTGTCCTGCACCTGACCGTCGATGTAATGGCCTATGACCGGGGCGTCGCTCATTATTCTTGTTCTCCCTTTGGATGTTGGAATTTAGAGATCCAGTAGCCAGCTGTGCTGCGGATCGTTATGGAACTGCCAGACGCGTTTCGGGCCGGCCATCACGTTCAGGTAATACGACTCATAGCCGTAGGGCACGCTGACCGGGTGATACCCCTTGGGCACCACCACCAGGTCGCTGTTTTCCACCGCCATGGCCTGATCGATACTGCGATCGTCGGTGTAGACCCGTTGGAACACGAAGCCCTGGGGCGGGTTGATCTGGTGGTAATAGGTTTCTTCGAGAAAGCTCTGGTGCGGCAGATCGTCGGTGTCGTGCTTGTGCGGCGGGTAGCTCGACGAGTGACCGGACGGCGTACGCACTTCCACCACCAGCAGCGAATGGGCGGGCTCGGTGTCCGGCAAGATGTCGCAGACATAACGGGTGTTGGCACCCTTGCCGCGCACGCTGCGTTTCATGCTGTCGGGTTTGATCAGCCGCGCGCCGAGGTTTTCGGCGGTCGAACCGGGCGCCGCGCACACGGCGATTTGCACGTCGCTCAACGCCACCACCTGGGCCTGGCTGCCGGGTGGCAAATACACGGCGAACGGTGATTTGTCTTCGAACACCGACTGACGATCGCCGATGTTGTCCCAGTCGAACGCGCCCTGCTCTGGCGCTTCGCCCTTGATGCCGACCCGACCGCTGAGCAGCACCAGGCACAGCTCCTTGTCACCCGCGCTGACCGGCAAGGTTTCGCCGAGACTCAGGCGGTAAGCCGCGAAGCCGACATATTCCAGCTCCCCCTGCCCCAGCTCGACCATGGTCCGACCGCGGGCATTGCTCTTGACCAACAGGCTCATCGCGCGGTCCTCTCGTCGAGCAAGGTACGCAAGGTGTCGTAGCCTTTTTTCGCGTAGACGTAACTTGGTGCCACCGCCGGATCCTGCTCGGCTTCCACCACTAGCCAGCCGTGGTAGTCGGCGCCCAGCAGCACGTCGAGCAAGGCGCTGAAGTCGATGTCGCCATCGCCGGGCACGGTGAAGGTGCCGTTGATGATGCAGTCCGGGAAGCTCCAAAGATTGTTGCGCGCCAGTTGCACCACCGGTTTGCGCACGTCCTTGAAATGCACGTGGCAGACCCGTTCGATGTGTTTGCTCAGCACCTGCAGCGGTTCGCCGCCGCCCATATAGCAATGGCCCGAATCGAACAGCAGGCCGACTTCGCTGCCGGTCAATGCCATTAGTTTGTCGATGTCGGCCGGGGATTCGACGTAGGCGCCCATGTGATGGTGATACGCCAGACGCACGCCCTGGGACAGGGTGAAGCGCGCCAGTTCGGTGAGTTTGTCGGCGTATTCTTGCCAGGCCTGCTCGGTGTGGAAACGCGGGCGCTCAACCAGTGGAATGCGCTGACCTTGAATGGAGTCGGCGACTTCGCCATAGACCAGCACTTTGGCGCCGTTCTTCGCCAGCAGCTCGACATGGCTGCCGATGGCGTCGATTTCCTCGGCCACGGAACGGCGAGCCAGACGGCTGGAATACCAGCCCGACACCAACGCCAGGTCGTAAGGCCGCAGCACATCGCCGACGCCCTTGGCGTCCTTGGGAAACTTGCCGTTGAGTTCGAAGCCTTCGTAGCCAATGTCCTTGCCTTCGCTGAGGGCGGTGCTCAACGGCGTCTCGCCACCGAGGGACGGCAGGTCGTCGTTGCTCCAGGAGATCGGGTTGATGCCAATTCGGATAGCGGGCATGGCTGCACCTTTTATTGTTTTCTCAAAAATGTTCAACCGATCACCTGTGGCGAGGGAGCTTGCTCCCGCGGGACTGCGAAGCAGTCCCGCATCAACCAGCCCGGTGTATCAGGTAAACCGCATTCACAAGTTTGCGACTGCTTCGCAGCCGAGCGGGAGCAAGCTCCCTCGCCACAAAAGCCTCATCAATCAGCTAATTTTTCAGGCACGGGCCGTGCGCCAGGCATCGATCAGTTCGACGAAGGTGCCCTGCACCTGGCGAATCAGCGCCTCGTCGTCGATTTCACCGGCCAGCCACGCGCGGCTCGGTTCCTGGAAGATCGTCCGGCCCACGGCGAAACCACGGCAGGTCTGGCTCTGGCTGGCCTGCTGAAACCCTTCGGCCAGGGTCGCCGCCGGGGCATTCAGGCCCAGCAGCACCACGCCACGGCAATACGGGTCGCGTTCCTGAATCAGCTCGTCGAGTTGTTTCCACTCCTCGGCGCTTTGCGCTTCGATCTTCCACCACGCCGGGTAGATGCCCAGGTTGTAGAGGCGTTTGAGGGCGCGATAGAGCACGTCCGGATGCGGTGACGGGTGATCCTTGGGCGGAATGATCTCCAGCAGCAATTCATGCCCGCTGACTTGCGAGGCCTGATACAGGCCCTTGATCTGCGCTTCCTGCTCCAGACGCAGCAGAGGCTCGTCGTCGGGATGGAATTGCACCAGGCATTTGATGATCTGTTCTTGCGGCCAGGCGATCAGGTTGCTGCCGATCGAGCGCCCGTGTTCGAACGCCAATGGCCGCGAACCCTGCACTTCCACTGGCCGCGCCACCCACCAGCCACGACCGGTGGCGGCGTTCAGCGAGTCCTGGCCGAAACGTTGATCGGCCAGCAAACCGACATCGGCGTCGACGCCCTGCTCACGCAAATCCGCCTCGACCCGTTCCACGGCTTTGATAAAGAGTTGTTTGAGTTCACAGATAGCGTTCAGGTCGCGCCCGCCCTTGTGGGCCAGCTCTACCAGTTGCCCGCGATGATCGAAGGCAAAGATGAACAGTTGCTTCCACTGTTTGCGCGGTACGCTGACTTGATGCAGACGCTGCAATGTCACGTCCTGATCCGGCCGGGTGATCGGCACCGGGCTGTTGAACAGGTAATCGAGTTCGGCGCGGGTCGGCATCGCCGGGGCGCAGGCATGGCGCGACACCACCAGTCCACCGCAGGCATTGGCCAACTGGCAGCAGCGCTCGTCGCTGGCGTCCTCCAGCCAGCCGCTGAGGAAACCCGACATGAAGGCATCGCCGGCCCCCAACACATTCAGCACTTCGACGCGCACACCGGGATAGATCGCGCCGTCTTCGAGACGCGCCGGGATCGCCCCGTGGATCACCGTGCAACCTTGCGGGCCGAGCTTGACCACCAACGTCGCCGCGCTCAGGCGCCGGACATTGCGCAACGCGGTGAGCAAATCCTCGGCGCCGCCGGCGATCAGGAATTCTTCTTCAGTGCCGACAATCAGGTCGAAACGCGGGAGGATTTTCTGCACGTGCTGGCTGACGTTCTGGTTGGCGACGAAACGGGTTTCGCCGTCCGCCTTGCCGGCCAGGCCCCAGAGCACCGGGCGGTAGTCGATGTCCAGCACCCGTTTGACGTTGTGCTTTTCGGCGTAGTCCAGCGCCTGAATGCTCGCCTTGTAGACACCGTCGGTGGAGAAATGGGTGCCGGTGATCAGCAGGGCTTTGCTGGAAGCGATAAAGGCTTCGCTGATGTCTTCGGCGCGCAACGCCATGTCGGCGCAGTTTTCGCGGTAGAACACCAGCGGAAAGGTTTCGCGATCCTTGAGGCCCAGCAGGACCATGGCGGTCAGGCGTTCCGGATCGACCTTGATGCCGCTGACGTCGCAGCCTTCACGGACCAGGGATTCAACGAGGAAACGGCCCATGTGGTCGTCCCCTACCCGGCTCAACATCGCCGACTTCAGCCCCAGCCGCGCGGTGCCGAAGGCGATGTTGGCGGACGACCCGCCCAGGTACTTGGCGAAGCTGCTCACATCCTCCAGCCGCGCCCCGACTTGTTGCGCATAAAGATCGACGCCAAGGCGTCCGAGGCAAATCAGATCCAATTGACGCCCACTGGCAAAACGAGTCTGGCCCATGCTGGCTCCTGTTATTTTTATCAGCCTGCGTCCGGGGCGATGAAGGCGCCGAACACTCTTGGTGGATGCAGACTAAAACGACCGGGGCCGAATAATCAATATTTATTCTATATATTTTTTACGTGGAATATTTTTTCCAATAAACTTTGATACAAGCGTTCCAGACACCGTGCATCGTTTCAGCAGGCCCCAGGCCGATTGCAAGCTCAAGATTTTATTCCGGCCTACCCTGTAGACTGCGCACAGCCAACCTATTGTCAGGGGATGACGAGAACCGTCATCCCTATAAGAACAAGCCAGAAGGATTTCTTATGTCCCGCACCGATCAGCCGGCTACGACCGAGAGCTCGCCCGACAGCGATCTCGCCAGCCCTCCGATCAATGCCGAGCGTCTGTTGCAGCTGATCACCGAGGAGTACGAAAGTCTGCCGCGCCAGCTCAAACGCATCGCCAGCTACATGAGCCAGCAAAGCGACCGGATCATGGTCGACCGCATCAGCGACATCGCGCGCGAATGCGAAGTGCACCCGTCGGCCATCGTGCGCTTTTCCCAGCGCTTCGGCTTCAGCGGGTTCAGTGAAATGCAGGCGCTGTTCCGCGAGGCCTACACCCACAAGACCACGCCGGTGCAGAACTACCAGCAACGCATCCGCAGCATGATCGCCAACAAGTCGCAGAAGGCCAGCGGCGGCGACCTGGCGCGCGAGTGCATCAACGCCACCCTGTCGGGCATCGAGCGATTGGGGCTGGAACTCGATGACCAGGCTTTCGACAAGGCCGTGGACCTGGTGGTGAATGCCGACAACATCTACGTGGTCGGGGTGCGTCGCTCGTTCGCGGTGGCCGATTACCTGGTCTACAACCTGCAACATACCAACAAGCGCATCCACCTGGTGTCGGGCCTTGGCGGCAGCTACCGCGAGCAGATGCGCAGCGTGCGCGCCAACGACCTGGTGATCGCCATCAGCTTCACGCCCTATGGCAAGGAAACCCAGCACTGCCTGCGCATCGCCCAGCACCATCAGGCGAAAACCCTGATCATTACCGACAGCAACCTCTCGCCATTGGCCAAGCGCGCCAACACCGTGCTGCTGGTCAACGAAGGCAGCTCGTTTGCCTTCCGTTCGCTGAGCGCCACCTTGTGCCTGTGCCAGGCGCTGTTCATCGCCGTGGCTTATCGACTGGAATTGAAGGTCGATGAGATTCATGAACAGGCAGGCTTTGAGGATTAGCCTTCGAGGATGAACAATAGGCCTGAGGATTAGCGCGAAACCGTTTGCACGTCGCTGAACCTCGGCTAAGGTTGTCCATCCCCAAGGACTGTCTGTAAGGAGAGGCTCAATGAAACTGATCGGCATGCTGGATTCGCCCTACGTGCGGCGCGTCGCCATCTCCGCCAAATGCCTGGGCATCCCGCTGGAACACGCGTCGGTTTCGGTGTTCAGGCACTTCGAGCAGTTCCAGCAGATCAACCCGGTGGTGAAGGCGCCGACGCTGGTGCTGGATGACGGTGAGGTGTTGATGGATTCAACGCTGATCATCGATTACCTCGAAGCCCTGGCCGCTCCGGGTAAAAGCCTGATATCCGACAATCCGGCTCAACGCTTGCGCTCGCTGCGGCTGATCGGCCTGGCGTTGGCCGCGTGCGAGAAGTCGGTGCAGCTTTACTACGAACGCAACCTGCGGCCAGCGGAGATTCAGTACGCTCCGTGGGTGGAACGGGTCGAGGGGCAATTGGCGGCGGCGTATTCGGCGTTGGAGCGGGAGCTGGAAAAACAGCCACTGAAGACCGACGGCTCGATTGCGCAGGACGGGATTAGCTTGGCGGTGGCCTGGAGTTTTACCAACCTGGTGGTGCCGGATCAGGTGGATGCCGTGCAGTTTCCACTGATCAACGCGTTTACGGCTTATGCCGAAAGGCTTGAGGTGTTTGTCGATACACCGATCGAGTAGGCAGTACGCCGGAAGATAAAACACTGAAAATCCCTGTGGGAGCGGGCTTGTGTGGCGAGGGAGCTTGCTCCCGCTGGGGCGCGAAGCGGCCCCAAAAGCTTTGCGACTGCTGCGCAGTCGAGCGGGAGCAAGCTCCCTCGCCACACAAGCCCGCTCCCACAGGTTCCGCATTGGGCAATGCTCACCACAGGGGCCTGACGATCTGGCCGATTACCGCTTGGCCAATTCCATAATCATCCGCGACAGCAAATAAATCCGCGGCGCCACGCTCTCGACCTCGGCATATTCCTCAGGCGTATGGATATTGCCGCCGACAATCCCGAACCCGTCCAGCGTCGGCGTGCCAACACCCGCGGACAAACTCGCATCTGCCGCCCCGCCGCTGCCTTCTTCCGTCAACTTGCGGCCAATTTCGCCGTAAATGCCTTGAGCCATGGCCATCAAGCGATCCGATTCCGCCGTTTGCGGCATCGGTGGCAAGCCGCGCTTGAGGCTGGTGGTGACTTGCGTATCGGCAATCAGTTTGTCCTTCGACACCCGCGCCAAATCCTTTTCGATCCGGTCGAATTCCTCCGGCACCGCCGCCCGCACATCAGCCTTGGCCGTAGCCTGATCCGGAATCACGTTGGTGCGGTCGCCGGCCTTGAGCACGGTGAAGTTGATGGTGGTTTTCTTCGCTTCATCGCCCAGTTTGCCGAGTTGCAAAATCTGGTGCGCGGCTTCCATGGCAGCGTTACGCCCCAATTCCGGGGCAACGCCCGCATGCGCAGCCTTGCCTTTGACCTCGACCACGGCAGTGGCGCTGCCTTTGCGCCAGACCACCAGGCCATCGGCCGGGCGGCCCGGTTCGAGGTTGAGGGTCACGTCGTGGGCCTTGGCGGTTTTCTTGATCAGGTCGGTGGCGACGTCCGAGCCGGTTTCTTCACTGGCATCGAGCAGGAAGGTGATCTGCGCGTAGTCCTTGAAGTCGAGGTTCTTGAGGATTTTCAGCGCGTAGATCCCGGCGACGATGCCGCCCTTGTCGTCCATCACACCCGGCCCATAGGCGCGGCCGTCCTTGATGTGGAACGGGCGCTCGGTGGCGGAGCCTTCCTTGAACACAGTGTCCATGTGCGCCATCAGCAGGATCTTCGCCTTGCCGGTGCCTTTGAGGGTAGCCAGCACATGGTTGCTCTCGTCCGGGGTGTTGGGCACCAGTTCGATGGTGGCACCCAGTTTCTTCAACTCTTCGATGGCGATGTCACTCACCTGGGTCAGGCCCGGTTCATAGCCGGAGCCGGAGTCGATGTTCACCAACCGTTCCAGCAGTTTCAAGGCTTCAGCCTTGTACTGTTCGGCATCGGCGAGGACTTGTTTGTGGGGTTCGGCGAAGGCTGCCGGGGTGAAGGTGCCGAGGGCGAGGGTCAGGCCAAGGCTGGTGGCCAGGAGGGAGCGCGGGAGCTTGAACGTCATGAATCGATCCTTGTTTCGTGTCGGGGTCTTTAGACCCTACCTGACTACGACGCAAGGCTCTACACCGGATGCGACACATACAAACCTGCATGACCACACATTCCCTGTGGGGGCGGACCTGTGGCGAGGGGGCTTGCCCCCGTTGGGGAGCGAAGCGCCCCTGAAACCAGTCACCGCGATCTTGAATTAGAAAGCGGTGACCGGTTTTACGACTGCTTCGCAGCCGAACGGGGGCAAGCCCCCTCGCCACAGGTCCGCTCCCACGGGTGATGTGTGCATATTTGGTTACACAGAATCAAGCAACTCTTTACGCGGCTTGCCGTCGCCATGGCAAATGACGCGGTTACGGCCGGTGCTCTTGGCTTCGTAGAGCGCCTGGTCGGCGTCGTTGAGCCACAGGGTCGCTTCGTCGTGGGCCGGGTTGAAGGCCGCCAGGCCGATGCTCAAGCTGACCTTCAGCGCCGGGTTCTGCTCGTAACCCAACGTGGCGAAACGAGCACGCAGCGCATCCATCGCCACGGCGGCGCGCTCCAGCGGCAGGTCCGGCAGCAGCACGCAGAATTCGTCGCCACCATAGCGGCCGGCGACATCGGCAGCCCGCAGGTTCTGCTTGAGGATTTTGCTCAACTGACGCAAGACGATGTCCCCGGCGACATGGCCGTAGGTGTCGTTGATGGTCTTGAAATGATCGATGTCGATCAACGCAATCGCCCCGCCCTTCTGCTGGCGCCGGCAACGCTGAAACTCGATTTCCAGCTGGTCTTTCCAGGCGCCGTGATTCAGCAGGCCAGTCAGGCTGTCGGTGCGGCTCAGGGCCAGCAACTCGCGCTTGTGTCGGCCGAGAGTGTGGGCCTGACGGAAGCAGATCCAGCCCAGGGACATCGGATAAATCGACAGTAAAGGTAAACAGGCGTATAGCTGAAATGGACTGGTTTGCGGGACAAAAGCCGGCATGAACACCAGCAGCCCGAGGCCGATCCCAAGCACCTGCACAACGGCGCCCACCAACAGAAAACGCAAGCCACCGATGGCCACGTTGTGCATCGCCATCATCGACAGCGTAGCTGCGCTGGGCAGCGGATTGAACTGCATGGCGGCCACCCAGAAACCGCCAAGAAACGCGTCCAGCAGAATGTTGCGGTGTTCAGCGTGATAAGGAATTTTCGCCCGACGCGCCCATTGATAGGCCACATGCGGCCAGATGACGCCGTTGAACAGCATCACCACCCAGACCCAGGGCGCGGGGTCGAGTGGATACATCCCTGCACCGACACACAATAGTCCAAGGGCCAGACCCAGGATGCGCGACCCATAAAGCCTCCTGGCCAATGAAAGTCCCTTTCCTCCCTTTTTTTCCATAGAGGCCTCTGTACTACTGAACCGAGCCTGACATCACATGGGTGAAAGTGATTGAAGTCTATCAGGGGAACGGCGAATAGCCATCACCGGATGACGGTCTGACAGCTGGTAGCTCCAATAGTGTGGCATCGCGATGAGGCGAGTGCCCAATGTTTGTCTATACATGAAGTAAGGGATCGATAAACCACGATAAACAGGAGGCCGCTGCAGAGGCTCCGCCAACCACCTTCCGTCCTGATCACTGCAAAAGGAATAGCCTGATGCTTTTGTTGGTTGTCGCTATCGCCGTTTTCGCGGCCTGGAGCTGGTTGAGCTACCCGGCCATCGGTTACTGGCTCTATGACTTGAACATGGCGCTGGAGGCCCGGCTGTATCGGTTGCACAAGCTTATCGTGCCGATCACCGAAATGACCGTCTCGACCTGGCAAGGCGGACCCTACGAAGCCTCCAGCAACATACTGATGCTGCACGGCTGCAGCGCCGACAAGAATATCTGGCTGCGCTTCGCCCGGCATTTTGTCAACGACTACCGGGTGATCATCCCCGACCTCGCCGGCCATGGCGAAACCGGCTTCAAGGCCGGTGGTGGCTACGACATTCCGGTCCAGGCCAAACGATTGATCCAGTTGCTCGATGTCTGCGGCGTCGAAAAGGTGCATGTGATCGGCAACTCCATGGGTGGCTACATCGCGGCATGGCTGGCGGTCAATTACCCCGAGCGTATCGTTTCACTGGCGCTGCTCGATCCGGCTGGCGTCACTGCCCCGGAGCCCAGCGACATGGAGCGCCACCTGGCTCGCGGCCATAACCCGTTCCTGATTCATTCCCGCGAAGAGTTTCAGCATTTCTACGCCATGACCATGGCTTCGCCGCCATGGGTACCGGGGATCGTGCTGGACGCCGTCGCCCAGCGCTACGAACAGCAGCGCGACGAGCTGGAAGAAATCTTCAGGGACTTCCGGGCCAGCCCGCCGATGGAGCCAAAACTGCCCGATATCAAATGCCCGGCGCTGCTGCTTTGGGGGCGCAAGGACCGCTTGATCGACGTCAGCAGCGTGCCCGTCTGGAGCAAGGGCATCGCCGATCTGCGGGTGGAAATCTGGGACGGAGTCGGCCATATGCCGATGGTTGAGCAGCCGACCAAAACAGCACGCTTGTACCGGGAGTTTTTGCGGGCGCATCACATGACCCCCACCGCCTCGTAGCAGCTGCCATGGGCTTTTTTTGGCGGATAATTCGGGGGGATGCTCGGCGATTCATACGAGGCGCGATTGATGAACATTCTTTACGACGAACGCATCGACGGCGCCCTGCCCAATGTCGACAAGGCGGTGCTGCTCAAGGCCTTGCAACAGGAGGTGCCGGACCTGGACATCCTCTGGCGCGAGGAAGAACTCAAGCCCTACGAATGCGACGGTCTCTCGGCCTATCGCACCACGCCGATGCTGGTGGCCCTGCCCCGACATCTTGAACAGGTGCAGGCACTGCTCAAGCTCTGCCATGCCCGGAATGTGCCGGTGGTGGCACGTGGGGCCGGCACCGGGTTGTCCGGCGGTGCGCTGCCGCTGGACAAAGGCGTGTTGCTGGTGATGGTGCGATTCAACAACATCTTGCACATCGACCCCGCCGCCCGCACCGCACGGGTCCAGCCAGGGGTGCGCAACCTGGCGATTTCCCAGGCAGCGGCGCCCTTCGGTTTGTATTACGCACCGGACCCGTCCTCGCAAATCGCTTGTTCAATCGGCGGCAACGTCGCGGAAAACGCCGGTGGCGTGCATTGCCTCAAGTACGGCCTGACCGTGCACAACCTGCTGAAACTCGAAATCCTGACCCTTGAAGGCGAACACTTGACCCTCGGCGCCGACTCGCTGGACGCGCCGGGGTTTGACCTGCTGGCGCTGTTCACCGGCTCCGAAGGCTTGCTGGGGATCATCACCGAAGTCACGGTCAAACTGCTGCCCAAACCCCAGGTCGCCAAAGTCCTGCTGGCCAGTTTCGATTCAGTGGAAAAGGCCGGGCGCGCGGTGGCCGAAATCATCGCCGCCGGGATCATCCCCGGCGGCCTGGAAATGATGGACAACCTGGCGATCCGCGCCGCCGAAGACTTCATCCACGCCGGTTACCCGGTGGACGCCGAAGCGATCCTGCTGTGCGAACTGGACGGCGTCGAAGCCGATGTCCATGACGACTGCGAGCGAGTCCGCGAGGTGCTGCAACAGGCCGGCGCCAGCGAGGTGCGCCAGGCCCGGGACGAGGCCGAGCGCGTGCGGTTCTGGGCCGGGCGCAAAAACGCCTTCCCGGCCATCGGCCGCCTCTCGCCGGATTACTACTGCATGGACGGCACCATCCCCCGCCGCGAACTGCCCGGCGTACTCAAGGGCATCGCCAGCCTGGCGCAAGAATATGGCTTGCGGGTGGCCAACGTGTTCCACGCCGGCGACGGCAACATGCACCCGCTGATCCTGTTCGACGCCAACCAGCCCGGCGAACTGGAACGGGCCGAAGCCCTCGGCGGCAAGATCCTCGAACTGTGCGTGAAAGTCGGCGGCAGCATCACCGGCGAGCACGGTGTGGGCCGGGAGAAAATCAATCAGATGTGCGCGCAGTTCAACAGTGACGAGTTGACCTTGTTTCACGCGGTGAAAGCCGCGTTTGACCCGCAGGGGCTGCTCAACCCTGGCAAGAACATCCCGACCCTGCACCGCTGTGCGGAATTCGGCGCGATGCACATTCACGCAGGAAAACTGCCGTTCCCTGAGCTGGAGCGTTTCTGATGGTGGATTTCGATGCCAGTGAAGCCCTGCTCGACCAGGTCAGGCAGGCGCTGGAAAACGCCACGCCGCTGCGCATTCAGGGAGGGAACACCAAGGCGTTTCTCGGCCGTGAAGTGGCCGGCGAAGTGCTCGACACCCGCGCCCACTGCGGCATCGTCAGCTATGACCCGACGGAACTGGTGATCAGCGTTCGCGCCGGCACACCGCTGAGCGAACTGTTTGCCGCGCTGGATGCCGCGGGGCAAATGTTGCCCTGCGAGCCGCCGTCGTTCGGCGAAGGCGCCACCGTCGGCGGAATGATCGCTGCGGGGCTGTCCGGGCCGCGGCGCCCGTGGGCCGGCTCGGTGCGCGATTTTGTCCTCGGTACGCGGGTGATCAGCGGCCTGGGCACTCACCTGCGCTTTGGCGGCGAAGTGATGAAAAACGTCGCCGGTTATGACCTGTCGCGCCTGATGGTCGGCAGCTACGGCTGCCTTGGCGTGCTGACCGAAGTCTCGCTCAAAGTGCTGCCCAAACCCCGGCAATGCCTGAGCATCAGCCTGGACATCGACTGCGCCCGCGCCTTGGCCAATCTGGCGCAATGGGGCCAGCAACCGCTGCCCATCAGCGCCGCCAGCCACGACGGCCAGCGTTTGTACCTGCGTCTGGAAGGCGGCGAAGGCTCGGTCACGGCGGCCCATCAACGGCTCGGCGGCGAACCGTTGGACTCGGCCTATTGGTCCGACCTGAACGAACAACGACTAGACTTTTTCAATGAAGGCCTGCCGCTGTGGCGCTTGTCATTGCCCAACAACCTCGGGCCACTGGACTTGCCCGGCGAGCAGTTGATCGACTGGGGTGGCGCGCAACGCTGGTTGAAATCAGCAGCCGATAACATTCAATCACTGGCTCAGCAGCACGGCGGCCATGCCACCTGTTTCAGCCATGGCGTCACAGAAATGCCTTTCCAGCCCCTGGCCCCGGCGCTGCTGCGCTATCACCGGCAACTCAAGGCGCAACTGGACCCGCAAGGGTTGTTCAACCCCGGCCGGATGTACGCGGAGCTGTAAGATGCAAACCAATCTCAGCGAAGAGGCCCGACAACTGCCCCGCGCCGAAGAAGCGGACAAGATCCTGCGCACCTGCGTGCACTGCGGATTTTGCAACGCTACATGCCCGACCTATCAACTGCTCGGCGACGAACTGGACGGGCCACGCGGGCGCATCTACCTGATCAAGCAAGTGCTCGAAGGCGCCCCCGCCACGGCACAGGCACAATTGCACCTGGACCGCTGCCTGACCTGCCGCAACTGCGAAACCACCTGCCCGTCCGGGGTGGATTATCACAACCTGCTGGACATTGGCCGCGCCGTAATCGATCAAGCGGTGCCACGCCCGGCCAGTCAACGACTGTTGCGTCAGGGCCTGCGGGCATTGGCGCCGAACCCGAACCTGTTCAAGACCCTGCTGCAGATCGGCGCCACTTTCCGGCCGTTGCTGCCACGGGGTGTTGAGGCGAAGTTACCCCACGACCTCCCTGCTCCGGGCGAACGCCCTGTCCCTCGGCATGCGCGCCAGGTGTTGATGCTCGAAGGCTGCGTACAACCCGGTCTGTCACCGAACACCAACGCCGCGACGGCGCGGGTGCTGGATCGGCTGGGAATCAGCGTGATTCCGGCGCCGGAAGCCGGTTGTTGCGGTGCGCTGGACTATCACCTCGACGCCCAAGCCGTGGGCCTGGACCGCGCCCGACGCAACATCGACGCTTGGTGGCCGCACCTGGAAAGCGGCGCCGAAGCCATCGTGCAAACCGCCAGCGGCTGCGGCGCATTCATCAAGGATTACGGGCATCTGCTGGAGCGCGACCCGGTTTATGCGGCGAAGGCCCGGCGGGTCAGCGAACTGGCGCTGGACCTGGTGCAAGTGCTGGCCGATGAGCCGTTGGAGCGAGTCTGCGCCGCCACCGACCGGCGGATCGCCTTCCACTGCCCCTGCACCTTGCAGCACGCGCAAAAACTCGGCGGCGCGGTCGAGACCGTGCTGACGCGGTTGGGCTTCAATCTCACAGCGGTGCCCGACAGTCATTTGTGTTGTGGCTCGGCGGGCACCTATTCGATCACCCAGCCGGAGCTGGCCCGGCAACTGCGCGACAACAAACTCAACGCCCTGGAAAGCGGCCACCCCGAAATCATCGCCACCGCCAACATCGGCTGCCAGAGCCACCTCAACAGCGCCGGGCGCACCCCAGTCAGGCACTGGATCGAATTGGTGGACCAAGTGCTGCGTTAACCGAACACTTCCGCGTTGCAAGAACAGTCCTTGGCAGAATGAAGTTCGTCAGAAACTTCGTTTGTCGGCGCCGCCGAAGGCTGCGATCTTTTCCGGCATCCGTTACGTCACTGCGCCAGGAATTTTTTTCATGAGCCACCCGAATTTCGTCAGCCCTGACCTGATCCGCCAACGCTTCTCCAAAGCGATGTCCGACATGTACCGCGAAGAAGTGCCGCTGTACGGCGCGCTGATGGAACTGGTGGAACAGACCAACCGCCACGTACTGGACAGCGACCCGCAAATCGCCCGACAGCTGCACAGCACCGGGGAAATCCAGCGGCTGGACCTGGAACGCCACGGTGCAATCCGCGTCGGCACCGCCACTGAACTGGCGACCCTCGCCCGCCTGTTCGCGGTGATGGGCATGCAACCGGTGGGCTATTACGACCTGACCCCGGCCGGCGTGCCGGTGCATTCCACTGCATTCCGTGCCGTGCATGAGGCGGCGTTGCAGGTCAGCCCCTTCCGGGTGTTCACCTCGCTGCTGCGCCTGGAACTGATCGAAGACACCGAACTGCGGGCCTTTGCCCAGTCGGTACTGGACCAGCGTTCAATCTTCACCCCGGCAGCGCTGACGCTCATCGAACGCGCCGAAACCCAGGGCGGCCTGACCGAATACGAGGCGCAGGACTTCGTCGCCCAAGCCCTGGAAACCTTCCGCTGGCACCACAGCGCCACCGTCACCGCCGAACAGTACCAACAACTCAGCGCCCAGCATCGACTGATCGCCGACGTGGTGGCGTTCAAAGGCCCGCACATTAACCACCTGACGCCGCGCACCCTGGACATCGACATCGTCCAGGCACAAATGCCCGCCCACGGCATTACCCCCAAAGCGGTGATCGAAGGCCCACCCCGCCGCCAATGCCCGATTCTGCTGCGTCAAACCAGCTTCAAGGCGCTGGACGAGCCGATTGCTTTTACCGATCAAGCCGAGATGCGTGGCAGCCACAGCGCCCGCTTCGGTGAAATAGAACAACGCGGCGCAGCGCTCACGCCCAAGGGTCGGGCGCTTTACGACCGCTTGCTCAATGCTGCCCGGGATGAACTCAAGGAATTCCCCAACGAAGCCAATGCCGCACGCTACAACGCGCTAATGACGCAGCACTTTGGCGAATTCCCTGACACCGTTGAGGACATGCGCCAACAGGAACTGGCGTACTTTCGCTACTTCGTGACGGAAAAAGGCCTGGAGGCGGATGGGCTGAAAGACGCGTCGCTGGAGGATTTGCTCCGCGACGGGTATGTACGGGTTGAACCGCTGGTGTACGAAGATTTCCTGCCGGTCAGTGCGGCGGGGATTTTTCAGTCGAACCTGGGGGACGCGGCGCAAACCCACTATGGTGTGCACTCGAACCAACAGGCGTTCGAAAAGGCGCTGGGGCGGTCGACGATTGATGAGTTGGGCTTGTATGCCGAGACGCAGCGGCGATCGATCGAAGAGTGTTTTGCAGCATTGGGTTTGAAGGTTACCGATTAGGCGTTATGGCCGCGAAAAGATCGCAGCCCTGCGGCAGCTCCTGCAGGAATACGTATTTCATGCAGGAGGGGCCGCCCCGTCGTTCGTCGCGTCGTTGCAGGCACGGCACGTTTTCGACCTTTTAAGCCGCACCGCCCTTGGCCTGTTGCTCCAGGTGCAGTTGCAGCTCTGGATCGATCTTCAGCGCAGCAGCCAGTTCATCCAGATAATTGCGCTCGGCGTCCTGCTGATCGTCCACCAGCATCACGCTGGCCAGGTACATCTCGGCGGCCATGCCCGGATCCTGGGCGGACTGCGCCACATCGGCGGCGTCCAGCGGCCGGGCGACTTCGTCATCGAGCCATTGTTGCAATTGCGGGTCGTCGGTATGGCGGCCGATTTCGGTGCTGATCATTTGTTTCTCGGCGTCGTCGATACGGCCGTCGGCCTTGGCGGCGGCGATCAAGGCGCGAAGGATGGCGTGACTGTGGTCTTCGATTTCCGGACCGGATAACAGATCAACGGTACGCGGCGCCTGTTGTGGTGCCGAGGCCTGGCTGCGTTGCCATGCCTGATAGGCCTGGAACGCCATCATCCCCAAAGAGGCCAACGCCGCATAGTTGGTGCCGCCCGAGCGCATCTGGCTTGAACCGCCCGAAGGGGAACCGCCGCCCAACAGACCACCGAGCAAACCTCCCAAACCTCCGCCGCCAGCACCGCCACCCGCGCTGCCACCCAACAGGCCACCGAGCAAGCCACCCAAATCGCCCAAGCCGCCTTGAGTCGACGCCGCACCACCACCTTGTTGCGACTGTGGGCCCTGGCCGGCCCGCAGTAATTGCTCAAGCAAATCGCTGGTGTTCATGACGACGTCCTCATTGATGGGCAGAAACTCAGTCAGGCAACGATAGTCCTCGCCGGACATTCCGCCAACTCCGTCTGGCTGACGTCAAAAGGCGCCCCTTCACACTCCTGACAGAAACTGACAGCGCCACCTTTTATGCTGCGTCCACCTTCTAATGGAGCAACCCCATGATCACTCCCCGTTTTATTTTGCTTTTCGTGGACAACCCCGCCGTCAGTGCACGGTTCTATGAGTTTCTGCTGGAGCGCACGCCCGTGGAAGAGTCGCCGACCTTCGCCCTGTTTGTCCTGGACGACGGCTATAAACTGGGGCTCTGGTCGCGGCATACCGCCGAACCTGCAACGACTGTAACGGGCGGCGGGACCGAGCTGGCGTTCCCGGTGGAGTCTGCCGAACAGGTCGATGCACTGTTTGCCGACTGGAGCGCTCTCGGGCTGACCATGGTGCAAACACCGACGGAACTCGACTTCGGTCGCACCTTCGTGGCCCTTGATCCGGATAATCATCGACTGCGCGTGTTCTTCCCTCGTTAAGCTGACGATACAAGCGTGCAGTGCTCAACGCGTACCCCGGATATTTCCGGGGTATTTTTTTGTGCGGCGTCTAAGATTCAAAGGTGGTGAACCTTATCCCCGAAAATCCGGTCGATACCTGCAACCCGACCCGGTTTGCCGACGCCCTCAATAGCAGGGTGATGACTGGCTCGCTTCATTTTCTGGAGAACGCCCCCGTGATATCCACCGTACACATCGCCAGGCTCAAAGCATGGGGCGCCCATGGTTTTACCGCCACCGGCGTGGTCACTGCCTTCCTCGCGACCCTCGCCCTGCTGGAGAACCAGCCCACCCATTGCCTGCTGTGGCTGGGCGTGGCGCTGATCGTCGACGGGCTGGACGGCGCGCTGGCACGCAAGGTCAACGTGCAATCGGTGCTGCCGAGTTTCGACGGCTCGATCCTCGATCTGGTGATCGACTACCTGACCTATGTGTTTATTCCGGCGCTGTTCATCTACCGTTACATCCCGTTGCCGGACTACACCCTGCTGCTGACCGTGTCGCTGATTCTGGTGTCGTCGCTGTTCTGCTTCTGCAACGTCAACATGAAGAGCAAGGACAACTACTTCCAGGGCTTCCCCGCCGCATGGAACGTGGTTGCGTTGTGCCTGTACATCATCGGTCCGTCGCCGTGGATAACGTTGCTCACCGTGATCGGCCTGGCGCTGTTGACCGTGACCCGAATGAAATTCCTGCACCCGTTCCGCGTGCGCCGCTTCATGCCGATCAACATTGCCGTGACGGCCATCTGGTTGCTGTGCAGCTTGTCGCTGGTGCTCAACCATCCGGTCATCAACCCATTGGTGATGAGCCTGTGGCTGCTGATGTCGGCGTACTTCCTGGGGATCTGCATCTGGCGCACGGCGCTGGAGTGGTTCGACGGCTCGCGGCTCAAATAGGCACTGCAATCATGCCCATCCATATCGTGCGACTCGGCGCACCCCGCACCACGAATGAAGGCCTGCGCCTGGGCACGGTACGCCGCCCGCCCCGTGGTGTACCGAAGGCCGAATTCGCCAGCCGCGACTTCTATGATGTGTGGCAACCGCTGCTGTCCCCCAGCCCCGAACTGGTGGCCGAAGCCAAGGCGGCAGAAGATGCCAAAGCCTGGGAGAGCTTCAAGCGCAAGTTCAAGGCCGAGATGAACCATCCCGCGCCCAGTCAGCTGCTGGACCTGCTGGCCGCCCTCTCCCATCAAACCTCACTGGCCGTGGGGTGTTATTGCGAAGACGAAGCACACTGCCACCGTTCTGTATTACGGGAGCTACTGGAAGCTCGTGGCGCAAAAATTGTTTAGCCAAGATGCAAATCTGATCGCTCGCCCGAATGCTCACGGGCAAGCTGAATACACTTCATAGCCAGAATGGTCGTCGGGTCGATCAACGCCACTTGATGACCTTTGATCATGAAGGCCTCGCTATGCTGCAGCACCAGCGGTAACTCCGTACATCCCAGGATGAGCACATCGGCGCCCAGTTCACACAGGTGTTCGGCGGCGATCAGCAGCTGATCTTTGCACAGGCCCTCGGTGAACCCGGCCTTGATCCCAAGCGCCCCATATATCGCATCCATGACCAACGCCTGGTAGTCCACACCGGGGGCGACTATGTGCAACCCGGCTCGCCGGGCCGCCTCATGGTAAACCTGACTTTTGATCGTGCCTGACGTCGCCAGCAGTCCCACTGTTTTCCCGGCGCCGTACTGCTGGACGATAGCCTCTACCGTCTCGGCCAGCATGTTCACAATGGGCACACGCAAGTGTGCCTGGATGCGCTCGACAAACGCGTGAGCGGTATTGCACGGGATCGCAATCGCATTGGCTCCTGCGCTTTCAAGCCGCTTGCAGGTGGCATACATCGCCATCGTCGGATCTGTTTCGTCGTACAGCAGGCTGGCGGTGCGATCAGGAATCTGGGGGTTCTGCTCAACCACCATTTTGATGTGCTCCTGATCGCGGCCGGCTGGTGTATGCGCAACCACCTTGCCCATGAAATCGACCGTTGCCGCAGGCCCCACCCCGCCCACGATCCCAAGCTTGAAGGGTGGGCGATTCGACTGACCTTTCTGCTGGGTCGCGAAGCCGGCATAAATCTCATTGATATCCAACACCGTGATGCCCCGCCGCTGCAGGTCGCCGCAGACCAACGAAAGCTCGGTCATGCCCGGCAAGACCATCGTGGCCCCCTGCTCCTGAAGTGACAGGCAGGCCTGATACACACATTCCAGCGGTACACCGTCAAGGTATCCATCCTTGATACCGTTGACGCCATACATCGCTTCCATCAACCCCGATTGTTCGTCAGCACCTGGATAAACAAGTTTGAAGTCGGAGCCGAAGTAGCGTTCGAACAAACCGGCGTGGCGAACATAGTCTGAGGCGAGAATGCCCAATGCACTGCCGGGTTCAGCGACATGATCTATGTGCCTGCGCAATGCGGCCATCATGTCCAGAACCGGTATGCCTATCTCCTCCTGGATCTCTTCGCGGAAGGTGTGGCTGGCAAAACACGGCAGTACGATCGCGCTGACCCCGCTGGCCTCGAAGGTCTGACAGACCTGGAAAACATAGAACTTTCTCGAGGTCATGCTCGCGCCCCGGTCCAACGGCATCAGGACATCTTTGAACGGGTGCTGTTCGAACAGAAAGTGATAGCGGCCTTGATCCTCGAGCACCGCCCTGGACTTCACCAACTTGTAGAACAGATCGCCGCCGGCCAGTGAGCCAAGCCCGCCAACGATCCCCAATTTGCGTACAAACGACGACTCACGGGACAGCTTCGATTCAGCTTTCATGGTGATAACTCTCAGGCAGTGGCTACAGTGCGAACCGGACGTGGGGATGCCTCGGTTTGAGGAACGTCGTCCGGCTCCTCGCAAGGCTCCGATTTAGCGACCACTGCCGTTGCGATGCTATTGCCCACCACGTTGGTGGCGGTCCTGGCCATATCGAGGAATTGATCGATGCCCAGGATCAGCAAAATGCCCGCTTCCGGCAGATTGAACATGGGCAACGTCGCCGCGACGACAACCACCGAAGCCCGGGCTACACCTGCCATGCCCTTGCTGGTCACCATCAGCGTCAACAAGATGAGAAGTTGCTGTGTGAGGCTCAAGTCAACGTTGTAAGCCTGGGCAATGAACATGATCGCGAAGGCTTGATACATCATCGAACCGTCGAGATTGAATGAATACCCCAGTGGAAGTACGAAGCTGGATACGCGCTTCGGTGCGCCGAACTTCTCCAGCGCCTCCATGGTTTTTGGATAGGCGGACTCACTGCTGGCCGTCGAGAATGCCAACAGCACGGGTTCTCGGATCAACTTGCCCAGCGTAAATACCGAACGCCCCAGAAACAGGTAGCCAGCAGCGAACAACACGCCCCACAGAATCACAATGCCCAGGTAGAACTCGGCAATCAGTTTTCCGTAATCGACCAGCAACCCGAGACCTTGGGTGGTGATGGCCGAAGCGATGGCGGCAAAGACACCGATCGGTGCAAGCGCCATGACATAGTCGGTGATCTTGAACATCACCTTCGCCAGCTCTTCAATGTTGTCGGTGATCTTTGTGTAGCCGGCGCGCTTGACACCTGCCAACGCGAAACCGAAGAACAGCGAGAACACTACAATTTGCAGAATCTCGTTGTTGGCCATGGCTTCAGCAATGCTGCGAGGGAATACGTGGCTGATGAACACCTTGAGGCTGAAGTCCCCCGTGTTTACCGCTATCGGTGCCGCGCCGGCCTGAGTCGCCTGAAGATCCAGGCCTGCGCCTGGCTGGAAAAGGTTCACCAGCAACATGCCGATCAACAACGAAATCACTGAAGCGGAAACGAACCAGGCCATCGCCCTCGCCCCGATCCGTCCTACCGATCGGGAATTGCCCATGCTGGCAATACCGCCGACCAATGTGGCGAAAACCAAAGGTGCGATGATCATCTTGATCAAGCGCAGGAAAATGTCCGTCACCATTGAGAAGTAGGAGGCGATTTCTTTGGCGGCTTTCTCATCCGCTGAAAAATGATGGCAAGCCCAACCTACGATGACGCCCATCGCGATGCCGATCGCGATCTGGCGGGGTAAATTACTTTTTTTCACGGTGCTTTCCTCAAGTGATGTTGTAGCTTTTTTTACTTGGCAGAAGACAAGACTGGATGACCCGATGCTCTGCGGCAGCGGGGCTACAGCACCGATTCTAGGGACGCCATTGGCGCGGGATGATGAGTAATCACCATAGGCTGATGCGTTTTTGGAATAGTTTGCAAAATACCCTCAGTGGCGCCATTGCACCGCAGTAAACTCTTCGCCAGAGACGCGATGAGGAGCCAGCATGCAAACCAAATGGTTGGACGATCTTTTGGCGATTGCCGAATGGAAGAACTTTTCTCGAGCCGCGGAAGTGCGTTGCGTCACGCAGTCCGCGCTGTCTCGGCGGATTCGTTCACTTGAGGAATGGGTGGGAGCCGAACTGGTGGATCGCGGCACCTATCCTGTCCAACTGACTCAAGCGGGCCGCAGCTTTTGTGAAGAGGGGCGCGAGGCTTTGTCGGCGTTGCTGCAATTGCGACTGGCTCTTCGCGAAGGAGAAAGAATGCCGGGGCGCTCGATTCAGGTCACCGCCGGGCACAGTCTTTCAATGACATTTCTGCCTAAGTGGCTCACCCAGTTTCAACAGCAGAATGAGCCCTTCAATGCTCGCGTGGTGGCCGCGAATATCCACGATGCGGTGATTGCGCTGGAGGAAGGTAGCTGCGATTTGATGATCGTCTACCACCATCCCCTCGCCCCGATCCAGCTCGATCCCGAGAAGTTCGGCAGTTTGACCCTGGGGCATGATTCGTTCGTTCCACTGTGCGCGCCGGACAATAACGGCAAACCGTTGCATCGGCTGCCGGGGACGGCCGCCAAACCAGTGCCGCACCTGGCCTATACCGCGACCACTTTTTTGGGCCGCGTGGCCGATATCGTCATCAAGAATGCACCGACTGCTTGCGTGCTTGATCGTTGCTTTGAGGCGGACATGGCCATGTTGCTGATGAGAATGGCGATCGAGGGCTACGGCGTTGCCTGGCTGCCCCTGAGCGCCGTGACCGATGAACTGGAGCGAGGGCAATTGGTGCTGGCCGGCGGCGATGAGTGGAAGACCCGGCTGGAGATACGTTCGTATTGTTCGATCGCCAATCAAAACCCGACGATGCGCGACCTTTGGAAAACGCTTGAAGTCGCATCGCGAGCAGGCCCATTCGAGCGACCAGACGCCCCTTAGACTGATCATGGTCAATAATCAAAGGATTGAGATGTATCGAACGACCACCGTCTGCTCGCTTACCCACGGGAGGTTTGTCATGTCTGGTCAACCGCGCTTCATGCTGGTCGCCTCACCGCTGATGGAACACAGCCCCGCCTTCGACCGGGCCGCGATGCTGGCCAAGGCCGAGGGGGCGGCCCTGCACATCGTGGCCTTCGACTATCTGGAAGGCCTGGCGACCGCCAGCCTGGTCAACGAAAAGGCCATGGAGCAGATGCGCTTGGGCTATGTCGAGCGCCACCGCCAGTGGCTTGAAGAACAGGCCCACCCCTTGCGCAAGATCGGTGTGAACGTCACCACCGAGGTGGCCTGGGTCGAGAATCCGCTGGAGGAGATCCTGATTCACCTCAAAGAGCAGCCGATGGACGTACTGATCAAGGCGCTGGATCATCCATCGCGGCTGTCGCGGCTGGTGTTTACCCCCCTCGACGTGCATTTGTTGCGCGAATGCCCGGTGCCGCTGCATTTCGTCAGCCATGCCACTCGCGCGTTGCCGCGCAAGATCGTCGCGGCGATCGACCCGTTTCACCGCGATGATCAATACAACAGTTTCAACGACCGGATCCTTCACGAAGCCTCAAAACTGGCGAGCGCCTGCAATGCCGAACTCAATGTGGTCTACGCCTATGACCTTTCATCCATCAGCGCGGATGAGTTCAACTTCTACAACGGTTCGGCGCTTTTCTCTTCGGACCAGGTCAAGACCCTGTTCGACCTCCAGGAGAATGCCTTCAACGAACTGGCCGCGCGCAACGGCATCGCGCCGGAGCAGCGGCACATGATCATGGGCAACCCCACCAAGGTACTGACCCACTACACCGAGACCCATGATGTGGATGTGATCGTCATGGGCCGGATCGGCCATCGCGGCATGGGCCGGTTGATCGGCAGCACGGTGGAGCATGTGCTGTACAAAATGCCATGCAGCGTGTGGGTGGTGTACACCGAGTCACTGGATGAGTGACTGCAACGGCTGAATACCAAATTGTGCACATACCTTTGTGGGCGCGACCTCCTGTGGCGAGGGGGCTTGTCGGAACGCCGCACCGCCCCGTTCGGCTGCGAAGCAGTCGCAAAGCTTTTGGGGCCGCTTCGCGACCCAACGGGGGCAAGCCCCCTCGCCACAGGGGTCGCGCACACGGGGATTTTGTGTTCTCGACTCAGCGCCGGGTGATCACCACCTCCAGGTATTCGCTTGGCACCACCAGCGACCTCTCCCCCGCTCGGTTCAGGCGATTGAGCAGTTCCGTCAGGTCGTTTTCCAGGGCGGCGGCCCCTTCAGGCGGCAGGGTCGCAAAGGCCTTGTGAACCGGGCCATACCAGGTGCGGAAGGTGTCGATGAAATGAGCGGCCGAGCGGTAGCGGAAGTTGAACAACCGCCGTGTGACCTGGAGCAGAAAGTCGCGCTGATCGAACTGTGAGTGCAACCACGCTTCGGAGCCCCAGTTTGAAGGCGGCTGAGCCCCGGCGGGTGGCGGCATGTGGCGCCCCAGCACCTTGAACATCTGCCCGACGAATCCTTCAGGCGTCCAGTTGGCAAGGCCTATCCGGCCTCCCGGACGGCACACCCGCGCCAATTCCGCGGCAGCCTTTGGCTGATCCGGGGTAAACATCACCCCAAAGGTCGAGAGCACGGCATCGAAACTGGCATCCTCGAAAGGTAGCGCCTCGGCGTCGGCCACCTGAAAGGTCACGTTCAGGTGTTCCGCCCGTGCCCGGTCTTCGCCACGCTCAAGCAGCTTGGCCACATAGTCGGTGGACGTGACCTTACAACCCCGGCGCGCAGCGGCAAGCGTGGCATTACCGTTGCCCGCAGCGACGTCCAGCACGAGCTCATCGCAGAGCAGGTCGCAGGCTTCAGCCAGTTGTTCGCCGACGATCTGTAAAGTGGTGCCGATCACGGCGTAGTCGCCGCTGGCCCACGCAGTCATCTGACGGTTTTTCAGGGCGGTGAGGTCAATGGGTGTGCTCATGAAGTCTGCTCCGCTGCGGGTTGGAACACGTCTCGGCTTACTCCGCCGTGGTGGGATCGATGATGCTCATGACTCGGGAAACGCTGTTGATCGGAAAGCCACCTTGTTTGGCATGCTCCCTGATGAGCTCCTCGCTCGGCGCGATGTACACGCAATAAATCTTGTCGCCCGTGACGTAACTCTGCTGCCATTGCACTTGCGGCCCCAACCCGCGCAACACATCGCAGGATTTTTGCGAGATCGCTTTGAGTTCCTGTTGCGCCAGTGCGCCGGCTCCCGGAAGCTCGCGTTCAATAATGAACTTAGGCATAACCCTCTCCCTTTCATGATTGTGATGGCAGGATCGCAAGTGACCCCGTTCACAAACTAAAGCTCCCGGACAGGTATCCGTCCTGCCCGGTCGTCCGGCAGACTCACGAAATGCAACGATCTCCGATGCATGGTCATGCATCTGTAACGCTGGATTAACAGGTCGGCTTGCTTTACCGAAACGTGTTACGCAGCAGGCGTCTTGGCCTCTTCCAACAGCTGCCGGATCATCTGCTCCTGAGTCTCGTAGCGACCCTCGCCGAAGTGGCTGTAACGCACCTGCCCCTTGGCATCGATCAGGTAGTGAGCCGGCCAGTATTGGTTGTCGAAGGCGCGCCAGATCGCGTAGTTGTTGTCGATCGCCACCGGGTAGGTGATACCGAGTTTTTTCACCTGATCGCGAACGTTGTCGAGGATGCGTTCGTAACCGTATTCCGGGGTGTGCACGCCGATCACCACCAGGCCGTCCTTTTCATATTTTTTCGCCCAGTCCTTCACGTAGGGCAAGGTGTGCTGGCAGTTGATGCAGTCATAGGTCCAGAAATCCACCAGCACAACTTTGCCGCGCAGGGAGTCGTTGCTCAGCGCTGGAGAGTTGAGCCATTCGACCGCGCCGGAGAGTGACGGCATCGCACCTTTGGCCGCGTCCATCGGGTCGGCCTTGACCTTGCTGACCAGGTAATCGACCACTTTCGGCACGGTTTCCAGCACCTGCTGTTCCACCGAGGTAACACCTTCGGAGGAGGTGCCGGCGAGCAGTCTGTTATCGGTTCCGGTGGCAATGACCGCCGCCGCGACCAACACCCCGGCACCGGCGCCGCGACGCAGCCAACCGGTGACCGGAATCGACGGTTTCAAGCGATTGACCAAGCCGCGACCGGCGAAGATCAAGGTGCCCAGGGACAACGCGCTGCCCAGGCCATACGCCACCAGCAGCAAGCTGGTCTGGGCATTGGCGCCTTGCAGCATCGCGCCGGTGAGGATCACCCCCAGGATCGGCCCGGCACACGGTGCCCAGAGCAGGCCGGTGGCGACGCCGATCATCACCGAGCCCAGAGGGCCGGACATTTTACGGGTGTTGGGGTCGAGGCGATTGCCCAGCAACACGAACGGGCGCGCCAGCCAGCCGCCGATGCGGGCGGAGATCAGCGACAGCGCAAACAGCACCATCACGATCAGCGCCACATGGCGGCCGGTGTTGTTGGCTTGTATCACCCAATCGCTGCTGACCACGGCCAGGCTGGAGATCAGGGCGAAGGTCAGGGCCATGCCACCGAGAGTGAGCAGGATCGAGGTGCGTGTGCGTTTAACACCGGCAAACAGAAACGGCACGACCGGGAGGATGCAGGGGCTGAGGACGGTCAAAATGCCGCCCAGGAATGCGATGAGAAACATGGGGATCACCTTGAATATACGAGTCCGATGTGGGAGCGAGCCTGCTCCCACACTGGGAATATTGAGTTCATCAGAACAGTGCCTGGCTTCAAGCCATCTGGTTTTCCAACTGCTGGCCCTGTGGCGTCCGGCTGTAACCGTTCTCTGCAAGCAATTGCCCCTGCGGTGTGCGGCTGGAGCCATTCTCTGCAATCAGTTGCCCCTGCGGTGTGCGGCTGGAACCATCCTCAGCCACCAGCGGCGTCAGTTGGAAGCAGGTGCTGCTGCCACAGCTGCTCTGTTCAACAGCCGCGTTGGCATGCGCGGCGACGCCGTCTACGGAAAATACGATGGCGGTCAAAAAGCGGGTGACGTTGTTCATGGGGTTATTCCTGTTTCAAAAAAGGGATTGAGAACGGGTGAGCAAAGGACTCAGTTGTCTTCGTTGCAGTTGTCAGCGAATTTGCGGTAATCAAGGGCCTGGGTTTTGCCTTGGGAATCCAGGTAAGTCATCCGCGCATTCACAATCCCGCAGGAAGGTGTGGCGTCCTCTTTCATCGACAGCACTTTCTGGATGTCCAGGTGCGTGCCATAGGTGTAGGTTTGCGGGGTGACATTGGCTTCGGCCCGGGCCGACAAGGTGCAGATGTTCAGGGCGGCAAACAGGCAGGCGGCGTAGACGGCTTTGGTATTCATGGTGGTTTCCTCGGGGCTTCAATGGGTCAATCGTTGCCAAATCGTTGATGGGGCCGAGGCGGTTTGGGTTTGCCTCGATGGAAGCCATTAGAAGCCCGCGAGGTATCCCGTCTGTGTCTGGAACAGGCGCGAGTAAATTGCTATGTATCAACACCGGCCGGCGATACACAGCGATACAAAACCCCTGAAATCGGCTGTTTTTGCGTCCCCGTGTATCCGCCGACAGGCCAGATACACTGCAATACAAACCGCTGCGGGCGAGCGAGCCTTGACTCGGTAGACTGCGCGAAAACTCCTACTCAAGAGGCATGGCGACCATGGAACACGTCGATCACATTCTCATCGTGGACGATGACCGCGAGATCCGGGAACTGGTAGGCAATTACCTGAAGAAGAACGGCCTGCGCACCACCGTGGTGGCAGATGGACGGCAGATGCGCGCGTTTCTGGAGACCACGCCGGTGGACCTGATCGTGCTCGACATCATGATGCCGGGCGACGATGGCCTGCTGCTCTGCCGTGAGCTGCGCGCCGGCAAACACAAGGCCACGCCGGTGCTGATGCTCACCGCGCGCAACGATGAAACCGACCGCATCATCGGCCTGGAAATGGGCGCCGACGACTACCTGGTCAAACCGTTCGCCGCCCGTGAACTGCTCGCCCGGATCAACGCCGTGCTGCGCCGCACGCGGATGCTGCCGCCGAATCTGGTGATCACCGAAAGCGGTCGCCTGCTGGGGTTCGGGCGCTGGCGCCTGGACACCTCGGCCCGGCATCTGCTGGATCAGGATGGCACCATGGTCGCCCTCAGCGGCGCGGAATATCGTTTGCTGCGGGTGTTCCTCGATCATCCTCAGCGGGTGCTCAATCGCGACCAGTTGCTCAACCTGACTCAAGGCCGCGACGCCGATCTGTTTGACCGCTCCATCGATTTGCTGGTCAGCCGCTTGCGTCAGCGCCTGCTCGACGACGCCCGGGAACCGGCCTACATCAAGACCGTACGCAGCGAAGGCTATGTGTTTTCCCTGCCGGTGGAAGTGCTCGGTGCGCCATCATGAACCTTGCGCTGCACTGGCCCCGCACGCTGGCCTCGCGGCTGTCGCTGATTTTCCTGATCGGCCTGATCCTCGCCCAGGCGCTGTCCTTTGGCGCGCAGTACTACGAGCGTTATGAAAGTGCGAAAAGCACCATGTTGGGCAACCTGGAAACCGACGTCTCGACGTCCCTCGCCATCCTCGACCGCTTGCCCGCCAACGAACGAGCGAGCTGGCTGCAGCGCCTGGAACGCACCAACTATGGTTATCTGCTGAATGAAGGTTCACCCGGCACACCGATGGCGCCCAGCGATGTGCCGATTGCCGTCCCCTCGATTCAGGACGCCATCGGCCATGAATATCCGCTGACTTTTACCGACATCCCCGGCCCGAAGAAACACTTCCAGGCCCATCTGAAACTGAAGGACGGCAGCCCCGTCACCATCGACGTGCGCCCCGCGATGGTGCCTTTGTCCCCGTGGTTACCGGCGGTATTACTGGGGCAACTGGCGCTACTGATCGCCTGCACCTGGCTGGCCGTGAGAATCGCCATCCGCCCGCTCACCCGCCTCGCCCAAGCCGTGGAAACCCTCGACCCCAACACCCACGCCGTGCACCTTGATGAAAAAGGCCCGACCGAAGTCGCCTACGCCGCCAGGGCATTCAATGCCATGCAGGCGCGCATTGCGGCGTATCTCAAGGAGCGCATGCAACTGTTGGCGGCGATTTCCCACGACCTGCAAACCCCGATCACGCGCATGAAACTGCGTGCCGAATTCATGGACGACTCCAGCGAAAAAGACAAACTGTGGAACGACCTCGGCGAGATGGAACACCTGGTGCGCGAAGGCGTGGCCTACGCTCGCAGCATCCATGGCGCCACCGAGGAAAGTCGCCGCACCGATCTGGATTCGTTCCTCGACAGCCTGGTGTTCGACTATCAGGACATGGGCAAAGACGTGCAGCTGGGCGGCAAAAGCGCCGCAGTCATCGACACCCGGCCCCATGCCTTGCGGCGAGTGCTGGTGAACCTGGTAGACAACGCGCTGAAATTCGCTGGCGCGGCTGAATTGTGGGTGGAAACGAAGGCCGACGGCAGCTTGTCGGTGAAGGTCATGGACCGAGGGCCGGGGATTGCCGAAGAGCAATTGGCCCAGGTGATGCAGCCGTTCTACCGCGTGGAGAATTCGCGTAATCGCAGCACCGGCGGGACCGGCTTGGGATTGGCGATTGCCCAGCAATTGGCGCTGGCGATTGGCGGGTCACTGACCTTGAGCAATCGTGAGGGCGGTGGGTTGTGTGCGGAGCTCAAATTGCCAAAGCCCCAATAAACACCATCCATCCAATGTAGGTGTGGTGTTTGGGGGATTGTGTGCGGTCAGGCCCTTGTGGCGAGGGGGCTTGCTCCCGCTGGGCTGCGCAGCAGCCCCCATCCAACCCAAACCCTGTGGCGAGGGGGCTTGTCGGAACGCCGCATCGCCCCGTTCGACTGCGAAGCAGTCGCAAGGACACCCCCCCTAGCGAACCTGACAAAACCGGATTGCTGATTTTGGGGCCGCTGCGCTGCCCAACGGGGGCAAGCCCCCTCGCCACAAAAGCCGCGCTAGAAGCTACTCCGAAGGCCGAGCCCGCAACCGCCGCCCAATTACATCCAGCACATCGCAGCCATCGCGCAATGGAATGGCACAGAGCAAAGCAAAATCACTGAGAATGAAGGATTCGCACTCGACTGAACCGCGCATCGACATGTTCTCAAGCACCTGAGTAACTGCGCGAATTCGATAGCTGGCAGTGTCATACAAAACATCGATCGGCGCGTGGGTATCGACGAACAGGGTGGGCATGTCGGTGCAGTTGCCGGTTAGGGCCATGAAGCGGTTTTCGGGATGAGGAACTATTTTTTCGTAGGGTGGATCTGGCGTTAGCGTCGTCATTTGTAATTTCCATGAGTATGAATATGAGCTGCCAACGCACCCTCCTACAGGTTTGGGTGGCAGCCATGCGCAGGAGTAGGAGTACCGAGCACTCATGAACCTCGGCCACGCCGAAGCGTGTCCCGCGCACAGCCGCCGCGAACGATCTTACGGACACGAATTAAGCGCCGCAATCAAACGACAAAGCTGTTGCACCATGAGAGAGGGCTCCTACACCCTGCCACCACTTCCGCGGTGACAGCGAAAGACTATCCCTATACCCCATCGTCCACCAGTTCACGAAAAACGCCACAACTTGAAGGAAACTTCCGATGACCTTGCCCAGAAATTTCGCAGTTATCCCGAGAGATTTAAACAGCTGCGCAGAAAATTAGGCGCGGGGACTTTGCGGGGGATCGATCAGGAAAGAAGTCAGGAAAGGTGGAAATGGATGTAGGGTGATTCGCTGATTATCAGCGACTAAAGGCCGCTATACCGATTACCCGTTCCCTGTGCATCTGCCGCAACAACGCCAATCCACTGTCGATAAAGGCCTGCGACCCAGCCATCCCCGCCTCCACCGCCAGCCCTTCCAGCTGCGCCCGGCCATCGAGTTCAGGAAATTCCCCGATCCGCTGCAACAACCGCCACGCCAACGGGCTCAGCTCGGAGAAGCGCACACTCCAGTCTTCAGCCCGACGCACCAACAGTAACGTGGGCTGAGTCGGTAGCACTTGCGGCCGATAATCCGGCCCCACTTTTTGCACCGGCCAGCCATAGGCCAACGGCCAGGCCAGTGGCGAAACCTGCAACGGTCGCTCCAGCAGCAATCCAGCATCGCTGGCCGGCAACGGCTCGGCGTCGGATTGTTGCAGGGCCATTTCGACCCATTCGTAATGCGCCAGCTCGACCATGAACGGCGGCCACGGTCCATCGCTCAACACTTGCGGTTCAGCGGCGAGGAATTCGACGAACTCCTGGGCGATCTCGCCGAATTTTGGCGTGTGAGCGCGGTAGTCCCGCAGGAAGATTCGCACCAGAGAACGCCAGTCACTGTCCCCCAGTATTCTCACCAACACCGGAAAGGTGCCGCTGAGCAACGACGACAGGTTCGAGAACACCAGGTCGCGATAAACCTGCGCCCGTGCCACGTCCATCCCGACGGGAGGAGCACAGTGGTCGGGGTCGCGCAGGTAGCGAGTCAATGTGTCTTGCTGCTGGTGCAGCGTCGGCTTATCCACGGTTCGCCTCCTCGTCTTGCAGTCGGCGGATTGCCTGCAACTCGCTCACCAGTTCAGAGAACGCCGGGTAATTGAAGTCCCGTTCAAGCAGCGTCGGCTGTACGCCGAACCGCGCATACGCCTCGGCCAGCAAAGCCCAGACCACCGGTTTGACCGAGGCGCCGTGGGTGTCGATTTTCAGGGTGTCGGATTCGTCGAAATGCCCCGCCACATGCATCGCGACCACTCGCCCCGTGTCGATGCCCGCCAGAAACGTCTGCGGATCAGAACCGTGATTGATCGAGTTGACGTAGACATTGTTGACGTCCAGCAGCAGGTCGCAATCGGCTTCGCGCAGCACTGCGTTGGTGAACGTCAATTCGTCCATGTCCTGCTGCGGCGCGGCGTAGTAGGAGACGTTTTCCACCGCCAGACGCCGACCGAGAATGTCCTGTGCCTGACGAATCCGGGTGGCGACGTGGTGCACCGCTTCTTCGGTAAATGGCAACGGCAGCAGGTCGTAAAGATGCCCGTCATCGCTGCAGTAGCTCAGGTGTTCGCTGTACAGCGGCACCTTGTAGTGATCGAGGAAACTCCGCACTTCCCGCAGAAACCCGACGTCCAGCGGCGCCGATCCGCCTAATGACAACGACAAGCCGTGACAGGACAACGGATAACGCTCGGCCAGGGCACGAAACGCCGCGCCATGCGCGCCGCCGATACCGATCCAGTTTTCCGGCGCGACTTCCAGAAAGTCAAAAGCGCCCGCCGGGGCCGCTTGAAGGTCGTTCATCAAGCCACGGCGCAAGCCTAGCCCGACGGTCGCCGGCGCTGATGTGAGGGGAGTTTGCATGGTGTCGATCTCATCCTGGGATCCGGTCTCCAGCGCCTGAATGCTCAGTGCCGGCCGGCAGGTCCAGTTAAGCGACGCGGTGTGTCGGGTCTGTGTGCGCAAACGCCCCTCTTCTCAGCGCACTGTATCGGACAGGCAGCCAGATACAGAGGGATACACGAACTAGACTTGTTGATTACCCCCGTAGGGGGGAGCCAGGACGCGGTTATCGTCCTGTTCATTCCCACGATCACCGCCCACAGGTGCATGCCTCGACAAACAAAGCCTGCAGGCCGTGATCCTGCTGAAGGAGCACACAAGATGGACGAGGCCAGACTCAATGATTTCATGGGCAAACTGGTGAGCGACATGGGTGGCGCGGCGATGCTCGCCAACGTCATCCTCGGCGAAGAACTCGGCCTGTACCGGGCCATGGCCGACAGTCAGCCCGTCACCCCCGAAACACTCGCCGCGAAGACCGGCTGCAACACCCGCCTGCTGCGTGAGTGGCTCAGCGCCCACGCCGCCTCCGGTTACATGGAACACCGCGACGGCCAGTTCCGCCTGCCCGAAGAGCAAGCCCTGGCGCTGGCGATCGAAGATTCACCGGTTTATGTAGCCGGCGGTATGGCGGTGGTTGCGTCGTTTTTCCATGACAAGGACAAACTGGTCAACGCCATGCGCGGCAACGGTGCCCTGCCCTGGGGCGATCACCATCCGTGCATGTTCAGCGGCACCGAGCGGTTCTTCCGCCCAGGCTACAAGGCGCATCTGGTCAGCGAGTGGCTGCCGGCCCTCGACGGGGTGGTCGCCAAACTGGAAGCCGGCGCGAAAGTAGCAGACATCGGCTGCGGCCACGGCGCCTCGACCGTGATCATGGCCCAGGCCTTCCCGGATTCACGGTTCGTCGGTTTCGATTACCACGCGCCTTCGATCACCGTCGCCACTCAGCGCGCCGAAGAAGGTGGCGTGTCCGGACGGGCACGGTTCTTCCAGGGCAACGCCAAGAGCTATCCGGGCGACGACTATGACCTGATTTGCTATTTCGATTGCCTGCACGACATGGGTGACCCGGTCGGTGCCGCAAAGCATGCCTATGAATCGCTCAAACCCGACGGCACGGTGCTGCTGGTTGAGCCCTTCGCCAACGACACACTTGACGAGAACACCAACCCGGTAGGACGGCTGTTCTATGCCGCCTCGACCTTTATCTGCACACCTAACTCGCTGTCCCAGGAGGTCGGCCTCGGGCTCGGTGCCCAAGCGGGCGAGGCTCGGTTGCGCAAGGTCTTCACCGAGGCGGGGTTCACCCAGTTCCGGCGAGCCACGGAAACGCCGTTCAACCTGATTCTGGAGGCGCGTAAATAACGCCCGGCTCATCACCCGGGCAGGTTGGTCTGCCCGGATGCAACGGATGAAACCGGACCCTGTGGGAGCGGGCTTGTGTGGCGAGGGGGCTTGTCGGAACGCCGCATCGCCCCGTTCGATTGCGAAGCAGTCGTAAAACCAATCACCGCTTTCTAAATTCAAGATCGCGGTGATTGGTTTTAGGGGTGCTTCGCGCCCCAACGGGGGCAAGCCCCCTCGCCACACAAGCCCGCCCCCATAGGTGACCGTGATCAGCTCAGACGCTCGCCAAGGTTTTCAGCCTTGAGAATATCGAACAACGCCTGCGCCGCCGCCGACAGTTCTTGCCCCGTCGTCAGCACCCCGATCGCCCGTTCCACCACCGGATCGCGCAGGGTGATGCAGCGCGCGCCCAGCTCGCGCATCTGCCCGGCGCACAACGCTGGCACCGCGCTCACGCCCAGTCCGCTGGCCACCATCCGCCCGACCGTCGCCAACTGATGACTTTCAAACTCCACCGGCAATTTCATGCCCCGCGCCTGCAAGTGCTCTTCGAGCATCACCCGCACCGTGGACGGTCGCTGCAAGGTAATGAACGGTTCCTTGAGCAAGGTCTGCCAATCGATGTCGCCCAGGTCCGCCAGCGGTGAATCAAGCGGCACCACCGCCACAAACCGGTCGATGTACAACGGGGTAAATTGCAGCGACGAACTCTGGGTCGGCTCAAACGCCACGCCCAACTCCACCTGGCGGTCGCTGACCATTTCCAGCACCTGCTCGTTGATCACGTCGTTCACCGTGACGTTGACCTTGGGATAACGCGCGCGGAAGGTCTTGAGGATCGGCGGCAGCAGGTTGCCGGCAAACGACGGCATCGCCGCCAGTGTCACGCGGCCGCGCTGAAGGGTGAAGCGTTGGCGCAGTTCATCCTCGGCATTGTCCCAGTCCGCGATCAGCCGGCGGGCCAGTGGCAGCAGCGATTCACCCTCGGCGGTCAGTGCGACGTTGCGGGTATTGCGGGTGAACAGGCGCCCACCCAGGCCCTCCTCCAGCGCCTTGATGGTCAGGCTCAACGCCGACTGGGACAGGTGCAGCCGCTCGCAAGCCACGGCAAAGCTCAAACTCTGGGCTACGGCCAGGAAGGCGCGGATCTGTTTAACGGTCATGCCCGTATCTCCAACCTCGTACGCACACACTGTAGGAGCTGCCGAAGGCTGCCCCTACAATTAGTGAGTTTTATCTATCAATCAACCTTAAAAATCAACTTAACAAATAAATCCTGCAGCGAGACACTCCATCCCCATCCGGCTAGCCAGCCGCCCACAAAGAATAAAAGAGGTGCATATGGCAGGGTTCGACAAGCGCGTGTATTCCTATGAGGAAGCGATGGCCGGTCTTGAAGACGGCATGACCGTGATCTCCGGCGGCTTCGGCCTGTGCGGGATTCCGGAAAACCTCATCGCCGAGATCCAGCACCGGGGCACCCGTGACCTCACCGTGGTCTCCAACAACTGCGGCGTCGATGGTTTCGGTCTCGGCGTGCTGCTGGTGGACCGGCAGATCCGCAAAGTGGTGGCCTCCTACGTCGGCGAGAACAAACTGTTCGAAGACCAACTGCTTAAAGGCGAAATCGAAGTCGTCCTGACCCCCCAAGGCACCCTCGCCGAGAAAATGCGCGCAGGCGGTGCCGGCATCCCGGCGTTTTTCACCGCCACCGGCGTCGGCACTCCAGTCGCTGAAGGCAAGGAAGTGCGCGAATTCAAGGGCCGCCAGTACCTGATGGAAGAATCCATCACCGGTGACTTCGCCATCGTCAAAGGCTGGAAAGCCGACCATTTCGGTAACGTGGTCTATCGCCACACCGCCCAGAACTTCAACCCGCTGGCCGCCACTGCCGGCAAGATCACCGTGGTCGAAGTCGAAGAAATCGTCGAACCCGGCGAGCTGGACCCGTCGCAGATCCACACCCCTGGCATCTACGTCGACCGGGTCATTTGCGGCACGTTCGAAAAGCGCATCGAACAGCGCACCGTGCGTAAGTGATCCCCTGCCCCCGGACCGAATGAAGGAATAACAACAATGGCACTTTCCCGCGAACAAATGGCTCAGCGCGTCGCCCGCGAAATGCAGGACGGCTACTACGTGAACCTCGGCATCGGCATTCCGACCCTGGTCGCCAACTACATCCCCGAAGGCATGGAAGTCATGCTGCAATCGGAAAACGGCCTGCTCGGCATGGGCGCCTTTCCGACCGACGCCGAAGTCGACGCCGACATGATCAACGCCGGCAAGCAAACCGTGACCGCGCGTATCGGCGCGTCGATTTTCTCCTCCGCCGAATCGTTCGCGATGATCCGCGGCGGCCACATTGACCTGACCGTGCTCGGCGCGTTCGAAGTGGACGTCGAAGGCAACATCGCCTCCTGGATGATCCCCGGCAAACTGGTCAAGGGCATGGGCGGCGCGATGGACCTGGTGGCCGGTGCGGACAACATCATCGTCACCATGACCCACGCCTCCAAGGACGGTGAGTCGAAACTGCTGCCGCGCTGCAGCCTGCCGCTGACCGGCGCCGGTTGCATCAAACGCGTACTGACTGACCTGGCCTACTTGGAAATCCACAACGGCGCGTTCATTCTCAAGGAACGCGCACCAGGCGTGAGCGTTGAGGAAATCGTCGCCAAGACCGCCGGCAAACTGATCGTGCCTGACCACGTCCCGGAAATGCAGTTCGCTGCCCAGTGAGGAATCCGTCCATGCAAGACGTTGTGATTGTTGCTGCCACTCGCACTGCCATCGGCAGTTTCCAGGGCGCGTTGGCCAATGTGTCCGCGGTTGATCTCGGTGCTGCGGTGATCCGCCAGTTGCTGGCGCAAACCGATCTGGACCCGGCGCAGGTCGATGAAGTGATCATGGGCCAGGTATTGACCGCCGGCGCCGGACAAAACCCTGCGCGTCAGGCTGCGATCAAGGCCGGCCTGCCTCACGCCGTACCGGCCATGACCCTGAACAAGGTCTGCGGCTCGGGCCTGAAAGCGCTGCACCTGGCGGCACAGGCGATTCGCTGCGGCGATGCCGAGGTGATCATCGCCGGCGGCCAGGAAAACATGAGCCTGGCCAATTACGTGCTGCCCGGCGCCCGCACCGGTCTGCGCATGGGCCACAGCCAGATCGTCGACACGATGATCAGCGACGGTTTGTGGGATGCGTTCAACGATTACCACATGGGCATCACCGCCGAGAACCTGGTGGACAAGTACGGCATCAGCCGTGAGACCCAGGACGCCTTCGCGGCCGCCTCGCAACAGAAAGCCGTGGCCGCCATCGAAGCCGGGCGCTTCGTCGATGAAATCACCCCGATCCTGATCCCCCAGCGCAAGGGCGATCCACTGGCCTTCGCCACCGATGAACAGCCGCGGGCCGGCACCACCGCCGAGTCCCTGGGCAAACTGAAACCGGCCTTCAAAAAGGATGGTTCGGTGACCGCCGGCAACGCCTCTTCGCTGAACGACGGTGCGGCTGCCGTGATTCTGATGAGCGCCGCAAAAGCCAAGGCCCTCGGCCTGCCGGTGCTGGCGAAAATCGCCGCGTACGCCAACGCGGGCGTCGACCCGGCGATCATGGGCATCGGCCCGGTCAGCGCCACCCGTCGTTGCCTGGACAAGGCCGGCTGGTCCATCGATCAACTGGAGCTGATCGAGGCCAACGAAGCCTTCGCCGCGCAATCCCTGGCGGTGGCCAAGGACCTGGAATGGGATCTGGACAAGGTCAATGTCAACGGCGGCGCCATCGCCTTGGGTCATCCGATTGGTGCGTCGGGTTGCCGGGTGCTGGTGACCCTGCTGCACGAGATGATCAAGCGTGATGCCAAGAAAGGTTTGGCCACCCTGTGCATTGGTGGTGGTCAGGGCGTGGCATTGGCCATCGAGCGCATGTAAGCCTGTTCGAGACACCAATCCCCTGTGGCGAGGGAGCTTGCTCCCGCTGGGCTGCGAAGCGGCCCCAAAATCTCTGATGTACCAAAGATTTTGTGAGTGCTACGCACTCAAGCGGGAGCAAGCTCCCTCGCCACAAACCGGGTTCCTTTTTGTCCTGTCCTCAGGCAAATTTCACCAGGTTCGCCCTCCGGGATCAGCCCACAAACTGCAAAATCAACCAGCTGTTGGCCGCACTGATTACCGTAAACAATCCCCACGCCAACACCCGAGTTGGCAGCCGATTCACAAACGGCCCCATGAGCGTCTGATCGTTGGTCATGCGAATCAACGGGTACAACGCGAACGGCAGTTGCAGGCTGAGTACCACCTGACTCAACACGAGCAGTTTGCCGATTGCCCCGTCGCCCATCAGCCACACGCCGATAAACGCCGGGATCAGCGCCAGCCCGCGAGTGATCAAGCGCCGTTGCCAGCAGGGCAAGCGCAGGTTCAGGTAGCCCTCCATGATCACCTGGCCCGCGATGGTGCCGGTGAAGGTCGAGCTCTGCCCCGACGCCAGCAACGCCACACCAAACAACACACTGGCCAACGCCCCGCCCACCAATGGATCGAGCAAGTGATAGGCGTCCTGGATGTCCACCACGTCGGTATGCCCGGTCTTGTGGAAGGCCGCCGCAGCAAGAATCAGGATCGCCGCGTTGACCAGCAGTGCCAGCGCCAGGGAGCCGAGGGTGTCGATGCGCGCCAGTTTGACCGCGTCCTGCTTGCTGGCCAGGTCCTTGCCGATCATCCGCGTCTGCACGATCGAGGTATGCAGGAACAAGTTATGCGGCATCACCGTGGCCCCGAGAATGCCGATGGCCAGGTACAACGGCGCCGCATCGCCGATCACCGAAAGTGACGGTGTGAAACCGCGAGCGACGTCCGGCCAATAGGGTTTGATCAGCAGCAGTTCGACGAAGAAACACGCGCCAATAGTGCCCACCAGCACCAGCATGATCGCCTCCAGCCGACGAAAACCGCGGTTTTGCAGGGCCAATACCAGCAACGTGTCGAACGCGGTGAGCGCGATGCCAAACGTCAGCGAACAACCCAGCAGCAAGTGGAACGCCAGGGCGCAGCCGAGCACTTCGGCGAGGTCGGTGGCAATGATCGAAATTTCCGCCAGCAGCCACTGGGTCCGTGCGGTCCGCGTGCTGTAGCGCTCCCGGCACAACTGCGCCAGATCGCGCCCGGTGGCGATACCCAGACGCGAGCACAAACACTGCACCACCATCCCCGCCAGGCTCGCCAGCAACACCACGAACAACAGGCTGTAGCCAAACCGCGAACCGGCCTCGATGGCCGTGGCCCAGTTGCCCGGGTCCATGTAGCCGATGGACACCAGCAAACCGGGGCCGGCAAAACGCAGAACGCGCTTGTAGAACGAAGCACCAGGGTCAACGGCAACCGTGCCGGCCACTTCCGGTGGGCAAAACGGCGCGGTGCCGACTTTGGGCAAACTGAATTTCACGCAAGCATCCGTCAACAGGTGGGAGCGCGCAGCTTAGACGTTTCGCGCACCCGGGTGTAGGCGCTCAACGCTTGCGCAGAAACCGCCTTAAGCAATCCATCGCCCGCAATGCTAACGTGACCGGCACACACAAATGGAGATGCGTGCGTGCTGATGCTCAAGCTGCTGGTGATTCCGGGGTTTCTGTTGCTGATTTCCCTGGCCGGTAAACGCTGGGGACCGAGCGTGGCCGGTTGGCTGTCGGGGTTGCCGGTGGTGGTCGGGCCGATTCTGTTGTTCCTCGCCATCGAGCAAGGCCATGTGTTCGCCGCTCAGGCGGCAACGGCGGCGCTTTCAGCCATGTTCGCGATGATTGCCTTCTGCGTGACGTATGCCCAGCTCGCACAACGCTTGAGCTGGTCGTGGGCACTGACGATGGCGCTGCTGGTCTGGGCGTCGGTGGCTGTTGTGCTGTCGCTGATCCCGCCGTCGCTGACGCTCTCGGTGATCGCCGCCGCCACCGCGTTGCTGGCCGCGCCGTACCTGTTTCCCTCGGTGCAACCCGTCGTTTCAGGCCCGGCGCCCAAATCCGACAAACTGCTGCTGCGGATGATGGCTGGCGCGATGCTCACCTTGGCCGTGACGTTGCTGGCCAGCACCGTCGGCGAGCGCTGGAGCGGATTGCTTGCAGTGTTCCCGGTGCTGGGCAGTGTGATGGCAGTGTTTTCCCAGCAGACTCGCGGGCCGGCGTTTACTGCGGCGTTGCTGCGGGCTACAGCTACCGGGATGTATTCGTTTGCGGCGTTTTGCCTGGTGCTGGCGTTGGCGTTGCCGAGGTTCGGCTGGATGGGATTTGTGTTGGGGATCGGCGCCTCGTTCGGGATGCTGTTGGTGACAAAACAACGGGCCTTGCGCCCAACGCCCTATCGTTTCAACGAACGGCAACGATGATCACCACGCACCCGGTGTAGCAAATCGCGATCCGTGGGATGATCGCCGTCATAGCGCTACCATCCCACGGAGAGTTTGAATGTCATTGTTGAGTAAAAAAGCCGTTGTTCTGCTGCTGACAGCGGCTGCCAGCCTGGGGGCCTTGAATGCGCAGGCGGCCAAGGCCACTACCAGCGACAAAGCGCCGACCCAGAAGGTCTCGATGCTCGGCGGCAAGTTCACCTTCACCCTGCCCAAGGGCTTCATTGCCAATCCGCTGCCGGCCGGCGACGCGGCCACCGGCACCGCTGGGGCGACGGGCACGATGTACACCAACCAGACCAGCAAAACCGTGGTGATCGCCGCCGAAAACACCATTCCCGGCGGCGCCAACGTCAAGGACAACGACGGTGAGTTCCTCGACGCCACCGTGTCCGCCTTCGCCACCGAGCAACGCAACGCCTTGCCGGACTTCAACAAGCTGAGCGAAAAAAGCCTGACCCAGAAAGGCACGGGGCTGGGCCTGCGACAGATCGACAGCACCGCCACCCAGGGCGGCGGCATGACCCTCGACACCTCGCTGATGGCCGCTTCTGGCACTCGCATGGCCATCATTCAGGTCATCTCCCGCCCCAACGACAAAACCGGCCACGAAACGCTGGTGAACCAGATCATCACCGGCAAATAAACCCGACCGGCTCAGGGATTGAGGCGCTGCAACCAGGCGCTCAAATCCTGCATCTCGGTGGCGCTGATGCTGTGGCCGACACCTTCGTAGGCATGAAACTCGGGCTTGAGTGACAGCCGTTGCAACAGGCTGTCGGCCTCGGTGCCGTCGTTGTAGGGCAGGCGTTTGTCGGCGGTGCCATGACCGATGAAAATCGCCAGCGACTGGCGTTTTTCATCCGGTTTGAGTTCGGACTTGAGCACCGGCAGGATGCGCCCGCTCAACGCCGCAATGCCGCCCACCGCCTCGGGATGACGCAAAGCGACTTCATAGGACATGATCGCGCCCTGGCTGAAACCCACCAGGAAAACCTTGTCCGTTTCGGTGTGATATTTCTTTGCCGCTTGTGCGACGAAATCCAGCAGCACCTGGCCGCTGGCCTTCAGGTCGTCCGTCTCGCCGTTATAGGCGCCCTCGCCCTTTTTGCGAAACCACTGGTAACTGCCCTCTTCCAACGTCATCGGCGCCCGCACCGACAGGTAGTTGTACTGCGGTGGCAATTCATCCTTGATGCCGAACAGGTCCTGCTCGTTGCTACCGTAACCGTGCAGGAAAATCACCAAGGGCTGGTTACGGGATTCGACGTTGGCCTGTTCCAGGTACTTGAGCGGCAGATCGGTGTGTAGCGGGATTTCAGCGTGGACGGCGGTGGCCGCCAGGAGCGTGAGCAGAGCGAGAAACTTCAACATAAACCTTCCTTCACAGCGCGCAGGATTCGGGACAGAGCCTAACATCTCTTCCCGCCGATGCATCGCCTCCCTCCGATGCACCGTTTCCCTCTGATGCACCGTCTCCTCGTAGGAGCAGGGCGCGGGAGGGGGTCTGTATATTTTTTTTTTTTTTATAAAAAAAAAAAAAAAAA